>JANXSY010000150.1 GCA_025356435.1 Isosphaeraceae bacterium | reverse complement strand
ACTTCGGCGATCTTTTCCCCACAGAATTCGCAACGTCCATAGACCCCGTCAACGATCCGTTGAAGGGCGTGCTCAATCTGGCCGAGTTCACGGCTCTCGATCTCGACGATCTGGGAGCTAATTTCATCATTCGCGGTGTCGACCGCCGCATCGACCGAGTCGCCGACAACATTCGCGGCATACTCTCGATAGGCGTCCACATCACCGGTCAAGGCTTTGCGAAGCGCATCGCGACGAGCAACCAGTCGCGAATGGAGACGAAGTAACGATTCTTTCTTGGCCATCTCGCATCTCCTGGTGTCCATCCCGGCGAATCGACTCATGCCGAAAGAAACCCGATGGACTGCAATGCATGCCGAGCTGTCCCGATCAGAATAAGGACGAAAAAAATCTTGCAATAATGGTTGATCGGGTGAAAACCATTGCTCGACGGGATCAGGGCAGTCACCCTTCCCCCTCACCTCAACACACCTCCGGGAGGTAGTGGTCGCGGTAACCTAGCATATTATGCGCCATCGGCAAGGTTGTGCGGCCATTTTTCCCGCGTGACACCTCTACTACGTCGCAAGATGCCAAGGGTTTGGAAAATTCCGAATAATTCGGTGACGAGAATTCAATCTGCATGGGCGCAAGCATTCAGGAAGAACTAAATTTAGACGTAGAGAGAGTACAAAAGGTTCCGGAATGAAAGTAAGTTGTGTATTTGTAGGGGGATACGGTTTTTAGTGTAGTGAATAGTTTGAAATAACTTCCGCCTGCGTTTTGTTGCGAGGGCATCGAAAGTTGACGACTGTCGTTCCGTGAGCTCCTTGATAGATCCATTGTTCCACCGCCTCATCTTGCGTCGCGACACGCACGATCCGATCGGGTTTCGAGCCCAGTTGGGCCCTGACCTGCGACGGACGCATCCCCCTGAGCGAGCCAGGCGGTCGGTTGGCCATGGCGGCCGGAGCGACTTGCTTTGACGATGGCTGCTCGCCGGCGGCGGGGTCGTACCAATCGCCGTTCTCGATCGACTTTCGGTACCCCATACGACGCAGGGCGTCGGTTGCCCCTTGGACCTGGGGGTCAGACTTCAGGGCTTCGCGGAGGATATCGGCCGCGCTGGCGCGGTCGCTGAGGAGTCGGTTGTATTGATCGGCCAGGAGGATATGGCCGTCGGAATCGCTCGCGTTCAACCGCTTGCGCTGGTCGCCGAGCCACTCCTTGCACACTTTGCGGGCGCGATCGGGCTGTCCGTCTTCGCGGAAGGATTTCGCTAACTCTTCAACTTCGGAAAGCCGCATGCTGGTCAGGCGGCTTTCGTTGGCGCTGAGACCCGTTCCCCGAAGTTTCTGAGCCAACTCGGGCCGGTCGGGTAGTTTGGTCTTGGCCTCCTCGGCCAGGTCGAGAGCCGAGTCGGGGTTCTCGGTCACTCGAAGCTCAAGATTCCGCTCGACGACATCGGCGAACAAGGCGCGGTCGAGGGCCGCCCTGATCTCTTCGGGCGCATCCCTATAGGCGGAGAGGGGATTCGACTTTGCCTTTGCCGACCAGTCGCCGAGTCTGACGGGTCGACGAGGCTCGCTCGACTTTGGCAAGAATGACTGGACCTCGACTGCCAGTTTTTCAAGTTCACCTGCCGACTTGGCTGTCGCGAGCCTGGCTCGGAAGTACCGATGCGCGAGGGCGGAGGCCACGTCATCTCCGAGATTCCGCTCTCGCGCTCGGCGAGCGAGGGCCATATCGTGGGGTTTGGGACGTTCGGCCTCAATCAGGACACCCTCGGTCTCGATCGCACGCCCACGCGTGGCGAGTTCGGCATCCTTGAAGTCTTTGGCCCGACGTTCGGCCCAACTCGCCCAATGGGCACGGCCGACTGCGTCGTTGGGTGATAGACGCCTGACCTCGCGATCGATACGTTCCAGGTCGGATGGCATCATTTCGAGCGACGTTACGTCGACGTAGAATTGCCCTCCCTCTTTTTGGAGAAGGCCAGTGAGCCGGATCGCGGGCTGGCGGGGAGGGTGCTCGGGACGCAAACCTGGGGGCAGCCGGAAAATGACACTCGTCCGCTTAAGGACTACTTCTTCGAGGACTTGCCCTTTGCCACCCTTGCCCGGCTGAAAGTAACGGACCCGGTCGTCGACGACGACCTCGCGGCCGACCAGGTTGACGTCTTTCATCAGGTCGGCGGGCTCGACGATATGCTCTGCCGGGTCGGGCTGCGGGAAGGCCATCGCTAAGACAAAAAGCAGCGGGTAGAGCCAGGTCATCGGGTTTCTTCCTCTGCCAGCGACGGTGGGCCAAAGACGTGTGACAGGGCCTTGTCGTGGGTGATAAAGCAGCCGCTATCCGGGACAAGCCCGATCAGCCACTCCCCCTTTTCCTTGTCGAAACGCATCGACTCCAGTCTCGCTCCGAAAACCTTGTCTTCGCCCTTGGCCGGTTTCTCCAACTCGAAGAGACGAAATCCGGTCAGGTCGATTCGCCCCTTGCCTGCCGGCTCGATAGTGCCGCCAAAGAGGATGATCGGGAAATCGATCCGATAGGCCGAACCGGGAACATCCGGATCGGGAACGGCGGTGATCCGGGTCTCGACAATGATGGATTGGCCCTTATAAAGCGTATTGAACCGCTTCGACCAGACCGCCTCTGACTCGGCCTTGGACGCAGACTCGACCAGCGTCTCAAGGGTCTCGCCAACGCGATCAGCGAACAGCGCCGCCTCTTGTGCTCCTTGGCGAACCTCGACGGCCCCCTCGACCTGACCTCCCAGCGCCTCGACGGCCGAGGCCGCCTCAACCAGAATTTGCTTGGCCACCTGAAAGTCACCCGCGTCGAGCTTCGCGAGCCCCTCTGTCCGCCCGTTCTCGACGATGGTGGGCAACGACGCGAGGTACTGCTGACGCAGTCGCAGGGAGATTGTCACGACGACGAGAAGGCCCACGCCGACGAAAATTAGTGCGTTTCGCCTTTTCCAGACCCGTTCGCCCAAGCTCGCCCTGTCCTCGACCTCGATCATCCGGGCGGGGACGGCTTTGGCTGCGACCGTGGCCGGTGCGGGCTTGGCCTTGAGACGCCGGCGCGAGGGGCTTGTTCTTGACTCCGCCGGGAGAGCCTGGGTCGAAATATCGGGTTGATAGGCGACCACCGTAGGCTGAACGTCTGGCTCGACTTCATCGACCCACTCGATCTCGTCCCCGTTCTCGTCCTCGGACATTGCCTCTGTTGCAGCCTGCGAGCGGGCTTTCGCCGCTTCGTCGGCTGCTGGCGGATCGGAAAGGATCAGGCCCTCGTCATCGTTCAGAGACCGGGCGGCGGGCCGCTTTGCCTGGACCGGGGAGGGGACAGCGGGATCGGGCAGGGGACTTCGAGGCAGGACGAAGATGCCTTCGCCGCACGTTGGACACCGCATTGCTTGATAGCCGTCGGTGCGCTGGCCGTGGAGGACATGACCCTCAGCACAGGCGACGTGATAGAACTGCGACTTTCCCCTGATCGGAGATGAATCACCTCGCAGCATCGACTTCGCGCGTCCGAACAGGCCCAATGGTCACGTCCCTTCGATCCGACCGACGACTCTTGTCAAAGTCTATTATGCGGCCGGGTCTGTCTGGGATCAACGTCGGATTTTATGACGGCAGCGTGAACGGGCTCCCTTTGAGAATGCACCCGATGTGTAGGCGGCGGAGATGGGGAGCCGGGTGACGCGCCGCTACGTTCGGTGAGAATGCACTTTACAACGGCCGCGCTCGATTGAAGAATAACGGTTTGCTCGGACACAGGCGGCCGAGCGTCACATTGATGCGACCGAGCGAGCGGGGACGGCGACGTGCATGAGGAAGCGATCCGCAAGGCGGATGTCCTGATCGAGGCGATGGGTTACTTTCGCAAGTTCCACGGCAAGTTCACGGTCATCAAGCTCGGCGGGTCGGTGATGGAGGAGCCTGAGGCCCTCCAGGCGCTGCTGGTCGACATCGTTTTCATGCAGACCGTCGGCATGCGGCCCGTGGTCGTCCACGGCGGCGGCAAGGCGATCACGGCCGCAATGGAGAAGGCTGGCCTCCAAGCCCGGTTCGTCCAGGGCCGCAGGTTTACCGACGACGCGACCCTTGAGATTGTCGCCAGGGTGCTGGCCGAACATATCAATGAAGACATTATTCGCCATATCAAGAAATTTGGCGGACGCGCTTCAGGTCTTCACCACAAGACCCACCAGTGCCTCTACGGACGACGTCTTAAGATGTCCGATCGCGAAGGCAATCTTGTCGATCTCGGTCGGGTGGGCGAGGTCGACGAGGTCGACGTCACGCCGATCGTCGATCTCTGTCTGGCGGGTGTGGTTCCGGTCTTGCCCTCGCTGGCCGAAGACGACGACGGTGGCCTGCTCAACGTGAACGCCGACACTGCCGCCGCTGCGGTCGCGATGGCACTCAAGGCCGAGAAGCTCGTCTTCTTGACCGACACGCCCGGCATCCTGCTCGACCGAGCCGAACCTACGAGCTTGCTGGCGAGTCTTTCCCCGGACGATTGTCACGACCTGATCGCTCGGGGGATCGTCGACAAAGGGATGATCCCGAAAGTCGAGGCATCCCTCGACAGCTTGGCCAATGGTGTCGGCAAGGTTCATATCATCGACGGCCGGCTCCGCCACTCGCTCTTGTTAGAGATGTATACTACGACTGGTATCGGCACAGAGATCATGCTCAACGACAAGAGGCCTGAGACCCGGCCCCCCATCGCGATCCGCCTCTGAGATTGACTCCCTTCACCTCCCTTGGAGCCTACTTCCTTGTCCCAAGTCACAAACCAAAGCTCGACCGAGACGATGGCCCAGTTCGATCGTTATGTGATCGCGAACTATCGCCGCTACCCGGTCTGCCTGGTCAGGGGCGAAGGCTCGTGGATCTGGGACGCCGAGGGCCGGCGCTATCTCGACTTCTTCCCCGGCTGGGGCTGCAACATCATCGGCCACTGCCCGCCGCGCGTCGTCGAGGCGGTTCGCGAGCAGGTCGGCCTTTTGATCCATGTGCCGAATACCTGGTACATCGAGGCACAGGGCCAATTCGCCCAGATGCTCTCAGAGCGGTCGTTCGGTGGCCAGTGTTTCTTCTGCAACAGTGGCGCTGAGGCTAATGAGGCGGCGATCAAGCTGGCTCGCGCCCACGGCCATGCGAGCGGACGCTCGAACATCATCACCGTTGAGCATGGGTTCCATGGCCGGACCTACGCCGCACTCTCCGCGACCGCCCAGCCAAAGTATCACGTTGGCTTCGAGCCGATGGTACCGGGGTTCGTCTACGCACCGCACAACGATCTCACTGCGATGGAACGGCTGATCGACGACAAGACCGCAGCCGTCCTTATCGAGCCGATCCAGGGGGAAGGCGGGATCAACCTGCCGGCCCCGGGCTATCTTGAACGGCTACGAGAGCTCTGCACCGAGCGCGGGGCGTTGCTAATTCTTGACGAGGTGCAGACTGGCCTCGGCCGGACCGGCGAATGGTTCGCCTATCAGCACTATGGCATTGAGCCCGACATCCTCACCTGCGCCAAGGCCCTCGCGGGCGGCGTGGCGGCTGGGGTGATGATTGCCTCGCGTACCGTCGCCGCTACGCTCAAGCCGGGGATGCACGCAAGCACTTTCGGCGGCAATCCGCTCGCTTGCCGGGCGGGGATCGCGACGATCGAGACCGTCGAGGCTGACGGCCTGATCGAACGTGGCAAGGCGGTCGGCGAGCGATTCCGTGGCCATTTCGAGCGCATCCGGTCTGAGCGTCCCGACCTGGTGAAAGAGATCCGGATCATGGGCGTGATGATCGGGCTGGAACTGACGATTGACGCGTCGGTCGTGGTCTCCGAATGCCTCATCAAGGGGCTGCTCATCAACGCGACACATGGTACGGTAATCCGACTTCTGCCCGCGCTGAATATCGCCGACGAGCAGATCGATGAAGGGTGCGAGATTCTCCTCGACGTGATCCGCTCGCTCCCCAGGGGCGACTGAGGAAGGGAAACCGACGCCGATGCCCCGACACTTTCTCGACCTCTTTGACGTCACACCTGCCGAAGCGTCGATGCTTCTCGACCGAGCCTTGACGCTAAAAAAGGTCCCGCGGTCGTCGCTCCGACACGCCACCGGCCGCACTCTCGGCCTCATCTTTGAGAAGCCGTCTCTTCGTACCCGCGTCAGCTTCGAGGCAGCGATGACCCGGCTCGGGGGAGCTTCGACATTTCTCAAGGGCGAAGACGTCGGGATCGGCGTCCGCGAGAGCGTCCACGACTTCGCTCGCGTCATCAGCCAATATGTCGACGTGCTGGCGATCCGCACGTTTGGTCACTCGATTGTCGAGGAACTCGCCCGCAATGCGTCGATCCCGATCGTCAATGCCCTGTCAGACGATGCTCACCCTTGCCAGGCGATGGCCGACCTCCTGACGATCCGCGAAGCGGTCGGGACTCTTGACTCAAGCATCAAGCTGGTCTTCGTCGGCGATGGCAACAACGTCGCGCGATCGCTGGCCGTTGCCTGTGCGTTGTTTGGCGTCCGTTTCGTGTTGGCCGCTCCGGAAGCGTATAATTTTCCTGACGCCTTCCGCTCTCGATTCCAATCAGCCTTTCCCAAGACCCCGCTCGTCATCGAGCATGACCCCGTGAAGGCGGTGGCGGGGGCGCAGGTTGTCTATACAGACGTCTGGGCCAGTATGGGGCAGGAATGCGAGACGGCCATCCGTCGGACTGCCTTTGCCCCCTATCAAGTCAATGCGGCGCTCTTCGCCCGGGCCGATCGTGACGCCATCTTTCTCCACTGCCTGCCGGCGCATCGCAACGAAGAGGTCACCGACGACGTGCTCGATTCGGATCGGAGCCTCGTCATCCCGCAGGCCGCCAACCGCCTCCATTTCCAGATGGCGTTGTTGGATTGGCTCTTGACCGACGCCTGCTGACCCTTCCCCAACAGAGATGAACCACGCATGCCCCGACATGACGGCCGCTCGGCCTCCGACCTCCGCCCCGTCAGCCTGCAACGGGGATTCGTCCGGACGAGTCCCGGCAGTATCCTCTATCGCTCCGGGGCGACGACCGTGCTCGTCACCGCCCACGTCTCGGACAAGGTTCCGCCGTTTCTCGAAGGCAAGGGCGTCGGCTGGCTGACGGCCGAGTATTCCATGCTCCCCGGCAGCACTCCCACGAGGAAAGAACGCAAGGCCGACGGTCGCTCGACGGAGATCCAACGACTGATCG
>JANXSY010000100.1 GCA_025356435.1 Isosphaeraceae bacterium | reverse complement strand
TGACTTCTTCGATCTCGGCCGGCTGCAAGGCATTGGGGATCAGAACCTGGAGCGACTCGTTCCATCGAACGATGTCGATCCGCTCGCCGCCCAGTTCGTCGACGATGTTCTTGATCCGGGTCCCGCGGACGCCAACGCAGGCACCGACAGCGTCCACCTTCGTGTCGATCGACGTGACCGCGACCTTCGACCGATATCCGGCCTCGCGGGCCAGGGCACGGATCGAGATGATCTGGTCGGCGATCTCGGGGATTTCGAGCTCGAACAACCGACGAACGAAGTCGGGATGGGTCCGGCTGAGGATGATCTTGACCCGCTGGCCGACCTTGCGGACGTCGAGAATCACAGCGCGAACACGCTCGCCCGGCTGGTGGCTCTCGCCGGGGATCTGCTCACTCCGAGGAAGGAGGGCGTCGGTCTTGCCGAGGTTGACGGTGACAGCGCCGCCTTCAAACCGCTGCACGGTCCCGGTGATCAGGTCTCCGCGCTGGTCTTCGAACTCGTCGAAGAGGCTGTCTCGCTCGGCCTCGCGGATCTTCTGGATGATGACTTGCTTGGCAGTCTGCGCGGCGATCCGGCCAAAATCGGGGGGGGCGACGGCCTCACCGTCGGCCGTCGCCGTGGTCTTGCCCGTCTCACGATCGATCGTGATCAGGATCTCTTCGGCTTCGGGAAAATGCTTCTTGGCGGCCGTGGCCAGCGCCGATTCGATCCCCTCGAACAGAACGTCCTTGGGGATGTTCTTGTCGCGGTGAATGCTATCGACGATCCGGACCAAATCAACGCTCATGCGACTCCTCCGAGGCGAAACGGGACGGGTGTCGAGGCGTTGGCTCGGGGCCGCCGCCCGAACTGGTCAGGCGCGGTCCGAGTTTTTGCCCCGACGTTTCGCGACAGACGACGACGGCTCTCGCCACCGAAATCCGGTTTGGCGATCACCGCGCCGCGTCGGAACCGACGTTGCGCCTGCCGTTTCGACTACGGCCCCAAGTATCCAAATTAACCGGCGATTGACACCAATGTCAAGCCTGCGAACAATCAAAGGAGTCAGAACCGGCCTTGCGATGGGCTTGGCGACGAAGGCCCCTGCCCCGATGTTCGCAATTGCGATCGACGATCAAGGCGTTCCGCACCGCCCTCGAAGTGGCAGGTTGGAAGGACATTCGCCATCACGCGATTGTCTATGGCTTTCTCCGCTGCGTGTACGGTCATCCGTCGGCTGAAGTTTTATTTCACGCGGTGAAGGCGACGATCCCGGCGATCAGCCTGGTGACTGTCTAGCACGATCATACTCCACCTCCATTCCGGGGCCGTCGAAGATTTGCCGACTCCGTCGACCTTGACTTGATCGGTAGCTTCTCAAGCGGCGAGGCCCTCTCTGATCATGATAATTGATTGTCCCCACCTGATCGACACCCACGCTCACCTGGTCGAGCGGCGTCTCCTGCCGCAAATCGGAGACGTCCTCGCCCGCGCCCGGGAGGCCGGGATCGTGCAGGTGGTTGCCATTGCGACCACGGCCGAGGACAGCCCGCTTGTCGTCGAATTGGCGTCCTCCCACCCTGGGGTCTTCGCTGCCGTCGGCATCCATCCCAATGACGCGGGCGAGGCTAACCCGACCGACTGGGACGCGGTCGTCCGGCTTGCTGAACACTCCCGCGTGGTCGCGATCGGCGAAACGGGCCTCGATCGCCACTGGGACCGCACGCCGTTCCTGGTCCAGCAAGACTACTTCGGCCGGCACCTCGACCTCGCCTATCGACTCGACCGGCCCGTCGTGATTCACTGCCGGGAGTGCGAGACCGACATCCTCGCCCAACTCGCGGCGCTCCGACGCCCGGTGAAGGGGATTCTCCACTCCTTCACAGGCGATTGGGACCAGGCTCGATCATTTCTCGACCTCGGGCTGCACCTCTCGTTCGCCGGGATGGTGACGTTCGCCAATAAAGCCCTCGATCCGCTCCGTGACGCCGCAGCGAAGGTGCCCCTCGATCGGCTCCTTGTTGAGACCGACAGCCCCTACCTCACGCCCCATCCTTTCAGGGGCAAGCTCAACGAGCCGGCGCGAGTCTCGCTCACCGCCGCTCGCATTGCCGAGTTGCGTGGGATCTCTCTCGCCGAATTTGCCCTCGCCACGACCTCGAATGCCCGCCGCCTTTTTGCCCTTTTGGAGCACGATATCCTACTCAGTTCAGAAGCGACCTGAACAAATTTCCAATCAGTCGCCGTCTCGATCGTTTTCCCGGAACATACAAGTAGGAGGAGCGGAGTGTTTGAGTTGATCAAAGAGGCCGATGGGTCTATCAACCACAGGTTCTTCAAGGTGGATAGGCAATGACCAATCGCATCTGGAATGAAAATATTGATGCAATAATTTGCGTGGGACGATCACTCGCCGACCTCGGCGTGCATAGCTACGCTTTATCCCAGACGGAATCATTAATTGCGCTAACACAATTCAAGGAAAAAAGCATTTCTGTTTTGGGTGGTGATGTTTACATTCTGATTCATAATGCAGTTGAAGAAACTTACGACAGTTGGCATTGCGACCAAGATAAGTCGGAATCAGACGAAGAGTTTCTGAAGCGTAGTATCGCTACTTCTCAAGACTATATTCGAGCTTACCGCAACCCTGACGCGCTCTTTGCATTGGTTCCAAAGACGTGATCGGCTAAGTATTCCCCAGGCCCGCCCTGCACAAATCTACCCCGTCCGCCTTCCATCCCCCAAGGAGCATAAAAAAAGTCCAATTTTCTCAATTTGACCCCACATGCTTTCCTCTCCAACGTTTTGGAGAAAAAAACCAAGATGCAATCGACACAATCTTTGCGACCAGAAAAACTTGCAAACTTTTCATTGAATTTTGTCGGCCATTTCAGTACGTCCTGTGTCGACTCATGGTAGAGACAAAGGGCCTATTCACCGCACGATTCGACAACGAATCAAACGTGTTTGGCCTCTCATTTGCTCTTCAGTGTGTTAGACCCGTGATCGTGCGGGCCTATTAGAAGAGAGGGTAGACGTCATGTCGACGGTCAAACTGCTCGGACAGATTTGGATATTGATCCCGGTCGCGCTACTCTTTGTGGCGGGGATTTCATTGACCCTACAGAGCGGCCATGTCCGCCTGAGCACCAGCCAAGGGTTACGACAGATGATGGGCAACCTGAGCTCAACCGCGATCATGGTCAGCATCGGTCTCGTCTTAATGCTGCTGGCCCAGTCTGTCGTCGGTTACAAGGTTGGGGCTGCTTGGTGAGAGACTCGTTGTAAGAATCCATAATGCAAGGCGGATGCTACTCGCAAGAGAGCGTACGCCTGTCGTGTATATTCTCTTTGGTTTTGTCAAAGCCAGCCGGTCTCGTTTTGATTGAACGTTAGTGACTGCATTTAACGAGGCAGTCGAGCAGCATCTGTACATCGATAGGTTTAATGAGGACATCCGAGGCTCCCATGCGGAGGGCTTCATACTCGACCTCGCCCGATGGAGCCGCGGTCATTGCCACCACAGGAACTTCGTCCCACTCCGGCATGGCGCGGAGGTGACGGATCAGTTCGAAACCATCAAGGTGGGGCATCATCAAGTCTGTAAGGACGATGTCGGGCCCAAAACTCACGAGGAGGTCGAGGGCCTCTTGCCCATTCGCCGCCGCGCAGACTTCATATCCTTGCCTCTTCAGCAATCGGGCATAGAGATAACGAAGGTCGCTCGAATCCTCGACGAGTAACAGTCGCATGACGGCATTTCGGTCCTATGGGAACGCCTTCCTGGTCCGCCGAATCTCCAAGTCCCGATCGTGCCTCCTGGTCGGGAATAGCGTCAGGAGCTAATCTAACAAGCAATTGGCGAGCCAAATGGCCTGCACGCTTGCCATGAGTTTTATGTTCCTTGAAGTGGTGTCGAACCAGTGTTGCAAAAACCTATCGCAATCGCGATCTCGGGCAGGTTGCAGAAATTTCGTGCATTGCCCTCTCACTCACGCCTCAAGGCGAGAGTCGGAACACCGACCTTCTGCCAGAGAGCAAAATTTTGCCGTTCGGGGTGATGAAGACACCCTCTTCCATAAACATCTTGTGGCCGTCCAATATGCGAGCCAGCTCGACCGGCACTCCGGCGGCGTTCCTGGGCAGGTTCTCATTGAGGAGTTCGGCCGGAGATTGGCCGGTGCCGCTGCCTTAGGATTGGACGAGCGATCTCGCCTTTCGCATGGCGACCGCCGCGACCAGCCCTTCCCTTTGTGCCCTAGAGCTCAATGAGGCCCATTTCGTTCGAGAGCGACAATGAGACGATGTCGCGATGACAACCGGGGCGTTCTGGGTTGCGGGCACAGTCCTCACGAAGAGCCTGACTCCAAACGCCAGTGGCATCGGCAGCAATGCGATGACTTCAACCTGTCAGAGTCAACTCTCCGATGCAGAGGGCCATCCCCTCCAACACGATCACGGCGATGAGGGCACCGCAGATCATTGGCCGCTCTCCCGTGGTTCCAGACGCGATTCGGCGATTCGAGGTCTCACTTCGGCCCTGAGTTTAAGGGTCGATCGCGAAAGGCCTCATTGTGACGCACATCTCGGTGTCGGCCCGTGTGTGTCGATGTCGATCCACGCGGGGAGTCGCAAGGCTCGGTCGTCCCATCGAAATCGACAATGATGACGCCGACTTTGCATTGGAGATTTTGCCGAGACAACACCCTGGAATTCATGGCGATGGATTGGTATGAATGGAAGTCGATCAGAGCGACACGGTCGACTGTCGCGACTCGAAACGCAAACGGCGCAGAGTGCGTCGACCTTTCCAGCTTCTCTCACGTCGTCAATCCGAATGGGGGACAGCGACGGCCCTTACCCCTTGATCGATCCGACGCATCCCGATGCCGCGACGGCCATCCCGTGAGGGCTTCTCTGCGGTAAGGACGACGTGCATTGATATCAGACAACTCGGACCGGGTCTCATGCTGGGCCAAGCTCTCGTATGGGATGAGCCTGCGGCTGCTTATGGTCGTCGTCTTGGTGCTGGGCGGCGGGATGGGATGGTTGGCCTATCGAGCCTGCGTCCAGCGCGAGGCCGTGGCGGCGATCCGGGCGACAAGGTCAATCTCCCTCTTCGTGACGGAAATCACAGACGCGGGACTGGTCCATCTCGCGTCGCTCTCAGAGTGTGAATCTTTGAGACTCGACAAGACCCAGGTCACGAACGCCGCGATAGCGCTCCTTCAGACTCAACTCCCGACGACGTCAATCTGGGGTCCGCCATTCCCCAGTGTCCCGCTTCAAGCCGCCGTACCGCAGCCTCCGGCCAAGATATGAACTTCCCCAAGGACTCGCCCTCATGTCCGGCGTCCGCCTCATCCTGGCCTTGCACAATCACCAACCCGTCGGCAACTTCGACGGCGTCTTCGAAGAGTCGTATCGCGATAGCTACCTGCCCTTTCTGGAGGTGATGGAAGACTATCCCGAGTTGCCGTTCGTCCTGCACACGTCGGGGCCGCTGCTTGAATGGCTGGTCGAGCGGAAGCCCGACTACATCGCGCGACTGCGGGCGATGGTCGAGGCGGGGCGGGTCGAGATCCTCGGCGGGGGGTTCTTCGAGCCGATCTTGACGATGATCCCACGCCGGGATCGGCTCGGGCAGGTGCGCGACTATGCGACCTATCTGGAGGAGACGCTCGGTGCCAAGGTCCGAGGCGCGTGGCTGGCCGAGCGGGTCTGGGAGCAGCACCTCGCGGGAGACCTCGCTGAGGCGGGGGTCGAGTATATCGTGCTCGACGACTACCACTTCCACCGCGCGGGGCTGACCGACCCGGAACTGCTGGGGTACTACCTGACCGAAGATCACGGCAAGCTGCTGAAGGTCTTCCCCAGCTCAGAACGGCTCCGCTACCTGATCCCTTACCTCGAACCGCACGAGAGCTTCGTCTACCTCCGCAAGCTCGCCGAAGAGCGGCCGGGGTCGACCGTGGTCTTCGCCGACGATGGCGAGAAGTTTGGCGTCTGGCCCGAGTCGAATCGACATGTCTACGTCGAAGGATGGCTCCGGCGGTTCTGCGACATGCTCATGGCCAGCCGCGAGTGGCTGCATGTGACAACCTTCGCCCGCGCCGTCGACTCGACCCTGCCGCTCGGCAAGGTCTATCTGCCTGACTCCTCTTATCGGGAGATGACCGAGTGGGCCTTGCCGTCATCGCGGCTCGTAGCTCTCAAGGAGATGGTCAAGCGGCTCGAAGGCCATCCCGAGGGCGAAGACCTGAGACGCTACGTCAGGGGCGGCGGTGCCTGGCGGAACTTCAAGGCCCGCTATGCCGAGACCGACGAGATGTATTCGCGGATGCTCGGAATCTCTGACCGGCTCGACACCCTCGGCCGTGCGGAGGTCGCCGACCCTGACTTCCTCGAAGCGGCGCGGCAGGAACTCTATCGGGGCCAGTGCAACTGCTCCTACTGGCACGGCGCGTTCGGCGGCCTCTACCTGCCGCACCTGCGGGGGGCCATCTATCAGCACTTGATCGCCGCTCACGACATCCTCGACGAGGCTGAGGGGATCGAAGGGCCGCGCGTCTCCCTGGAAGTCGCCGACTACAACTTCGACGCCCGCCAGGAGATCAAGCTCGAGAACGATCGCCTGATCGCGTTTGTCCGACCCGCTCAGGGGGGACATATCTACGAGCTTGACGTTCGCCACTCCCAGACGAACGTCCTGAACACCCTGGACCGTCGCCCCGAAGCCTATCACGGAACGATGGGGACCGACCCCTCGTTGCTCCTCTACGACCGCCACCCGCGCAAGGCGCTGGTCGACCACTTCTATCCTGTGGATGTGCGGCTCGACGACCTGATCGCCTGCCGCGACGTCGACCGGGGCGACTTCGCGACGGGGGCCTATCTGAGCAAGATCGTTCGTCATGCCAGCCACGTCGCCGTCGTGATGGAACGGCCGGGCTGGGCCGATGGGCACGCGATCCAGGTACGCAAGACGATCCGGGTCGACGAGGGGTCGTCGTCTTTGGAAGTTGTCTACATCCTGGAGGAGCTTCCCGTCGGCGTCCCGATCCGGTTCGCGGTCGAGATCAATCTCGCGGGCATGGCCGGTCACGCCGACGACCGTTACTATAGCGACGTCGATGGCGAACGCCTCGGCCTGCTCGACGCCCGTCTCGACCTGCACGAGAGCACCGGGATTACGCTGACGGACGAATGGCTCGACCTCGGGATCGACCTGACCTGGTCGGTGCCGGGCGGGCTCTGGTGCTTCCCGATCGAGACGGTCAGCCTCAACGTGAACAGCTATGAAGCGGTCTATCAGTCGTCGGCAGTCATCCCGAACTGGATCATCTCGGCCGACGAGTCGCGGCGATGGGAGGTCGCGATCCGCTGGACCCTCGACCGGGCGCGGCGCAAAGAGGGAGCAGACTCGATGACTTCGGATACGGCTCATACGCTCGCATGAAGACTCCCGCAAGCGATACGACCGCACGACCCACCTCCGCCGACGCGGCAGCGATCGTCAGGCAGGCACGCCGCCTCCTGTTCCGCGTCAGGCGAGGGGCGGTGGCCGACCTCGCCGGGGCCTACCTCGGGGCGCGGCCAGGCACTGGGCTGGCGTTCTCCGAACTGCGGGCCTACGAGCCGGGCGATGACGTGCGGCACATCGACTGGAATGTCACAGCGCGTCAGGGCAAGCCTTATGTCCGGCGATTCATCGAGGAGCGGGCGCTAACGCTCCAGCTTATTATCGACGTCTCGGCCAGCCTTCGCTTCGGCCCCGAAGGCCAATCGAAGGCCGACCGCGCCATGCAGGCCGGGGCGCTCCTGGCGACCGCGGCGATCCAGAACGGCGACCGCGCGGGGGTGATTCTGGTCAGCGACCGGATCGAGGCTGAACTCGCGCCGGCCGGCGGCGCGAGGCACCTGGCGAGGCTCGTGCGGACCCTGATCGTCACCCCTGCCGCCTCGCGCCGGACCTCTCTGGCCGTCGGGATCGGCCGACTCAAGCGGAGGTCAAGACGAGCGTTGGTCGTCGTGCTCAGCGACTTCCTCGACGCCGGCAACGAGCCGATCACCGTCTGGAACCGCGCGGCCCGACGCAACGACGTGATCGCCTGCCGCCTGATCGAGCCAAGGGAAGAGGCCCTGCCCGACGCGGGCCTGGTCCGGCTCACCGATGCGGAGATCGGCACTCATCGACTTGTCGATACGGGTTCGCGGAAGGTACGCGATGCCTACGCTCGCGCGGCCGAGGCGCGGAGGGTGGCGTTCCGGAAGCTCTGCGTGACGACCGGCCTGACCCCGTTCGAGCTGGCTACGACCGACGACCCGATCGGGCCGCTGATCCGTTTCTTCGCCGAACGGGCCAGGTCAAGGGGCGGACCCTGACCATGAAGCCCGACGCCCTGATCCGGCTCCCCCGGCCCAACCTCGGCCCCGAGCCCTGGCCCGAAGCCCCGCTCTGGCCCTGGCTCGTCGCCGCCATCGTGGTCGTCGCCCTGCTCACGATGACGACCGTCATGCTCCGCCGAAGGCGAAGAAAGCAGCAGACGAAGAACCCCCCCCAAGTCCAGCCTTCCCCCCCGATCGCCAAACCGTCGACCGGAGCCGACCCCGTCCGCGAGGCCCTCGTCAGAGCCTTCGGGCCATCCTGGCGAGCCAGAACGACCGAAGAGGTCGCGGCGTCTCCCGACCTCGCCTCGCGGTTCGGAGACGAGGTCACGGGCCAAGTTATCGCTTATCTTCTTGCCGTCGATCGGACCAAATTCTCGGGAGATAGCTCGGCACCCACCGAAGACCTCAACTGGTGGGCCGCGAGGTTCATCGAAGAGGTCAACGCGACCGGAACAACTCCAATAAACACTGATATTAACATAAATATTGCATTTTTCAGATCATGATTATTGGATATGCAAACTATTTCGTGGGCGGGATCGAGACGCCGATCAAATCGGTGGCGTCGAGCCCGGTGCGAAGGCGGAGCCGCCAGATCATTCCGGCGGGGGCGGACGGGAAGTCGGCCGAGGTGACGATCCGCGTCTCTTTCACTTCGCCCGGCTTGAGGGTGGGGAAAGCCTGGTCGATGATCGCCCACTCACTCTCGATCGGCAGGGGGTAGAGATAGACGCGGTCGCTCGAGGGCAGCTCGACGAAGCTGTCCGAGACGCCGCTGTCTTTGTCGCGGATGAAGGACTCGTCAAGCGGCGAGAAGACAACATCTTTCGAGGTGTTGTGGAGCCTGATCCGCAGCGCCATCGCTCCCGAACCGCCTTCGCGATCCTCGGTGCCGCCCGAGATCAGGCTGCGGCGGAGCTTGACGTCTTCGCGGGCCGTCTCGAGCGGGGTAATTTCCAGCGAGCCGATCTTGAGCGATTGGCCGAGCCTGATCATCTGCCCCGGCGGGATCGGCGGCGCGGGCTCGACCTTGTGCGAGCGGTCGGCCCGCCTCGTGCCGACGGCGACGGTCGACGCTCCCGGGGTGAATCCCTCGATCTCCCCCTTACCGCGAAACTTGGGGATCACGACCCACCAGATCAGGGCGAGCGTCACCGCGCTCGCATAGCTGGCCAGAAGCAGCATCGGCCAGTTCGGACCGTTCACAGACTCGACCTCTTCGTCGTCCTCGTCGACCCCTCTCAACGCAGACTCAACGTGGGCCGACTTGGGGGCCGCCGTCACATCAAGGTTCAGGCCGGTCAAAGTGCCAAATTCGCTCGATGTGAGAGGGTCTGCAAGTCGTGGCGTATCGGGGAGCGAGAACGACCCGGACACCGGGGCCGAATCGACCGGCTCGACCGACGCCTCGTCAAGCGCCCCGAGGATCGGGTCGGGGACGACGCGATCCGTTGAGAGGTTGAAGGTGGAGGAACCGAACCCGTCGCCGCTGCCCGAGTCGAGACGGATGTCGAGTTGAGGGGGGTCGTCAGCGGCCTTCGGTGGGATCGAAGGGGGAGATGGCCGGGCGTCGCGGTCCGGAGGATGCGTATCGTGAGAAGACATCAAGACCCCTCAGTTCGGGCCAGTGGAAAAGGAAAGCCTGGGCCGGCCCGATCGAGTATACCAGTCTGATCCATCCATGATGAAGGGCATGAACTTTCCGGTATCGTGAAACGGGAGATCCGCGAGGAGTGGGATCGACCCGAGCCGTCGTGCCAACTCGTCGGGATTGGTGGCCTCGGCGACTGGGTCGGTCGTTGGCCCCGAACCGTTGAGGATCACCCCCGCGACCCGGAGCGAACGCGCCAGCGCGGCCTCGACGGTTAGTAAAGTGTGGTTGAGCGTCCCGAGCCCTCGACGGGCGACGATCACGAGCGGATAGTCGAGCCGGATAGCGAGGTCGGCGATGGTCGTCCCCTCCGCGAGCGGGCAGAGCAGACCGCCGACCCCCTCGACGACCATGACCTCGGCCCCTCTCTTGACCTGCCACATCTCGATTGCGGCGAACGTCGCCCGTTCGACCTCGGCCATCGTCAACAGGCCCCCGGCCCGACGCGCGGCCACTGGGGGAGCGAGCGGTTCGGCGAAGGCGATCGGGCAGACGTCCGAGGTCGGTACGCCGCCCCCGATCGCGTCGATGAGCCGATCGGCGTCGTCGACCTGCCAGCCGTCCTCAACGCGGCGTGCCCCGGTCGCCACCGGCTTGAGCACGCCGACGACCCGACCCGCCGTGGTCATCGCGTGGGCGATCGCGGCGGCGATATGGGTCTTGCCCACGGCCGTATCGGTGCCAACGACAAAGAAGCCGGGAATCTGGATCACGCGGCAACTCCTTCGAGGGCTTCGATCAGCGAGAGGCGGATCGTCGCCAGCATCTCGTCGAGTTGTTCGAGGGTGATCGCGAGCGGCGGAATGATGACGAGAACGTCGCCTAAGGGTCTGACGATGAGGCCGTGCGACCGGGCGCGGCGGCAGACGTCGGCACCGAGGGCACGGTCGAAGGGGAAGGACTGCTTCGTCGCCTTATCGGCCACAAGCTCGACCCCGGCGATCAGGCCCCGCTGGCGGACGTTTCCGACGGCCGGATGCCCGGCCATCTCGGCCAGCCAGGCAGCGAGTCGCGCGACCTTGGGGCGGAGGTTGGCGAGAGTCTGCTCGTCGTCGAAGACCTGCAATGTAGCCAGCGCGACCGCCGCGCCGAGGGGATTGCCGCCGTAGGTGTGGCCGTGAAAGAAGGTCTTGCCGTCAGCGGCCCGGCCATAGAAGGCGGAGTAAATGGTGTCGTTGGTAAGGGTTGCGGCGAGCGGCATATAGCCGCCGGTCAGTCCCTTGGCCAGGCAGAGGAAGTCGGGGACGACCTCCTCCTGCTCGCAGGCAAACATCGTCCCGGTGCGGCCGAAGCCGACGGCGACCTCATCGGCGATCAGGAGCGTGCCGTACGTCCGGGTCAGCTCTCGGAGCCCTTTCAGATAGCCCTCGGGTTGAACGATCATCCCGGCCGCCCCCTGCACCAACGGCTCGATGATAACCGCGGCGACCTTGCCCTCGTGGGCTTTGAGGAGTCGCTCGACATCGGCCAGGCATGCCATGCCACAATCGGCACGGTTGAGGCCGAGCGGGCATCGGTAGCAGTGGGGAGACGGGGCGCGGAGGCTGGGGAAGAGGAGCGGGCCGAACATCGCGTGGAACCGCTCGACCCCGCCGACGCTGACATCGCCAAGGGTGTCGCCGTGATAGGCGTTGCCAAGGGCGATGAATTGGGTTCGTTCGGGCTCGGGGTTCGCCTTCTGCCTCCAATACTGAAAGGCCATCTTGAGCGCGACCTCGACGGCCGTCGCGCCGTCGTCGGAAAAGAAGACCCGGTTCAGCCCTTCGGGAGCCAACCCGACGAGTCGATGCGCCAGCTCGATGGCCGCGGGGTGGGTCAGCCCGAGAAGTGTTGAGTGAGCCACCTTATCAAGTTGGTCGCGAATCGCAGCGTCGAGTGTGGGATGGCGGTGTCCGTGGACGTTACACCAGAGTGAGCTGACCCCGTCGAGATAGCGACGACCCTCCGTGTCAAACAGGTAGCACCCCTCGGCCCGTTCGATGACCAGCGGTTCGGAGGCCGCCCAATCGGCGAGCGGCGTGAAGGGGTGCCAGACGTGGGCGATGTCCCAGGCGCGAAGGGTGGCGAGGTCGGGGGCTGGTCGGATCACTGGGGGAACTCCCGACGAAAGGTGACGGTCGTCCCGGGGCCGGCGTCGAGTCGGATCGCGGCGTTGCCGTTGACCTCGGCGACTTCAACCAGTCCCGAACTGCCCTCCAGGGCCACCAGCGATCCGGCCGGGCGATCGCCGTAAGTACCGACGAGGCTGGCGATTTCCTCGCCCCTGATCTCCAGGCCCCAGCCGGGTCCAATCAACTGCGCGGCGGGGACGTTGGTGACGAGGTTGCCGTAATAGTCGCGGAAGATAACCTCGCCGAGCAGGATCGGCCCGAGCTCGATCGGGATGGGCCAGTCGAGCGTGACCAGGCCGTCGCACGGAGGTCCGAGATCGGCTGGGTCGCCGCCCCGGGCGAGGTGGGCGGCGGCGGGGGCGAGGATGTCGCGCCCGTGAAAGGTCCGCGAGACCGGCCGGTCGTCAGGCCACGCCAGCGCCCAGGCCCCGTCGATCGTCCGCCTACGCGCAACGAGACCGACCAGTCCGTTATCCGGCAGCACGAACCAGTGTCCCGAGATTGAGACCGCCACCAGCCGACGTTCGGTACCGACGCCGGGGTCGACAACCGCAAGGTGGACCGTCCCCTTTGGAAACCAGGGCCACGCGCTTCCAAGCACGAAGGCCCCTTCGCGGATCGCCTGCGCCGCGATCACATGCGACACGTCGATCAGCTGCACCCCCGGCGCATCGCGGAGGATCACCCCCTTCATCGCGGCGACATAAGGCCCGTCGCCGCCGAAGTCGGTCGTCAGGGTGACAATATTGGGTCCGTTCGGCATGGGTGGGGTCCGGCGTTGGGTTGCTCTGAAAGTCTTAATTCTGGGTGATCTGCACAATCTGAGGAATGCCCGGCAATTACTGGGCACATGCATCGATCCTGGTGCTTCTTTTATGGGGTCGGGTGTCCCAAGGGCACATGAAAAATTCGTTCGGCGCGACAGTCCGGAACCTTTGTTGGGTTCGATCGGCGCGATGGCTCAACGTCGGTTGTTGGGTTCGTTCGGCGCGATCTGCTCCGATCCGTGGCGGGTGCCCTCCAAGGTCTCCACCCACCGGAAGGTCCTTGGCTTCGTTCGGCGCGAACGACTTCGACCCGTCTTGGGTTCGCTCGGCGCGAATCCCCACAACCCGCCATCGGGGTCGTTTCAAAGTCGAGAGGGTTTGGCTGACCGACGTGTCCATCGTGATCTCAGTTTGGCTTCGTTCGGCGAGGGGGCAAAGTCCCAGGCGGACAGGCCGAGACGTTCAAAACGTCTTCGTCCTGCCATGAGAGATTATCGCGATCGGTTGCTGACACGTCCCGTCTATCCGATCGCTCAGGCCGTCGCCTGATAACGCGCGGTGATCTTTGATGAGATGCCGCCGCGAGGGGTGAACTGGCCGACCACTGTCATCCGTCGGGGATGACAGGCATTGACCAGGTCGTCGAGGATGGTGTTGATCGAGTGCTCGTAGAAGATGCCACGGTCGCGAAAGGCGAAGAGATAGAGCTTGAGGCTCTTCAACTCGATGCAGGTCGCGGCGGGGACGTACGAGATGATGACCGTAGCGAAGTCGGGCTGGCCCGTCTTGGGGCAAACCGCCGTGAACTCGGGGCAGGTGATCTCGATCTCATACTCGCGGTCGGGGAACTGATTCGGGAAGATTTCCAGCGCAGACATGTCGGCTCCTCGGCCAGATGAACGTCGATCGTCGTCGACCCTCATTCTAGCGTGGTCGTCGACCTCCTGGCGCGATCAGTTCCGCGCGGGGCACCGCTCGTTGCTTGCGTGGGGCCTTCGTGTCACATTTGAGGTCGTGGGATCAAGACCCGGATCGACGCCCTCAACCGAGGGGACGGCCGGTTGGCACGCGGAGAGGCAGACTGAGTGCGGGTCGTCGCCAGCACTGACGCGGGCGAGACCTGGCATGAGGGCGAAGTCGCACAAGGAAGCGCAGGCCGACCCCGAGATGGTCTCCGTCAGCCAACAGATGCCGTCGGTGGCGAAGCCCCTCACTTCGCGATCAGCCCGATCGACTGATGCACCGATGTCAAGTCCGGGTCGACCTTGATCGCGAAGAAGGCACCTCCGAAAAGGTCGACCAGCGCAAGAGCCTGGTCGAGGTCGCGGGCGGCGGCCTCGGGGGTCGTCTTGCGCGAGGCGGCGAGCCGCTTGGCGAGGTCGTCGCGATGGTCGCAGGCGATGCGCACGAGTCGCTTGATGTCGATCGCAGCGTAGATGCGGGCGTCGGGGAAGTGCTTGGCGCGGAAGGGGGCGAGACGAGCGTCGGATACGGAGGTGCCGAAGCGGGCGACAGCATCGGCCGAGGTGCCGACGAGGAAGACGTCGGGACCGACGGCGTAGGCGAAGGGGATAGACGGGTCGGCGAGCGAGGTTACACGTAACGAGCCGGACTGCCGCGAGACCAGGCGGAGTCGCGATGCTTGATGCTTCGGGTCGAGAGCATAGAGACTGATAAGGGTCCAGAGCGCATTGTCGATCGCAGCGGCGATGCCGGGGTATTTCATGTCATCGCGGAGTTCAAGGACGCCGACGACCGGGAACCGAGGCCAGCCCTTGCCAGGTTCCTCAACATAAACGATGAGGCCCGGCCCGAGCCTGGGGAGGACGTCTTTGCGGACGTCGCGGCCGAGGAGCATCCCCCGAAGCGCGACGAGCATCGCGTCGAACCGGGGGTGGTCGGGGGCGGGGACGAGTTCAGAAAACGCTTCATACACCGCTTCGACGTCGATCGGCGTGGAACCGGCGGCGATCGCAGTGCCGGGGATGCGTCGGGTCAGCGTGTCGGATGTTGATCCCGCCTTCGCCCAGCGAAGGAGTCGCAGGTCGATCCCTCTAGGGTCGAGGATCTCGTGGGAGTGGAGCACGAAGCCGTCTCGCCACTCGACTGCGAGGCCGATCCCTTCGACCGAGGCGAGAGAGCGGCTCAAGATCTCCGCCGCCCGCGCGTCTCCGGGGCTGATCGGCCGGGGCGATGAAGCGACGACCCGCCGGATGAACTTGGGACTCAGGTGCAGGGTCGCGAGCGACCGCGTGGGGAGGCCCGCACGCACCTTGCGATATGTGGGATTGTCGCCCAATCCGGCCCCGGACCCGGCCTTGCGGTCGATCACGCCTTGAATCAATGCCTCAGAATTCGACCAGGCGAACGTGCCGTCGTCGAAGAGACGATAATACTCGGTCTCGCGCGGTTCGCCCGCCTTGAAGCGGCGGACGCTGTAAGGGCGATCCTTCGTGCCGGCCACGGCGACCTCGGCGACGGATCGGTCGGTCTTGTTGGCGAAGTCGATCAGGCGAATCAGGAGGTTGCGGTCGCGGACTTTTGCCAGGAAGAGCCCGCGCGCCGAGTCGGTCGGGGCGTCGGCGGTGAGGTGGAGGGCGAAGATCACGGCATCGCCGAGCAAGTCGTCGCGGATCGTCCCTACGGTCGTGCCCAGATGCGTTTCGATCTCGGCCTTCGATCGGGCGAGCTGGCGACCGCCGCCGGATTCGAACCAGACCTTGACCGTCGGCAGCTCGGCAAGCGACTTCGCGAGCGTCGAGCGCGTGAAGTCGGTGACGTGCCCCCGGAGGTCGACGATCGCGAGCGTCGCGGAGGCGTCGGGGGGGACGAGCCGGAGGAGGTCGGACTCGTCCGCGCCGGGGCGAGGCGGGTCGGAAGGGGCGAGGCCAAGGGTAAAGATCAGAGTAAGGGCCGCGAAGGCCTGCCATCCGACTCGTCGCGTCATGGATCTATCCCTCGTTCGTCGTCGATCACGTCCCGCGAGTGGGGGCGTGGGCCGGGACCTCGCGGGTGTCGCCCGTCGCGGTCCGGATCAAGAAGCCGAACGCCTGCCGCGCGGAGCCCGAAAGCGGACGAACTCCCGCCTCGACCCGGACGCCGACCGACTGGAGGATCTCGGTCGTGGGTGCGGCGGGCACCCGCAGACTGAGCGGTGAATCGGCGTTGGGCAAGGTCGTCGAGGCGAGCACGACCCGACCGACCCGGCCGGCAGGGGCTGAAGTCTCTCGGGCCAGTTCCCAGGTCGCCGAGGTCGCATCAGCAAGCGCGTCGGAGATCGATCGGGGGGCGGATTGAACAACCTGCGGTTCGATCCCGGGCTTGTCCGCAACTCGCCCTATTCGCCAACCGATCACCACCGCGACGAAGACCGCGGCAGCAGCCGAGAGCCAGGCGAGGCGAGGGATCAGGTGGGGCCGCGAGAAGGGGATCACGTCGGGCCGATCGGTCGGGAGATTTCGGAGCCGATCGACAAACTCGGGCGAGGCGATTGGGACCAGATCCCACATCCGCAGGGCCTTGAGCAGAGTCTGATACCGCGCGGCCACCTGGGCACAGGCCGGGCAGGTCGCGGCGTGCGCGTCGAGTGCGGCGTCGAGGTCAGGGCACAAGGCGATCCGGGCGTCGAGCCGTTCGTTCCAGAGGCGTTCCGTGTCGCGACAGTTCATGATTCCAGTGTACCCGGTCGAGGGTTGGGCGATAGGTCAGGGTCGAGGGTTCAGGCGGTGTGACCGCGTCGGGCGAGATAGTCGGCCAGTTCAGATCGAGCGCGATGAAGCCAGGTCTTGACGGTTCCCACGGGCCGACCGATCGCCAGGCTGATCTCGTCGTAAGGGAGGCCCTGTTCGTGGTAAAGGGCAAACACCAGGCGATAGTCGGGTCGAAGCCGGTCCAAGGCCCGTTCGAGTTCCCCGGCGAGGTCGTCGGGGTCGGTGAGGCCGGGCCGATGGTCGACCCGGTCGTCGGCGGCTTCTGCCGTGACGGGGCGTCTTGAGCGTCGTCCGAGTGCGGTTCGGCATCGGTTGGCGGCGATCCCCAGAAGCCAGGGGCGGAGGGGCTTCGACCCGTCAAACCCGGCGATCCCGCGCAACGCTCGAAGCATCGCCTCCTGGGCAACGTCTTCGGCGTCGTGCCTGTGCCCCATCATCCGGTAACACAGGCCGAAGACGACCCCGTGAAACCGGTCAATGAGCTCGCTCGGGGCGAGAGGATCGCCGGCGCAGAGCGCCTCGACCAAGGCACGGTCGTCTATCAACGTCACAGACAGGGCTCGCCGATTTTGACATTCAACCGGGATACCTCCCGGCGCGGATCATCGTTTCAAGATTCGTCAGGCGGCCCTGATGATCTCAGCATTCGGGAAGGACGACCCCCAAACGAAGGTCGGGCAGGTGGAGACAAACCGGCAGCTTCGTCGTCGGTCACAGCTCTCCTGGTTTGTATCGTTCCACCAGGTGAGGACCAGCGGATCGTCGATCGCTGTACCGACCACAACCCGAAAGAGGGCAGACTGCCCTCGATATTCGACTTGAGGCTTGTCTCTGTCTCGAATCTTGACAAGTGACACTCTCGGAAAGACTCACCGAAAGGGCGATTTGATTCTCCCAGAAGGTTGACGGCCACGCCAGGCGGCAAGGACAAGAACACTCGATTCATAAGAAATTATTTTATTTACTTCATAGGAGTTACGCAGAGGTGATCGGGCGTCCATATTGCGCCCCTGGGTCTGGCGGCCCATCATGGGGCGCATGTACGCCCCCAAGCCGAAGTGCCGCGACACCGACTACATCGACTTCTTGATCGCCAGCCCCAGGGCGTTCTGCTGTACGGAGGCCGCCAAGGTGCAACCCGAGTCGACCGATGCCCCGGCGCACGACGCGTTCACACGGCTCTTGCACCGCCTCGAACCCGACCCCGCTACGCTCTGGGATGAGGCTCGGCCTCTGGTCCACAAGGCGGGCGGTCTGCTCGTCGTCGACGACTCCACCCTCGACAAGCACTATGCCCGCAAGATCGATCTGGTCGGCCGTCACTGGTCGGGCAAGCACAAGCGGGTCGTCCGGGGCATCAACCTGATCACGATGGTCTGGACCGACGGCGACCGCGTCGTGCCGTGCGACTACCGGCTCTACGACAAGGCCAAGGACGGACTGACCAAGAACGATCATTTCCTAGCGATGCTCCACAAGGCCAAGGCCCGCGGCTTCTCTCCGCGGTGCGTCTGCTTCGATAGCTGGTACTCGGGCCTGGAGAACCTCAAGGCGGTCCGGTCGCACGACTGGACCTTCCTGACGCAACGGAAGGTCAACCGCAAGGTCGACCTCAACCGGCAAGGTTACCACGCCGTCTCGGCGACAGCGATCGCCCCGGGCGGGACCGTCGTCCATCTGGAAGGGTTCGGGTCGATCCGTGTCTTCAAGGTCGTCTCCCGAGACGGGGACATTGAATACTGGGCGACGAACGATCTCCAGATGGACGAACTGACGCGACTGGCGCATGCCGAGCAGTGCTGGGGGATCGAGAATTATCACCGGGGTTTGAAGCAGTGCTGCGGGGTAGAGCGGGCGCAGGTGCGTGCTGGTCGGGCGCAGCGCAACCACATCGGTTTGGCGATCCGGGCGTTCCTGAGGCTGGAGCGTCATTTCTACGCCACCGGGGTCAGTTGGTACGAGGCGAAGGCCGCGATCGTCCGCAGCGCCGTGCGGGCGTACATCGCCAATCCTCTGTACAAACTGTCATGACTGCGTAACTCCTAA
>JANXSY010000098.1 GCA_025356435.1 Isosphaeraceae bacterium | reverse complement strand
TCCGGTGTCGCGTGCGAGTCGGGGCGACCTTGCCGCTCTCGCGTCGCTCCTGCTTGATGCGTCGGACCCACGACTCGCTGACCAGGAATCTGAGGGCGACGGCTCGCGTCCCCGAGCCCGCGTCACACGCGGCCAGGACATTACGGCGGAACTCAGGTGAATAAGCTTGCATAGCGACCTCCGGGTGGTCATGCAAGCTTATCCAATCGGTACAGAGGGCGCTAGTCGGTCGTGAGATGCGCTCTAGTCCAAGGAGTGATCGTCGAGAAGCCGAGCCCGGCCGTCCTCGCCCGATCGGCGATCTCGGGGACGACGACTGCGGCGTGGGGATGGTTGTCGTGCATGAGGATGATATCGCCAGCGGAGAGGGAGTGGGCACGCAGGCGGGCGACGACGTCGGAGGTCGGTTGCGGGACGTAGTCTTTGAGATCAACGTTCCAGACGATGATCGACTCTCCGGACCACCAGAGACCGAGGAGTTTGCCGAAGCCGAGGCGTCCGAAGGGTGGGCGCATAAGGGAAGGCGATTTGCGTCCAAGAATCGCGGCGACGACGGAGTGCGTCTCGGCCACTTCGTTGAGGAACCGGCGGCGAGGGGTGTGGGCGGGGTCGGAGTGCGTGAAGGTGTGGCTGCCGATCGCATGGCCTTCAGCGTCGATCCGGCGGACAAGGTCGGGATGACGTTCTGCCTCCCGGCCGATCACGAAGAAGGTCGCGAAGATCCCCTCTTGCCTCAGGGCGTCGAGGAGCGGGGGGGTATATACGGGATGGGGGCCGTCATCGAACGTCAGCGCGATCGAGTGCGACACCGAGGGGCCTCGGGCCAGATACCGGTGTCTCGGGAGCCTCGTCGCCAGCCCCGTGCGTCCAAGCAGGGACGTGGCCAGTCCGCCGCTTCTAAGGTTCATCATCGCACCGGATTCGTCGTCGCGGGATGCTTCGAGAGGACCGGGTTGACTGTCGCGAGGGGTTTCGGGATAGCGGACACTCTGAAAAGGCGACGGCGAAGTTCCTGCATCTGCCAGCAATGGAGAAAGCGGCGGAACTCGGGGTCGTCATATCGCGGTCGTCTGCGGAGCCCCGCCTCGCAGTAGCCTGCGAGGATGCAGAGGCCGCCCAAGATGCGCGGGCGGTCGAAGAGGCGATATGCGGCGATCCCGAGCATGTAGAGCGGGGCCGTTCCCATGAAATACTGACCGCGACCCCAGCGCATCCGGCCGTGATAGATGTTGCGGTGCGACGAGCCCATTGGCCGGAGGTGGAGGATATTTAGCCTGGGGTTGGGGTCGCTCGCGGCGTCCCAGCCAAGCATCCGGCAGCGGTGGCAATCAATGCCGTCCCACATCACCTCGCGGACGAACCCGCCGATTTCGCAGAAACATTCGCGGCGATAGAGTTTAGCGCAGCCCATCGAGAAGTCGTCGCTGTTCCGTTCAGGGATCAGCGCCCCGCGTTCGGGGATGAAGACCTTGCCGCTGAGGGTGCCGAGTCGGGGATTTTGCGCGAAGCGTTGGAGGCAGTCGGCGAAGTAGTTCGGCTCGAATTCGAGGTCGCCGTCGAGCTTACAGATAAAATCATAGTCGTCGAGTTCGGTGAGGGAGAGACCGTCGTAGAACGCCTCGATTACCCCCGGGCCGACACGCCTGGCCACACCGGGGGTGCGGCGATGGACCCTAATCCAGGGGTGATCCTTCGCGGCCGCCTCGGCAATCTCGCCCGTGCGGTCGCTACTGCCGTCGTCGACGATAATCCAGAGCGACGGTCGGTGGGTCTGGCCGATCATCGAACGGATCGTGCGATCGATATACTGAGCTTCGTCCTTGACGGGAGATATGACCAGGAGGCGATTCATCGCGTCTGTCTCGTGAGATGGGCCGCTCCGGCGGAGTCAAGTTCGATTCCCCGCGACCGTCGAAATCAAAGTGCGCACTCGCAAGGCTGCGTGACGTGAGGTCGAAAGCAGGCGAAGAGCGTCGGGAACTGGACGAAGCCGCAAGACGTTGACAATCCGTCCGGTCCGCGACGAATATCATTAGCCTAGGACACACAAAGAGGAATGGGGCGGTCAACCGGAATAAATCAGACTTTTGCGGTTGTGGTCGGCGTTCTGCAACCTCACCCTCGCGAGAGGATGAACTCCCGTCGCACGTCGGAGGCAGGGTTCGCTTTACGCTGCCCGAATACGAGTCTCTCCACCTGATTCACGCGATTGGGGACTCGCTGGGCAATCGCTTCGAGGCCCTAACCTCGGTCCTGTTTTGGGTCAAATCGGTGTGTCTGTTTGTATGAATTCGCTAGTCGTCTACTTCTGCCTTGGCGTTCTATCTTCTCAGCTTCAACCCCGTCAGATTTTGAGACTCGGCCTGAACCGAGGCGTTGTTACGAACGGCGTGGCCCCGGCCCGTGAAGAACTCTTGTGACAAGCTCGGATCGAATCTAATGGCGGCTTCTGGATGGACCTCTTCTTCCAAATCAAGACCCCGATCGCGTGGTCAATCAACGCCTCCTGTCTATTCTATAGTAACGACCATCACGGACGACTCGCCTATCCGCCGCACGGCCGAAGAGGCTCTCAACTTCTTCACAAACGATCATGCCTCGGGCCGGAACGTCTTGCCGCTCCTCTGAATGCGACGTTTGCTCAACCCGATCGGACCGACTGTCTGCAATTGTGAGCCCCGAATTCCTTGAGGCCAAAGGATGGTCCGTTTTGGTTTGGGACTATTTTTTGAAAAATGCTATTGACGCGGGGGTTTCCGAAGTCGTTTAGTATTGGGAATCCCGATAGACTAGTAGGCGCAGTATTGAGAATTGTCGATAGGCATTCTATGCAATGGGAATCGCTAAAGATCTTCTGCGATGTCGTCCGCTGGGCTAGCTTCTCACGAGGTGCCCAGGAGAACGGCATTTCCCAGTCGACGGCTAGCCAGGCCGTCCACCAGCTCGAATTGCGCCTTGGGGTGAAGTTGATTGACAGGTCGAAGCGTCCGCTGCTGCTAACGCCGCATGGCAAGGTCTATTACGAGGGATGCAGAGAGCTGGTCGGTCGGTATCAAGAGCTTGAGAACCGGGTCAAGGCACTTGAAGACGACAAGAACGTCGTCGGGACGGTGCGCGTCGCGTCGATTTACTCGGCGGGTTTGAACCACATCCAGCAATTTGTCCAGCGGTTCCACGAGCATTATCCGGGGGCCAACGTTCGGGTCGAGTATCTGCACCCGACGCGGGTTCTCGAATGTGTGACCGAGGGTGACGCCGAACTGGGATTGATCTCGTTCCCGCGAAAATGGCCTGAGCTAACGGTGATCCCCTGGCGTGAGGAAGAGATGGTCCTGGCCGTCCATCCGTCGCACCGGTTTGCGTCGAGGGGGAGTGTCAGCGTCGCCGAGCTAGACGGCGAAACGTATGTGGGGTTTGACCCCGACCTGTCGATCCGCAGGGCGATCGACCGCTATCTCCGGCTCCACGAGGTCCATGTGAAAGTGGCCCTTGAGTTCGATAACATCGAAAATATCAAGCGAGCCGTCGAGATTGCCTCCGGCGTGGCGATCCTTCCCGCCCCGACCCTGGTCGGCGAAGTTCGCGCCGGGACGCTCGCCTCGGTGCCGCTGCTCGACCACGCACCGACTCGCCCGCTGGCAATCGTCCATAAACGTAGCGAGCAGCTCGGCCTGACTGCGGCGCGGTTCCTTCGTCTGCTCCTGTCCGGGGCCGACATCGCCGCTTCGGCAGGCCCGGCACATGCAGCCGCCCGCGACGGCTGCCCCTAACACCGACCAACCCGACCGGGACTCGAAA
The DNA here is from genome assembly GCA_025356435.1 of Isosphaeraceae bacterium. GTDB lineage: Bacteria > Planctomycetota > Planctomycetia > Isosphaerales > Isosphaeraceae > CAMFLR01. The sequence continues at coordinate 29,268 of JANXSY010000098.1, read as the reverse complement.
CGAGGCGACCCGGCCGGGGAGCTTCGAACGGACCTCCGCCTCCCGGATCGATCGACAGACCGAACACGCTGACAAACCGAATGACCTCCGTGCCCAGGGCACGATAAGCCTCGAAGGGTAGACACTCATGAGCTACGGACTCCCCGAACCCCAGGGCCTCTACGACCCCCAGCGAGAGCACGATGCTTGCGGCGTCGGCTTCGTCGCCGACATCAAGGGCCGGAAGTCGCATGGGCTGGTCCGCGACGCCCTGACAGTGCTCGAAAACCTCAACCACCGAGGGGCCTGCGGCTGCGAGGATAACACCGGAGACGGCGCGGGGGTGTTGATCCAGATCCCGCACGAGTTCCTCGTTGAGCGATGCCAGAGGATCGGCATCGAGCTTCCGGCCGCCGGCCGATACGGCGTCGGGGCGCTCTTCGCCTCGCCGATCGTCTCGCAACAGGGCTTTGGCCAGCGGATGTTCGAGACGATCGTCGCCGAGGAAGGTCTGACGTTCCTCGGCTGGCGGAAGCTCATCACCGACAACTTGACCCTCGGCGACGGAGCCAAGCAGGTCGAGCCGGCGATCTTCCACGCCTTCATTGAGGCCCCTTACGACGACCCCGACCGCTTCGAGCGGAAGCTTTTCGTCGTTCGCAAGCGGTTCGAGTCGGCGATCGAGGTCTCCGGGCTGGACGACCACAAGTTCTTCTACTTCCCCAGCCTGTCGTGCCGGACCCTTGTCTATAAGGGGATGCTCACCCCCGAACAGCTCGGCATCTATTTCGCCGACGACCTCGGCGACCCCAAACTCGCCAGCGCCCTGGCGATGGTCCATTCGCGGTTCAGCACCAACACCTTCCCGAGCTGGGAACTCGCGCACCCCTATCGGATGATCTCACACAACGGCGAGATCAACACCCTTCGAGGCAACATCAACTGGATGCGGGCGCGTGAGGCTCTGTTCGCCTCGCCGCTCTACGAGCCGGGGGACGTCGAGAAGCTCCTGCCGATCATCCGCGAGGGCCTGAGCGACACGGCGTGTCTCGATAACGCGGTCGAGCTATTGGTGAAGTCGGGCTATCCGCTCGCCCACGCGATGATGATGCTCATCCCTGAGGCGTGGGAGAACCACGAGACGATGTCGCAGGCCAAGCGCGATTTCTATCGCTATCACACGACCTTGATGGAGGCGTGGGATGGACCCGCGTCGATCACATTCACCGACGGCAAGGCGATCGGAGCGGTCCTCGACCGCAACGGCCTGCGTCCGAGCCGGTACTGGGTGACGAAGGACGATCGGGTCATCATGGCCTCCGAAGTCGGGGCGCTCGAAATCGCCCCCGAGGACGTGGTCAGGAAGGGTCGGCTCGAACCGGGCAAGATGTTCCTAATCGACCTGGAGCAAGGCCGGATCGTCGACGACGAAGAGTTGAAGCATTCGATCGCGTCCGCTAAGCCTTATGGCAAGTGGCTCGACGAATACATGGTGCCGCTCGCCGAGGTGCCCGACGCCCCGCACGTCCACGGCCCTGACCACGAAACACTGCTCCACCGCCAGCAGGCGTTCGGATATACGCTCGAAGACCTGAAGTACATCCTCGGCCCGATGGGCAGCAACGGCGAGGAGGCGCTCGGCTCGATGGGGACCGACACCCCGCTGGCCGTCCTCTCCGACCGCGCCCAGCCGCTATTCAACTATTTCAAGCAACTCTTCGCGCAGGTCACGAACCCGCCGCTCGATGCAATCCGCGAGGAACTGGTCACCTCGGTCCTCACCGGGGCTGGCGGCGAGGGGAATCTGCTCGACCCGAAGCCCGAGAGCTGCCGGCAGATCGCGCTCGACACACCAGTCCTCGACAACGACGAACTGGCCAAGTTCAAGCAGCTTGACGGCTGGCGGGGCTTCAAGTCGGCCGAAGTGCCGATGCTCTTCGAAGCCGCTGCAGGGGCGAAAGGCCTCGAAGAGGCGCTCGACGACCTCTTCCGCCGCGCGACGCTTGAAGTCGAGCGCGGTGCCAACCTGATCATTCTCTCGCACCGGGGGGCCGACGCCAAGTTCGCGCCGATCCCGTCGCTGCTCGCCACCGCCGGCCTGCACCACCACATGGTCCGCGCGGGCCTGCGGAGCCGTGCGGGGCTGATCCTGGAGTGTGCCGACGCCCGCGAAATCCATCACTTCGCTCTTCTGCTCGGCTACGGGGCGGGTTCAATCAACCCGTATCTCGCCTTCGAGACGCTCGACGACATGATCCAGCAGGGGATGATCAAGGGCGGGATCGACCATCACGAGGCGGTCAAGCGTTATCGCAAGGCGATCAAGAAGGGAGTCGTGAAGGTGATGTCCAAGATGGGCATCAGCACGATCCAGAGCTATCGAGGCGCGCAGATCTTCGAGGCGATCGGCCTCAACGAGGCGTTCGTCTCACGCTACTTCGACAAGACCGCGAGTCGGATCGGCGGCATCGGCCTCGAAGCGGTCGCGGCCGAGGTGCTCCATCACCACCAACGCGCCTATGCCGACCGCGAGGCCGGCCCTGATCTGCTCGAATGGGGCGGCCAGTATCAATGGCGCAGGGACGGCGAGTTCCACCTGTTCAATCCCGAGACCGTCTACCGGCTCCAGCACGCCACCAATGCCGGCCGCTATGATGTCTTCAAGAGCTACACCAAGCTCGTCGACGACCAGAACGAGCGCCTAGCGACGCTCCGGGGGCTGTTTGAGTTCAAGATCGACCCGAAGAAGTCGATCCCGATCGAGGAGGTCGAGTCGGCCGACCTGATCGTCAAGCGGTTCGCCAGCGGGGCGATGTCTTACGGCTCGATCAGCGGCGAGGCACACGAGACGATGGCGATCGCCATGAATCGCCTCGGCGGCCGGAGCAACACCGGCGAGGGCGGCGAAGATCCTGACCGCTTCATCCCGATGCCCAACGGAGACAGCAAGCGCAGCTCGATCAAGCAGGTCGCCTCGGGCCGGTTCGGCGTGACGAGTGAATTTCTCGTCAATTCCGACGAGATCCAGATCAAGATGGCCCAGGGTGCGAAGCCCGGTGAAGGGGGCCAGCTCCCCGGTCACAAGGTCTGGCCGTGGATCGCCAAGGTCCGCAACTCGACCCCCGGCGTTGCCCTCATCAGCCCGCCGCCGCACCACGACATCTACTCGATTGAAGACCTCGCCCAGCTCATTCACGACCTCAAGAATGCCAATCCCCGGGCCCGGATCAGCGTGAAGCTGGTGGCCGAGGTTGGCGTCGGCACGGTCGCGGCGGGCGTGGCAAAGGCCCATAGCGATGTCGTGCTGATCTCGGGCTACGACGGCGGCACCGGTGCGAGCCCTCTGACTTCGCTCAAGCATGCCGGCATCCCCTGGGAACTCGGCCTGGCCGAAACCCAGCAGACGCTCGTCCTCAACAAGCTTCGCGACCGGATCGTCGTGCAGACCGACGGCCAGCTCAAGACCGGTCGCGACGTCGTCGTCGCCGCACTGCTTGGGGCCGAAGAGTACGGATTCGCGACCGCCCCCCTGGTGGTGTTGGGCTGCATCATGATGCGAGTATGTCACCTCGACACCTGTCCGGTCGGCATCGCCACCCAGAACCCGAAGCTCCGCGCGAACTTCGCGGGCAAGGCTGAGCACGTCGTCAACTTCTTCAAGTTCGTCGCCGAAGAAGTCCGCGAGTTGATGGCCTCGCTTGGCTTTCGCACGATTGACGAGATGATCGGCCGGTCGGATCTGCTCGACATGAAGGGGGCGATCGAGCACTACAAGGCGAAGGGCCTCGACTTCAGCAAGATCTTCTATCGCCCGAAGATGGGGCCGGAGGTCGCTGTGAGGCAGATGATCGCCCAGGACCACGGCCTCACCGCCGCGCTCGATCAGAAGCTCTTGCCGCTGGCGGCCCCCGCGCTCGATCGGGGCGAATCGGTCGAGATCGAGATGCCGATCCGTAACGTCAACCGGACCGTCGGCACGATCCTCGGCAGCGAACTGACTCGCAAATATGGCTCGGCGGGCCTGCCCGACGACACAATCAAGATCAAGTTTACCGGGTCGGCCGGCCAGAGCTTCGGCGCGTTCGTCCCGAAGGGGATGACGCTCACGCTCGAAGGCGACGCCAACGATTACGTCGGCAAGGGCCTCTCGGGCGGCAAGATCATTGTCTATCCGCCGAAGGTGGCGAAGTTCGTCGCCGAGGAGAACGTCCTCATCGGCAACGTCGTCCTTTATGGGGCCACCTCCGGCCGGGCCTTCTTCCGGGGCCGCGCGGGCGAACGTTTCGGGGTGCGGAACAGCGGTTCGCTCACCGTCGTTGAGGGCGTGGGCGACCACGGTTGCGAGTACATGACCGGCGGCACGGTCGTCGTGATCGGCTCGACAGGTCGCAACTTCGCTGCCGGCATGAGCGGCGGTTCGGCGTTCATCTTCGACGAAGAGGGAGACTTCCCCCAGCGCTGCAACCGCGAGATGGTCGACCTCGAACCGTTCCAGGAGCCCGAGGACATCGAAGTCGTCCGCGACCTGTTGATCCAGCACGCGGGCTACACCGGAAGCGCGGTCGCAAAGCGATTGCTCGGAGACTGGGACTGGGCTGTAACGAAGTTCGTCAAGGTCATGCCGATCGACTACCGCCGTGTCCTGCAAGAGCAGAAAAAGAAGGCCGATGAGGCGGCCATCGCCAGTGCCGCTCGTTGAAGCGGATCAACCGCAGATAGAAGACGGAAGAAAAGCGGTGAGAAATCCACAGATCGACGCGATCCGCGAGATCACCGACCGGGAACATGCTCAGATCATTAACTATCTCAGAGCCACGGGATTCACACGCGGCCTCTTGCTGGATTTCGGCACTGCTCGCCTTGATGACAAACGATTCGGCCGTTCCCTTTCATCTGCGTAATCAGCGATATCTGCGGTGAAAACCGCTTTGATTCTGGAGGTCTCGAGAAGTGGGCAAGCCGACCGGATTCATGGAAATTTCCCGCGAGTTGCCGACCCGGCGGCCCGTCGCCGAGCGGTTGCACGACTATCGCGAGGTCTACAACCCGTTCCCGATCCTCAAGCTGCAAGAGCAGGGGGGGCGGTGCATGGACTGTGGCATCCCCTTCTGTCATCAGGGATGCCCGCTCGGAAACCTGATCCCCGACTGGAACGACCTCGTCTATCGCGACCAGTGGCACGCGGCGATCGACCGTCTGCATGCGACTAACAACTTCCCCGAGTTTACCGGCACGCTCTGTCCTGCACCTTGCGAGACGTCGTGTGTGCTCGGGATCAACGACGACCCGGTCACGATCAAGCAGATCGAGCAGAGCATCGTCGACCGCGCCTGGAGCGAAGGTTGGATCGTCCCCGAGCCGCCCAAGGTAAAGACGGGCAAGACGGTCGCCGTCGTCGGCTCGGGACCGGCCGGTCTGGCTGCGGCCCAGCAACTCTGTCGAGCGGGTCACGACGTGACTGTCTTCGAGCGGGCCGACCGGATCGGTGGCCTGCTGCGGTACGGCATCCCCGACTTCAAGATGGAAAAGTGGCGGCTCGACCGCCGCATCGACCAGATGATGGCCGAGGGCGTCGTCTTCAAGCCGGGCGTCTCCGTGGGCGTTGACCTCGACCCGAAGGAACTGCTCGACCAGTTCGACGCCGTCTGCCTCTGCGGAGGTTCGACCCAGGCTCGCGACCTGCCTATCGAAGGCCGAGACCTCGACGGCATCCACTTCGCGATGGACTACCTCCCGCTTCAGAACAAGCGGGGGGCCGGCGACGACATCCCCGACGAGTCGTTCCTCTCGGCCGAGGGCAAGCACGTCATCATCATCGGCGGCGGCGACACCGGGGCCGACTGCCTCGGCACCTCGCATCGCCAGAAGTGTGCCAGCGTTTATCAGTTCGAGATCGTGCCCAGGCCGCCCCAGGACCGGATGCCGGCGAACCCCTGGCCGCAGTGGTCGAACGTCTTCCGGGTCTCGAGCGCCCACGAAGAGGGTGGCGTCCGCGAGTATTCGATCAATACCCGCCAATTCATCGGCGAGAACGGCCGCGTCACCGCGCTCGAGACGGTGAACGTTGAGCTGAAGACCGAGAACGGCCGCGCGACGTTCGTCGAGATCCCCGGCACTGAGAAGGTCCACAAGGCCGACCTCGTCCTACTCGCAATGGGCTTCGTCGGCCCCGAGCGTAAGGGCCTGCTCGACGGCCTGGGCGTCGAACTTGACCGCATGGGCAACGTCAAGGCCGACGCCGACAAGCGGACGAGCGTCGACAAGGTCTTCACCGCCGGCGACATGACCCGAGGCCAGAGCCTGATCGTCTGGGCGATCGCTGAGGGCCGACACGCTGCCCACGCCATTGACGTCTACCTGATGGGCCACTCCAACCTGCCCAAACCCCTCGATCACGGCAACGACCGCCGGCCTTTCGCCTGATCAGGACGATGAATTTGATCAAAAAGGGACGGGCCGAGAGATACTTCTCTCGGCCCGTCTCATTTTGGATTCGGCTCGCTCAACTCAGCGATCAGCGTCGGGCTGCGAGGACCGGCCAGGTATTACCACGGTGGTCGTGGACGCGGGCGAGGGCACGCTCGCGTTCTAAGGCGGTCTGCTTATAGAGATCAAGGTACATCTGACGTTCGGCGGCGGTGAAGACCCGTCCCCGACGGCCCATGACGATCTCGGCGGTCGCGAAGAGTTGGTGTAGCTCGAAGCCGGGGGCGACCCGGCCGTACATCACTGCCGTGAACGACGGGACGTGCTTCGGCAGCAGGAGGCCGGCGGGCAAGACGTTGCACATGACGCCGATCGCGGTGCCGGTGTTCAGCATGCTGCCGAGGCCGGTCCGGGTGTGGTCGCCAAGGAAGCAGCCGACTTTCGCCTGGCCGGTGCCGACGGGCTCGCCGCCGATCGGGACGAAGACCTCGCCGTAGTCGTTGCGGAGGTCGCTGTTCGACGTGATCGCACCGAGGTTCACCCACTCGCCGACGTAGGCGTGGCCGAGGAAGCCTTCGTGATACTTGTTCGAGTAGGCGTGGACGATCGTCTCTTCGACCTCACCGCCGATCCGGCAGTTGGTGCCGATCGTGACACCGCCTCGAAGGTTGGCTCGGAAGAGTTGGGTGTCTCGGCCGATGAAGCAGGGGCCTTCGACCCTCGTGAACGGCTGGACGATTGCCCCGGCGGAGACGGTGATTGGGCCGTTGGTGGTGTCGAAGACGGTATAGGGGTCGATCCTCGCGGTCTCATGGATGAAGAGCCGCTCGGCCGGCCCGATCAGGGCGATGCTCGAAAGATGGCGGTTGGTGAGCCCGACCTTGGCATCCAGCTCGAAGTCTCGGCGGATATGGGCCGAGTTCTTGGCGACGAGGTCCCAAGGGCGGTCGATCCACTCGCCGCCGATATCAGAGCATTCAACTTTGTCGATCAGGTCGTCGAACCATTCGTCGACCGTCTGCGGTTCGAGGTCGGCCGCATACTCGGGACCGACCCAGGCGCAGGCGGGCCTTCCTTCGCAGAGGCCGACCCAGGCCGAACCTCGGTCGAGGTTCGATGCGTCGAGCCCGGCCGGGGGCACCCAGCGGCCGTTGGCTACCATGACCTCGCTTCGGGCAAGCCACTCGCGATCATTGACCGCCGTGTGCGGGTCTCGCGAGCGCTGGACCTCGGCCAACATCGGCCGGATCACGACCCCTCGACGCGCCGGCCCGGGGCCGACTCCGAACGCCCGGGCGATCTTTGCGCCGAGCGACGAAGCTCCGAGCATCAGGTCGAAAGTGGCCCGGGTTAGAGTCAGCGGTTCAAGGTTGGAGACGCCGTTGTCCTCGACCAAGCACAGTCGCATGTCATAATCCTTAGAGGTTGATCTCGATCGATCTGGCTCAACTTTTTCCGAACAGTCTCTCGTGCGAGATGGAATTCTCTCTGCGACGAGCCTCGCGTTGACCCGTCCGTGGACGATTTGCCTCGTCTTACGTCAGGCCATCTTAGATCAAAAGAGGGTCTGATGGGGAGGAGAATCTATGAGAAATTGATGTTGGATCTTCTCGTCGAGGATGCTGGTTTATCAATTGCTCAATTGCCGATGGTTAGGTAGACGAGCCGATCGGTTTCAAGGTCGAGCAGTGCCACGGTCCAGATCGCCGCGCGATGGAGGGCTCCCGGATTGATCCATCGGGTCGAACCCCGGCGCTCATCGTGTTTGAGGTGCGAATGCCCGAACAGGAGATAGTCAGGACCAGCCTGCGCCAGCCGATTAATCTCGCGGATCGAGTCTCCATGTGTCACCGCAATCCGTCGGCCTCCGAGGGCCACTTCGCCCCCTTGTTCAAGGCACACTCCTCCCACCGACTGAATAGCAACTCTCAGGCCATCCTCATCATAATCATTGTTGCCGAAGACATAGTAGGACGGCAATTGCCCGCATTGTTCGACAATCGGCGGTCCCGTCAGGTCTCCGCAATGAATGAGGGCCTCGGCACCAGCCGCCTTCAGCGCGGATACAGCGTGAGTGGTACGCCCCAATCGGTCGTGCGTGTCGGAGAGGATGCCAAGAATCATCAAATGCCCCCGCCATTACAGTCCGCCCGTTCTGCCATCGCTTGAAATGCGTGTCGCATCCCGCTGGCCAGGTCTCAAGCCGCGGGATAGACTTAGGGTGGAGCTTCCCGAACGAAGGTGCAACCCCAGTATTTCGGGGATGCACTGGACCTCGGAAGGAACAAAGCCTGCCCCCTGTGGGCGGCGGGTTTGCGGCTAGCCCGGAGAGAAGGGTTGGTCGCGGGAAGGGTGCTCCCTGGCCCCGCTCGTCGGGCCGCCGTAGCCCTTTCCAGGCTCATCCCGCGTCGCGCGGGGAGGTTTTCGATGTCGATCGTGATCCGTGACAAGCGTTATATCCCCAGCCCTATTGTTGAAAAGGCCATCGAGGCCCCGTCGACGACCTATCGTCCTCGTCAAGCCGAAGCTCCCGACGCGGGTTTCAGCTCCTGTGAGGCTTCCGAGATGCGGAGCAGCCGCCATCGCGAGGCCCCCGACGTAAGCGAAGGACGAGGCCGACTTACGGAGACCCAATTTACCCATGGCCGAAGCCGGAGCTGAGCGGTCGGGCCAGGATCTCGCCCTGAGATACTGGAGGCCCCACCGCACCGTTCCACCGGTCTGGATCACTCGAGTTGCCAATCACGCCCGATTGGTTATCGCGTGATGCCGGGCCGGGTGGAGACCCCGACTTCTCTCGAATTGCCCCGCCCGCCCCTTCGGCCGGCGGGGCTTTCTCGTTTGTCCTGGAAAGGTGAGTAGGCCCGATGTCGACGCCGCTGAGCCGCCGCGAATTCCTTGCCTCAACCTCCGCCGCGAGCCTGGCGACCCTCGCCCTCGGGGCCGCCCCCGTGCGACCTCCCGGGCCGGCTCGTCCGGTCGTCATCGCCAGCGCCAATGGTCTGGCGGCCGTGACCAAGGCGATGGAACTCATCAAGGCCGGGGCCGACCCGCTCGACGCCGCCATTGCGGGAGTTGCCATCGTCGAGGCTGACCCAAACGACCACTCCGTTGGCCTCGGCGGCCTGCCCAACGAGGAGGGAGTGGTCGAGCTGGACGCCGCCGTCATGCACGGCCCGACTCATGGCGCGGGGGCGGTGGCATCGATCCGCAACATCCTCCATCCGGCGGCCGTTGCCCGACTCGTTATGAAGCGGACCAAACACTGCCTGCTCGTTGGCGAGGGTGCCCTCCGGTTCGCCAAGGCTCACGGCTTCCCCGAGGTGGACCTTCTGACCGAAGAGGCCCGCAAGATCTGGCTCCGCTGGCGAGAGACCCACAGCCTTACCGACGACTGGATTCCCGCCCCCGAAGGCGAGGTCGAGCCGGCCGTTTTGGAAGCCCTTAAAACCCGGATAACCGGTACAATCCATTGTTCGGCGATCGATACCCACGGCCAACTCGGGTGCGTGACCACCACCTCGGGCCTGTCTTACAAGATCCCCGGCCGGGTCGGCGACTCTCCCATCTTCGGGGCTGGTCTCTACCTCGATAACGCCATCGCCTCCTGCGGCTCGACCGGAGTTGGGGAGGTCAACCTGGTCAACTGTTCTTCCTTCCTGATCGTCGAGAACGTCCGTCGGGGGATGCACCTCAAGGACGCCATGATCGACGCTCTGAAACGAGTCGTCGCCACAACCACCCGCAACCCTCGGTTCCGCGACGCCAACGGCCGGCCCAACTTCGGAGTCAACTTCTACGGCATCACCAAGGCCGGTGAGTTCGCTGGCGCAACCCTCCGAGGCCCCGCCCAGATGGCCGTCCACGACGGCGAGGCGGCCCGCCTTGTCGACTGTGCCGTCCTGGAACCCTAAGCCTCCGTGCGATCTAAACGACCTTTTTGGTGAGAGTTGCGAACCGATTGGGTTCGGTCGGCACAATGGCTCAAGGCCGTCGTTGGGTTGCTCTGAAAGTCTTAATTCTGGGTGATCTGCGCAATTCGAGGAATGCCCGGCAATTCGTTCGGTCGAAACGCTCTGGTCCCCTCCCCACTTGTGGGGGAGGGTTAGGGTGGGGGGTCTTGGACCAAGGGCGTGGATCGACGGGAGTCCCTCTCCGATTCGCCCCTCGACCGACGCGAGACTGGGATGGGTTCGTTTGGCGCGATGATTGGTCGATGTCGGTTGGGTTCGCTCGGTCGAAAGGTTGTGCGACATGCCCCCCCACCCTAGCCCTCCCCCACGGGGTGGGGAGGGGACCGGATTGGGTTCGCTCGGTCGAAGGTCGCGCGGGCAGCGGTTGGGTTGCCCTGAAAATCTTGATTTTGAGTGATTTGCGCAATTTGAAGAATGCCCGGCAGTTACTGGGCACATGCATCCATCTCGTGCTCCTTTTATGGGGTCGGGTGTCCCAAGGGAACATGAAAAATTCGTTCGGCGCTCTGGCGTTGCCATCGCCTTCTCTGTTCGTCATCGACCGTCGCATAAACGGTGGATTTGTTTAGCGCGATCGGTTCCGGACTATTGGGTTCGCTCGGTTGGAAATCGCCTTGCGGAACACCCGGACTCCGCCAACCACCAGCCCTGGACGGCTGGCTTCGTTTGGTCAGTCCGCCCTCGAACGGCATGAGGATTCGTGTCACCCTTCGCTTCATTGGGTTCGTTTGGCGCGCAGCTTCAAGACCTTCATCTGTTGTCGAAGAGGAACCAGGTTTCGATCGGATTGTCAAAGAGCCGAGCTTATCATCGAGATACCGAAGGACTCCGTCCTGTGAGTTTGCGAAAAGTCGAGACGAGCCAAGGGACTGGTGTTTAAATTCCAGAATCGTTCAGTAGGGTCTATCGTCACGAGATCGACCCCTCTCGGCCTTTACAATTGTGCGAGTCGCGCGATAAGGTCGATGGATGGATTGGCGTCCGTTCGGGGACCGGCGGGAAGGAGACGCGGGCGATGGGGCAGGGGACTGGGAGTGGTCCGGCCATCTCGTCGGTTCCAGTGGGGTTTGATCGCGACGGGAACCCAATCCGCGTGCGGCGGCGGAAGCGCGACTATGACCTGGTCGACACGCTCATCTATCCGATCAGCGACGGTCCGGGCGTCGCGCTTCTGATGTTTATGCCGCCGCTGTTGGCGGTGATGACTCTGCCGGTGATCGACATCTTCACCGAGATCTCGTCGAAGAATGCCCTGAACTCGATACACCTGCTGCTCTTGCCGTTGGCGCTGCCGTTGATCGTGAGCTTCTCGCTCGTCATGGGATATCTCGGGCTCTTCTTCGGTCGAGTTCTGGCGGCGAGTGCCTTTGGTGAAGACAACCATCCGCGATGGCCCGACTGGGACACGCATGAGGTTAGTGAGGGGCTTGGTCGGTGGATCTGGGCGGCCCTGATGGGGTTCGTCGTCGGGGGTTTCCCTGCGGTCGCCTTCTGGATCAACTGCGGCGAGATCGACGTGATCGACACGTTCATCTTCGGCGACCTCGCGGGCCTCGGTATCGCCTATGCCCTCATGGCCCTGGCGGCGGCGCTCCTGCACGAGAATCTCCTGTCGGCGAATCCGGTCGCGGTGGTGCTGGCGATCAAGCGGGTCGGCTGGGATTACGTCAGCCCTTGTGTGCTCACAGGGCTGGGAATCGCCTCGGCGGTGCTGGCCTGGCGGTTCGTCCTCTTCCACGCCCCCAACATCATGGTGGGGGTGCTCGGCCTCTGGGGATGCTGGGTCTGGGGGCTCTACCAGGCGATGGTCATCTTTCGGACGCTTGGCCTCACCTATCACAAGCATACCGAAACCCTCGGCTGGTTCCGCCGCCCGCCCCGCTGGCGGGCCTGAGAGGATGAGCGGGTCAACGGCCTAGATAGTTGAACCGGATCGCAATTCTGCTAGGCTAGAGGCAGGTGCGTGATTTCATCGAGTCGTGTTGCGAGGGGTCGAAGAATGTCGACAGGCGAGGAGTCGAATCTTCGGTTACAGAAGGGCAAGACCTTCTTCCAATATGGCAACGATGCCGCGCTCAAATCAAACTACGATTACGCGATTCAGATGTACAAAGAGGCGTGCAAGCTCGAACCCGATAACTTGAAGTATCGCCAGGCCCTGCGGGGGATCGCGCGACGGAAGTTCGGCAACGACCCGTCAAAGGTTGGCCGGTTGGTCGGGGCTCGGGTGCAGCCGATTCGGATGTCGGCGCGGTCAGCGAAGGGGAAGGGTAACTTTACGCAAGCCCTTGCTCTCTGCGAGGATGCGTTCGGATATAACCCTTGGGACGTCGGCACCTCGCGCGATGCCGCCGATGCGGCCGAGGGGATGGAGTTGAAGGAGATGGCGCAGTGGCTCCTCGAATCAGTCCACGCCCAGGGCGAGGCCGACGCCGACTTCCTCCGCCACGAGGCCCACGTCCACGAGATTAACGAGGCCTGGCACAAGGCAATCGCGTGCTGGGAACGGGTGATGAAGGTCGACCCCAAAGACGTCGACGCCCGCCGGCGCGCCAACGACCTCTCCGCCAAGGCCACGATCCAGCGCTCTGGCCTGGGCGACGCCCTGAGCAAGTCGCAGGGCAGTTCCGGCCCCGAGAACCTGCCGCCCGACGTTGAGGAACTCAAGAGGAACGCCCTCACCCCCGAGCAGCGTTACTTGAAGGAGATCACGGAGAATCCCGAGCAGATTGGCCCGTATCTCGCGCTTTCCGACTATTACAAGCTCGAAGGCCGGCTCGACGAGGCCGAGCAGGTCCTCTCCAAGGGCCTGAAGGCTGCCCCCGACGACCTGGTCCTCAAGTCATCGCATGCCGATGTGCAGATGCAACGACTGAGGCGTGCCGAGGAGTCGTGGACGCGGAAGCTCAAGAAGAACCCCGCCGACGCCGAGGCCAAGTCGAAGCTCGGTCAGATCACCGCTGCGCTCGCGGCCTACGAGATCAAGGAGATCCGTCGACGGGTCGGCCTCCGTCCTGACGACTTGAATCTCCGGTTCCAGCTTGGCCAGACCCTCGCCAAGGCGGGCAAGCATGGCGAGGCGATCGCCGAATTCCAGCAGGCCCGCAGCAGTCCCCAACTTAAAGTGCAGGCCCTGATCCAGGCGGGCCTCAGCTTCGAGGCCAACGGTGTCTCAAAGCTCGCCGAGCGGAGCTATCAAGACGCCCTTCGAGCCACTGAGTCTGACGACACCGCGACGATGAACAGCCTGCACTACCGCCTTGGTCGGATCGCCGAGGCCCAAGGCAACGTCCAGTCGGCCGAGGAACACTACAACGAAGTTGCCGCCAACGACTATAGCTACCTCGACGTCGCCGATCGGCTGGGCAATCTGAACAAGAAGCCGGCGGAGGATTGAGGGCAGCGGGGGCTCGTTCTGAGCGATTTGCGATGACGAGCCTTGGTTCCAACGACGGCCCTTGCCAAATCGGTCTCGTTCGATGACGTGATGATGCACGTCTCGTTCACCGAGTGGTAAGTCCTTTCCGTGCCTCTCTCCAAGAAGTCTCGATGGGTCATATCATCGATGGGTTTATCGCTCGGCTCGATCCCCTGTCCTCGGCCGCGGCGACCTTGCCGGGGGCGAGAATCGTACCATTGCCGCAGGGTTTCGGTTTCCTCCCGTTAAGCGAGGCGATCGTCAGCGAATAAGAACCCGCATGTCTCTTGAAGGGGTTTAGTCGGCTGACACAGCGACTTGTTGAATGGGCCGAGGGATGCTCGCTCATGTCGCCCGTCGTTTATCTCGAAACCAAATATTTTGGCGGAGTTGGAGGGCAATCGAGCGTTGTCTGGATTAGGGGAGTGCTCGCACTTGGTCCTCTAAATTCTTGCGATACTTTTGGCCTGATCCCGAGAGTTGAGTTGCCAATCTCGGAAGGGGCAATCAATCGAGCGATACGTTCGATTGGAGCGGTACCCGACACCTCTCTTGACGAGTTCGATGCGCTCGATTTGGGAAGGCATCGCACGAGCGAGGATTGGCTTTGAGGTTATGAAATGCTGATTCCTTTAAAATAAAGATAGCGATGTCCTAAATCGCGACATCTCATGAAGATTGTCGAGAAACCCAGAACGGCCCTGGCAATCTGGGGGCCTTCCTTGCGAAACAGGGCTTTATCCCTTAAGCTACGATCGTTGCTACGTTGAAAAGTCTTGGGGTCGGTCTGACTCAAGAGTTTGCCATTTCGGGTGTAGGTCTGGACGAAAATGGCCCAGGAGGGCTTTTTCGTCGAACATTTCTCGGGCGGGGTTCGTAGCAACCGCAGCCTACGCTCGGCTATCCGAGGACAGGGCGACTTTGGCGATTATCCGATCCATTCTTAGGTTTTATCGCAGTCGTCCGGCACCTCCGGATCAACTCTTCCCCCGACGCCTCGTGGATCTCTCGTAATGGCCACTTACCCCCCACTCCGGCGGCCGGGCCGGCAGTGTTCGGGGCCTCGGTCTGGTGCCAATCGGCGACCGGCCGCGGATTCCTCATCCCCATAAGGCGACCCCTGATGAGCTCGGACGTCATCATCGAGACTCGGAACCTAAGCAAAGTCTATCGCGACTTCTGGGGACGCCCGAAAGTCCAGGCCCTCAAGGCCCTCGACCTCAAGGTCCACCGGGGCGAAATCTTCGGTGTACTCGGTCCCAACGGGTCGGGCAAGACGACGACTATCAAACTGTTGCTCGGGTTGCTCTTCCCGACCGATGGCGACGCCTTTATTTTCGGCGAGCCCACCACAAACGTCAAAAAGAACGAGCGGATCGGCTACCTGCCCGAAGAGTCGTATCTGTACAAGTTCCTCAACGCTGAGGAAACCCTCCACTTCTACGGCCGACTGTTCAAGATGTCGTCGGCCGAGCGGACCAAGCGGGTCAACCGGCTGATCGAGATGGTCGGGCTGAACGCGGCCAAGCATCGCCAGCTTCGTGAATATTCTAAGGGCATGCAGCGCCGGATCGGGCTGGCCCAGGCGCTTATCAACAACCCCGAGTTGATCCTCCTCGACGAACCGACTTCGGGCCTCGACCCGATCGGCACGGCCGAGATCAAGGAGCTGATCCGCGACCTCAAGGCACAAGGCAAGACGGTCGTCCTCTCGGGCCACCTCCTCGCCGACATGCAGGATATCTGCGACCGGATCGCGATCCTCCACCGTGGCGAGTTGAAAGAGTTGGGGAAGGTGAGCGACCTGCTGACCGTGCAGGACGTGACGCAGATCAAGACGCGCAACCTCTCCGACGCGGCACTGCACGAGATCCGCGAAGTGATCGAGCGGCACCACGGCCAGTTGCTCGCCGTCGACCACCCGACGACGACCCTCGAAGAGTTGTTCCTCCGGATCGTCCGCGAGAGCGACCTGCACCCAGGCCGCCGTCGCGTTGGCGACCGTCCTGCCGACGGAGCCAAGCCGACCCCGCCGGTCCATGACGAGCTCGCGGGAACCCCGCGCCCGTTGTGACGGCCTGAATGAGTCTTGCTTCGTCTCGCCGCGCGTTTCGAGTCATCCCGGTGGGAGCGGCGTTCGCCACTCTCCGCCGGAGATCCACCGTCCCGGGTCCTATTTTCGTCCATCATCCCCGGTCACGGCCTAGCCCCGTTCGAGATCCGGCCTAGGAGCCCTCATCCCCATGCTTCCGCTACTTAACTTATCGCTCCTCTGGGCCCAGTCGGGAGCCCCGCCGGTGGCCGGCGGCCTGCCCATATGGCTCATGAATACACTGCGCTGGCTCTATGTTTTCGGAGACCCGGAACTGACATTCCCGGGTTTTTTAGGCGCAGTGGTCACGTTCGCCAAGGTCGTCGGCCTCTTCTCGTTGGCTGGCTGGATCGGGGCATGGGTTGTCGGTGCGATGAAAGACCGCCACGCGCCTAAGGCAAAGTGGCTCGACATCGCCGCCCTGGTTTCTCTGATCGGCTGCCTGGCTTCAGTGACAGTCGGCGTACTTCAGACGACGAAGCGGATCTCGATGGTCGGCGTGGGCGGGGTTCCGCTCTCGTACCTCGTCGCGGCCCCGTTCGTTCTGATCCTGTTCGTCTGGGTCGAGCGGGCCCTCTGGCTCACGATCGCGCGACTCGGCAAGGTTCTTGATCTCGTCGTCCTGGGCGCGATGCACATGGCGATTGTGCTCGGGCTGGTCGTCTCGTTTCTCATCATCCGATCGAGCCCTGAATTCGCGGCGAACTGGCAGCTCGCGCTGGTCCATGGTCTCCGCTTCGGCGCGACCTTCATGGGATATGTCGTCCTCGCCCGCGTGCTGGGGATCTTGTCAGTCGAGGTCGTCTCGCTCCGGTTCCGAAGACTCTATGCGATCGCCAAGCTGAGCGTCATCGAGGCCAATCGGAGGATGTGGGCCCCTTGGGTGGTGCTCGGCGTCTTCGCGCTCATTCTTGCCTTCACCCACTGGTTCCTCCAGCCTTCCGAGCAGCGCCCGGCGGAGCTTGGCCGGCTCTATATCGGCACGCTCATGCTGCTCTGTTCGCTGCTGATCACCGTCATGGTTACGGTGCTCGCGCCGATCAGTCTGCCGCAGGATATCCAGAATCAGACGATCTACACGGTCGTGTCGAAGCCGGTCCGTCGGCTCGAACTGGTCTGGGGCCGCATGCTCGGGTTTATGACATTGGTGACGCTCCTGATCGTCGCATTCGGCGCGATCAGCCTCGTGTACCTCTGGCGAAACGTCGGCGGCACGATCCGCGACACTGAGGCGCAGGCCGTCGCGCTCCAGGAGAAAGACCCCGCGCGATCAAAGCAACTCTTCGACCAGGCTGAGCAGCTTCGAACCAAGATGTCGGCCCGCGTGCCGGTTAAAGGCTCGCTCGAATTTCTCGATTCAAAGGGGAAGCCGGGTCTCAAGGGGATCGACGTCGGCCAAGAGCTCGAATATCGCAGTCACATCGAAGGGGCGACCCCCGCGACCGCGATCTGGACCTACGGCTCGGCCGTGCCTGACCCCTATGACCGCCAGCTCGCGATGAACCGTCGCATCCCGGTTGAGCAACTGCTCGTGCCGGGCACCATCGAAGACCTTGAAAATCAGGCGATGCTCGACGAATACGGAGTCGACGCCGCGAATCGGGGCCTGGTCAAGGTCGCCGAGGTCGACAAGGCGAAGGTCGCCTCGAACATTCAGCGGCTCCGCGCCGAGTCGCAGAAGCTCCAGTTGAAGGACGTCGAACTCACGAACAAGGCTGAGGCCGCCGAGAAGGCTGGCAAGAAGGAAGAGGCCGATTCGTTCCGCGAAGAGTCGGCCCGGCTGCACTCCCCACCGTTCCAGGTCGAGATGACGTTCACGATCTATCGGACGACGAAGGGACGGGTCGGCGAGCCGGTCCTCGCTAGCATCGAGGTCGCGAACCCGAACCCGCGGATCAACCAGCGCCCGTTCAGCAACATCTTCCCGATCCGCGAGTATTACACGAACAAGCAGCTCATCCCCGCGTCGTACCTCATCGGCTCGAACGGGGCCTTAACGATCAAGGTCCGCTGCGTCAGCGCGACGCAGTATCTCGGCATGGCTGAGAGCGACCTGTATATCCTTCTGGATAAGGGCTCGTTCGTCGTCAACTTCATGAAGGGGCTGAGCGGCATCTGGCTCCAGGCGATGGTGCTCACCGCCATCGGCGTCTTCGCCGGCACGTTCCTGAGCTGGCCGATGGCTCTCTTGATGACGATCGCGTTCTACGTCGCGGGCCAGATGGCGTTCTCGTTCTTCCACGACATCCAGATGCAGAGCCTTCTCGGCGGCGGCCCGTTCGAGTCGCTGATCCGCATTCTGACGCACGACAACCAGATGTCGGACCTGACTCCGACACTCGCGGTCATTGTCGCCAAGACGATGGACGCTCTGACGATGCCGGTCCTCACGAGACTGGCCTACATCGTGCCGAATTTCCAGGCGCTCGACGTGACCAACCTCGTTGCCGAGGGCTTCGCTGTCGATGCCCGATTGATGATCAACAATGCCCTGCTGGCACTCGCCTATGCCTTGCCTTTCACCATCGGCGGATATTTCATCTTGAAGAATCGGGAGGTGGCGGCATGACGTCTCTGACCAACATGCAGCGCAAGATTGTCTTCGCGCTGGCCATCCTGGTCCTGTTCGTTGCAATGTATCCCTACAAAGAATTCCTCCACCGCGAGGCCCAGCGCCGAGACCTTGGCGAGGCCACGATCGGCGAGGTCGATACCGGCAGCTTCATGCTCAAACTCGCCCTCCTGGGCGGGGCACGCGGGATCGCCGCGAACGTCCTCTGGATGCGAGCCCAAGATCTCCAGAAGGTGCAGGACTGGGACAAGATGAAGGCGACCGTCAGCCTCATCACCAAGCTCCAGCCGCACTTCCTCCAGATCTGGACCTTTCAGGGATGGAACCTTGCCTACAACGTCTCGGTCGAGTGGGACGCTCCTGAAGACAAGTATGAGTGGATCAAACAGGGGATCAAGTTCCTCCGAGACGGCGTGTCGAAAAATTCGCGCTCGCCTGACCTGATCTGGGACACCGCCTGGACCTATTACCACAAGATCGGCTTTGCCGACGAGGCGATCTTCCTCCGCCGCTTCTTCTTCGACGACACCGACGAGTCGTTCAAGCGCGACCCGATCGACAACAACATCTACCGCGACAACTTTCAGCTCTCCAACGGCTGGTTCACCAGCTCGATCCGGCTCGCCGACGCCGGTGAGAAGCGGGTCCAGCGCAGGATCGAGACCGAAGCCGAGCTTGCCAGGGAGAACGAATACGTCGACGCCCCGGCCCAGCGCAAGGGCCGACAGGGTGACCTCGCCTTCCGATCGATGCCCGCTCACGCCCAGACCCGCTATGCGTCGAGCCTCGAAAAAGAGAGCATGGTCGGCATCGCGGCGCAGTTCGGCCAGGTCGCCAAGAACGAGTGGAACAAGTCCCTCAACGAGTGGATCACCTTCGGCCGGTTCCGGTTCGAGAATCCGAACGACATCGTGGTCGACGGCAAGAGCATCAAGCAAGATATCTACATCGACGACGCGACCGACGCCGCCAAGATGCGCATGCTTCACCCCAACGTGGCCCACTGGGCCGACCGCTGGGCTAGCCAGATGAACTATCCCTACTGGAAGGATCGTTGCGCGGCGGAGATGGAAGACGAGGGCGTTGCCGCTCGTCAACTTTTCTACGACGGCACCAAGGCCTACAAGGCTGCCGACTTCCCCAAGGCCGTGAAAAACTTTGAGGAAGGGCTGAAGATCTGGGAGCAGTTGCTCAAGAAGCATAACAACTATCGCAACGACGACCTCTGCAAGCGGGACACCGCGCTGATCGTCAAGCGATACTCCCGCGCCTGCCAGCAACTCGGCGTCCCGGTCCCCAAGGACACCCCTTTCCTCGACCTCCAGAAGTACATTGAGGGTGACAACACCGTCGACCCGTTCGATGCCCTCGAAATGACATCGAAGGCCGCTTCGGGTCCGCCCCCAGGCGCCCAGAGCCAGGGGCGTCCCTCGCAGACCCAGCCCCGAGGCTCGCAGGCTCCGCAGCCCAAGTAATCAGCCGATTCTCCCTGCGAACGATCCGAAAGGCCTCGACTTCTCCCGACCGGGGGAAGGCGGGGCCTTTCAACTTCTGTTGGCCCGGACGCTCGAGTTGCCTACACTATTGGAGTCGGCCCGTCCCGCCCCGGCCAAGGTCCGTGGTTGCGAGACGATGGTCTTTCCGCGTTGCATCGCCAGAAAGAAGAGCCCCGTCCCATGAGCCTCACCGCCGTCCGCCGCGAAATCCGGGTCGGTCACAGCCCCGACTCCGACGACGCCTTCATGTTCTATGCCCTCACCCACGACAAGCTCGACAACCACGATCTCCACTTCATCCACCAACTCGAAGACATCGAGACGCTGAACCGGCGCGCCCTCAAGGGGGAGCTCGAAGTCTCGGCGATCAGCATCCACGCCTTCGCTCACCTCTCCGACAAGTACGCCTTGCTCGCCTCAGGGTGTAGCATGGGCGACCGCTACGGCCCGATGCTCATCACCAGAGAGCCCGCCACTCTCGATGACATGAAGGGGCGCACGATCGCCATCCCCGGCACATTGACCACCGCGTATCTCACCCTTCAGCTTTGCCTCGGCAAAGACGTCAAGGTGACGGTGATGCCGTTCGACCAGATCCTCCCGGCCGTCGCCGAGGGCAAGGTTGACGTCGGCCTCATCATCCATGAAGGGCAGCTTTACTACGAGTCGAAGGGCCTGCACAAGGTGATCGACCTAGGCCAGTGGTGGTTCGAGCAGACCGGCCTCCCCCTCCCGCTCGGCGGCAACGTCGTCCGACGTGACCTCGGCACCGACCTCATTAATGAGGTCGCCCGCCTGGTCAAGGGCAGCATCCAGTACGCCCTTGACCACCGCGAAGAGGCGCTTGAATACGCCCTGAACTACGCTCGAGACCTCGACCCCGGCCTCGCCGACCGGTTCGTCGGGATGTACGTCAACGAGTGGACCGTTGACTACGGCCCCCGAGGCCGCGAGGCCGTTCGCACTCTGCTGACCCGCGCCGCTGAGGCCGGGATCATCCCCGCGCCGGTGGACGTTCAGTTCGTCGGGTGATCGCGACGATGCCTCTACGGCACCCCCCGCCTCCAGATTCATGGCCCTCCTCGGCCGGAGCGATTGCGACCTCTGCTCGACCTGCAGAAAATTGCTTCGGACGAGGTTTGAAATGAGGTGGGGGCTGGGGTCGAGGCCCAGCCCAGTCGACTCTTCTTCGCCGGGGAAGAGGTCAGGCAATCCGTGTCGTATCCGTCGTCGAGTCCAAGCCGTATCGAACCGAAGAATCTCGGCATTGGATTCACTCGCGGCGTGTGACACGCTTCTCGATCGCGGCTTCGAGCCAGGCCGTGCGCTCAGTCTCCGTAGCCGCGAAGGGGGACCATTCGTCGCGGATCAGGTCGATGTCGATCTCGTCGCGGTTGGCGGTCAGCAGGACGTCGATGTCCTCCTGGTCGCGAGGGCGGAAGGCGACCATCTTGGTCAGGATCAGCCCCTCGGCCGTCACCACCCGGACCGAGTGGCCTTCGGACCATTCCAGGGGTTCGGCGTCGTCGAGCGCGCGGGAATAGAGGGGGAGTACGGGCTTGAGCCAATCGATCCGTACAGATCCGAACAAGAAAGATGTGATGTTCTCGTAAACGTATTCTTTGATGACGACGTCTTTCTCGATCGCGAACCCGCGCACCGCGAGGTCGTCGAGAAGCCCTGGCAGCGCGATTTGCGGCACGTCGACCAGGAAGTCGACATCCCGGGTGAATCGGGGGCGGCCGCGCATCGAGATCGCCAGCCCCCCGATGAGCCCGTGGCGGACCGATCGGGCGGCAAATGCCTCGGACAATGCCTCGACGGCTTGGATCAGTTCGTCAGACAAGAGATTGTGATTGTGTTGCATGGCGAGCGATGAACTCCCGGGTGGTCTGGCGCGCCTGGAGTTCTTGCGCCTCAGAATACTGCTCGGCCCAGGCCGCCTTCGGGGATCTGCTCAGGATCATTGACCCGGTCTTCAGGATGTCTTGGAGCGATCGGATTCGCTCCGCGGCAGAGAGTGCCCGGAACCTTGCGACGTCGTCGAGGATCACCTCGGTCTCGCTGGGGAACTTCACGGGAAGGTCCATTGTGCCTCCTTTGAGGGTCGTCTCTGAACGATTATACCAGGCCGGAGGCGCTGCCGTAGGAGAGCAGATGGGGCCGGATGCGAATCGAGACCGTTGAGAAAGGGGCCGGTGAGGATTAACTGGATTACCGACACCTTTTCGGCTATCGTGAGGGCATGCCAAGGCCTAACCGCGCTGTCGACGACCGCCTCGTCTACCACGTCACCAATTGCGGCAACAATCGCGCGCCCGTCTTTCATGACGACGACGATTATACGGCCTTCCTCCAGTCCATCATCGAACTGAAGACGCGCAGGCCGTTCGAGTTGTACGGCTACTGCCTGATGCCCAACCACGTCCATTTGCTGATCCGCACCTTCGACACGCCGATCAGCCGGGTGATGCAGGGTCTGCTTGTCGCTCATACCCATCGGCATCACCGGGTCCACGGGTCGAGCGGGCACGTCTGGCAAGGGCGGTTCAAGAGCCCGGTGGTCCAGGAAGACGATCACCTGATGGCGGTGCTCCGTCACGTCGAGGCGAACCCGATTCGCTCCGGCCTGGTCTCGACGGCGGGTGAGTACCCTTGGAGCAGCTTCGACGCGCACGGGCTCGGCCTGCCCGACGAAAGCCTCGACCCGATCGCCGCTTATGACGAACTCGCGAAGACACCAGCCGTCCGGCGTCGACGATGGTCGGCCTACGTCCACGAGACGCCCGACCCCTCCGAACTGTTAGGTGTGCGAAGGAGCCTGCAGACGGGCCTCCCGTTCGGCGATACGGAATGGGTTGAGGCGCTTGGTCGTCGGCTCGGCCTCGACCTGGAGAGCCGGCCTCGGGGTCGGCCCCGCAAGGTCCCGCTGGTCGTGGTCCCCGAGCCGGTTGCGGTCCCTCCTCGTCGAAAACGAGACCAAGGGGGCAAAGTTTGATCAGAGCCGATCGCAATCAATCGGCCGGAAACGTCAGGGCGTCGACGACCTGATGCGTCTTGAGAACCTTGCCGAGCTTATCCTTGCGGGCGTGAAGCGATTCGAGGATACCGTCGATCTCTTCCACAGTGGGGCGGAGCGGTCGGATGGCGCGGATGAGTACGGGCAGGATGGTGCGACGCGTATGGCGCCGGCCGTCGGTCGCGAGCAGGATGATGGTGAGCATGGCGCAGACAAACCCCGCGACGACCGCCATCCCGACGGGGTCGGCCCCGGTCTTGGGCAGCATCGAGACAATGGCTGCGACCGCGAACGGGACTGCGATCGTGGCGAGCATGCCGAGGCTGCTCAGTGAATCGAAGTGGGTCGCTGCCGTCCGGTGGACGAGGAGGACGTTCGCCAGCGTGAACGACTCATCGAGAAATGCCGATCTCTCGCCGGGGAGGAGCTTGTCCGAACGGATGCGATCGTCGATCGCGAGCCGAGAGGCCCACTCTCGCCGGGCGTCGGGGTTGGTGTCGGCGATGAGGGTCTCGACGTCGGCGTGGCGATCGCTCGAGGTGAGGGGGTCGAACTCGTCCGGTTCGTGATACCGCTTGAGGTTACACGACTCGCAGACGTGTTCGAACCCGACCAGTTTGCCGAAGCCGAGCGGGACATAATAGACGTGGCCGACGCTCTTGACCCTGATGACGCGATGGGGCTGGAAGCCTCGGCAGAGCAGACAATAGTCGGCTCGGCGCCCGGCCGTGCTCCTGAGTATTTTCGTCCCCCAGACGATGAACATCGCCTCGTCCCTCCCACATCTCACCACCGAGTCGAACACGATTGAAGCGATATCATCGGGCCTGCACGGGCGGAGTCAAGGGGGGATCGTCGGGGTCGAAGTAGCGATCAAAGTGGATGAAAATCGTCCGCGAGAGCCGGAAGACCCACGGGACTAGCGGCAGGAACGCCACCCAGACGAGCAAGACGGCCCAGTGCAATGGCCATCGGGTAAGCCACCAGACAAGGCCCGTCCCGGCCGCGATGATCGGGATGCCGATCGCGTAGCTGAAGTACATGGCCCCGGTGAAATAGCCCGGTCCCCGCTCGAACTTCATATTGCAGACCGGGCACCTCGGGTTCATCCGCCATCGCGAGGCGAAGATGCGGCCCTCCCCGCAGATGGGACAGAGACCCTGAAGCATCGTCGCGAGTCGGAGGTGATGGGCCATCGGCAGGGAACCCCTTGAGAAGGACGGCTAAATATCAAGCTCAGGGTCCCAGAGGGTCTCCGTCCATGTCCCTTCGGTGCCAAACTCGTCCGCGGGGCGACCGGAGAGGACCAGCAGGCCAACGATCGCGCCAAAGACCCCTCCACCGAGGACCGATAGCAGCAGGACAAGGCCGCAGTTTTCGTAATTCACGCCCTCGGGCGTCAGGAAGGTCAGCAGTACCACGACAGCCGGCGGGGCGAGGAAGAACCCGACGAATCCGCCAATGAACATCCGACCGGGCCGATCCGACGTCCACGCCATATTCGCCTCCCCGACCCGGTGAATGGTCATGGCATTCAACATGGCAGAGGACGCGTTGGGGATCAAGAGGGGACTGGTCGGGCTCAGTTTTCGAGACCGAGGCCCGCAGCCTCGGTGAGCCGGTCGAACGAGGCGGCCTGTGTGGCGAGGTAGACCACCTCGGCCGTCTCGGAGTCGGAGAAGTGCTTTCGCACGGCTTCGACATCGGCATCGGTGATGAGCGCCGGGTCGACTGTGATCTTGCTGACGAGCGCGAGCGCGGCAGCCTCGCCCGAGGTTCCCTGTCCCTCGGTTCGGTCGAGGGCGAAGACCTGATCGTCGGTGAGACCCAGGTCGTTGAGACGTCGTTTGGCGTGGCCGAGGGCGTACCAGGCGCGGTCGTTTCGGGCACCGATCCAGGCGATTTTTGCCTTGAGGGCCGGGCTGAGCTTACCCTTGGTCTGGGCGCGATAGCTCGCCCCGACCAGGCCCTTGCCGCCCTTGGGGAAGTTGCCGAGCAGCCGGACCCACTGGGGCAGCGGCTCCGATCCAGACCAGCCTTCGGGGAGGACGGCGCGGGCCTGAGCCTCGTCGGCGAGGGGGAGGCGTGAGGACCGCTTGCGGGCGGCGTCGAGGGCCTTCTCGACCTGCCCTCGCGACTCCAGCGGTCTTCGGGAGGCCGGCTTGGCGCAGGCCATTCCGGTCGCGGACGGGTCGAGCGGGGCGACGCGGCTCTTGGCGTCGCGGTACTTCTCGGCGGTCGGCGTCAGGAAACCCCGGTGCGATTCCTGGGGGATCGCCAGCGGGCCGGTCCAGCGATTCGTCGCGTTGAATCCCGAGACTGCCACGATGATCTCTAGGATCTGCAAGTCTTTGTAGTGGGCACGCAACCGGTCGACGTCTGCGTCGCCAATCGCGTTCGGCTCGAACGTGAGCTTGCGGGCGAACGCGAACGCGGCACGCTCGGCGGGGGTAAACTCGGACCAGTCGCCGTCGAGGGCGGCGATCATCTCTTCCTTCACGCCGTCGCCCGCGAGCTTGACCTCTTGATGCCCCTGGCAATAGGTGCAATTGTTCGCCCGCGAGACGATCCAGAACAACATTGTCTTGAAGGTGTTGTTCAGGGTCATGGCGGGGTCGGGCTCACGCGAGGAACCGCCCGCGCCGTACATTTCGGGGGCCAGATAGAGCTCGCGCATCCGGGCGTTGTTGACGATCCCGCTACCCATCGCGCTCGCCCCTGTCCTCGGCGGTGCGGCCGCGGCGCGGGCCTTGGCGGCGGCGATTTCCTGCTCGGTCGGTGGCGGCAGCGGCAGCCTCGGGCGCGATTGCTTCGAGCCTTCGAGTTGCTGTTTTAACTCTTGCCGCGTCGCGGCGACCTTCGATGGGACGTCGTTGGCTGTGCCGAGTGCCGGAATGGTCGCGAACAGCGATGCGGCCATGATCGTTCGAAGTCGTTGGTTCATGGATCGACCGTTTCATGTGAATGAATGATTGTCGATTGACCCAAGTCAATCGTCCTGCCGCAGAACCATGAGCTGAGGGTGGGTGGCGACGGCGTAGACCGCATCCTTCTTGACGACTTTACCCTTGGCCGTCTTCACCTCGATCGCGACGTGGAAGTGGATGTCGGTGCCGACGAGTTTGCCCTTGTCGTGCGCGTGATAGCTTTGGAGCCGCTCCCCTGATGTCCAGTCGCCGTCGGAGACGCTGATCGGAGGGGTACGCTGGGTGAGGGAGGCTGGCTTCTCGCCCCCCTTCCACGCGTCGAGCGCGGCCACCAGGGTCTTGTGACCCTCGGCTTGGTCCGAAGGCGAACCCGACGACCCGCACCCGACGCAGGACAAGAGCATGAGGAAGACGCCCGCCCGCCACGAGGGCAGGCGGGGCGTGATGGGTTTACCATTCAAAAGAGGGACCTCCGGGCGGCGGTTGAGATCAGTGCACGTCGCGATCGATCAATAGCTATCGGCGCTGATGACCTCTCCGCCGTTGCGGGTGCCGACGGCCCTCCAGGCCGTGAGGTTGATCGACGACTTGATGAACCGGACCGAGCCGTCGGCCATCGTGACGTTGACTCCGCCCGGGTGGCGGCTGTTGGCCGTGGTGCTGATCCGCAACGGCGGGAACTTGCACGACCGCGTGTTCGGCGAGAAGGCGTGGTAATACCGCGTCGAGGTGTGGTTGTCGGTCATCCAAGGCGTCCCGCCGTTGGAGTTCCCCTGCTTGGACAGGTCGAAGATGTTGACCGCGAGGCAGTCCTGATAGGCCTGGTCGGCGCTGGCCGGGTAGGTGCCCGGCTGATAGGTGTCGGACAGTTCGGTCGAGATCGACGCGCTGAAGTCTCCCTTGACGTGCTCGCTGAACGCGGCGGTATTGCTCGTGCCGTCGACCATGTCGGCGATCCGGATGTTGAAGTCGAGGAAGAAGGTGCCGTTCGGCGGCGGCATGTTGACGTTGACGCCGGACGTATCCTGTGCGCCATAGGAATAGACGATGCTCGTCCCGTGGTTGACCCGGTAATTGACGGCGGCCTGTCCGACGGGAAGCTGGTTCTGTGAGTCGCTCGGGCAGGTGAAGGTGTTCACGCTCGTCATCAAGGCCGTCGCGTTGGCCGGGGAGGTGGAAAGAAGGCTGAAGTTGATCGCGTTGGCGAGGACCGACTGTTCCATGAACGGGAGTAGACGCGACTGCTGCGAAATGTCGCCCTTCAGGCCGGTTGCCACGTTGAGGCTGCTGCCGATCGGGAATCCCCCGTTGACGTCGTGGTAATTGTGGAGCGAGAGCCCCAGTTGCTTCAGGTTGTTGACGCACTGAGACCGGCGTGCGGCCTCGCGGGCCGCCTGCACGGCCGGCAAGAGCAGGGCAATCAGGACGGCGATGATGGCGATGACCACCAACAGTTCGATCAGAGTGAATCCGCGTCGACGAAGGCGCATGAGAGAAGTCCTCAAAGAAAGATGACAAATTGACGAAAATATAAGAATAGGTACGGACGGAGAACGAAGGCCCGGTTCGGGCGTCGTTGAAGTCGGTAATGGGGGGGAGTCCGGAGAGAATCCCGGAACGCCAGTCGGAGCGACGTAAGCAAGAGGTTGCGAGCCCGCGCCGTCACGACCCCTGGACGGAGCGTGAAGTCGACGCGATCGATGATGGCACGAGGACACGAAGTCACTCGGCGCGAGGCTCAACCCGAGCGTGACGGCGCAGTCCGATCCCGACGCATCTGGGGATCAGGCCGACGGACTAATGTGTCGGGGTGGATGAAACACCGACAGGCCGCGATCGACTGGCTGCAAGGCCGCGTCGTCGGGCTCGATGGGAGAGGATTGAGCGGGCGGGATCGAGAGGAGGGCAACCTGGCAGAGCCAGTGCTCGCCGGGTGCGGTCACGGGTGCGACCGGAACGGCCGGGACGGCCGGAGGAGCTGAGCAAAACGCCCCCTTGCAGGGCGGCGAGGGTGGGATCGGCGTCGTCGGGAACAGGCCGGGGTCGGTCGACGACTCGCCCGAGAAGAGCTGGGCAATGTCTTGTTCGAACCGGCCTTCGGAAAGCACATACCGTCCGCAGTGCGCGGCCTTGGCCGTCGAAGGCGCGAGCATCCCGAGCCCCAGGAATGCCAGACAGCACGCCCGGAAGGCATAAAGGATCGATCGTGGGTGCGATCGGCTCGGGTACATGCGTATTCGTGTCGACGGGAAACGGAAAGATGCATCCGAAAAGAAGCTTATCACGATAATCCACGGCCAGGCAAGCGGCTCATTCTTGATTTTTGGGGTAATGTGGCGGCTTCGCGCCAATTTCCAGCGATTGTTGAATTGATTGCGGAGCCCGCGCGGGTTACGGTGGAGTGAGTCCGGCCTGTCTCGGGTCGTCTCGGGTTCCGAACTATTAAGGGGGACGAGGTCATGTCCGAACACGTCGAATCGCGCCGCGCGTTCACGAGGCACGCGCTTCAGTCGTTGACGGCGGTGGCTCTCCTCGAAGGCTTGGCGGCCGGTCGGCTGTTCGGGGCCGACGTGCAGCCGGTGGTCGATAAGTGGCTCGACGACCTCAACACGATCAGCCGAGACGTCCGCGACCACAAAGTCAAAGACGTGGAATTCACCAAGTCTCTCGAAGCCCTCTATCGCCGGGCCGACCTCAACACCCTGCTCAAGAATCTCGACTTCGACCGGATCGCCAAGGGCGTGACCTACCCGGCCCATGGGGCCAAGAGCCTGCCGGTCGACTTCAAGAACGTCGAGGGCCTTTCGACCAACGCGGTGTTCGGCAGGCAGATCTTCGCGATGAAACAGGGCCGCTCGGTCGTCCCGCACGGACACGACAACATGGCGACGGGTTTCCTCGTCCTCAAGGGCAATCTCCGAGGCCGCCACTACGATCGCGTCGAAGATCACAAAGACCATTACATCATCAAACCCACGATCGACCGCAGCTTCACTCCCGGCGAGTTCTCGACCGTCACCGACCATCACGACAATGTTCACTGGTTCACGGCAGAGAGCGAGACGGCGTTCATCTTCAATATTCATGTCAACGACACCAATCCCGAGAATCCTAAACCGCCCGGCAGGGTTTACGTCGACCCGATGGGCGAGAAGTTGGCGGGTGGATTGATCAAGGCACAGAAGGTGACTTACGGTAAGATTAATCAAATGTATGGGTAAATCCCTCGTGGCCGTGAGTTGTTGCACGCTACCGTCCGTCCTGGTATCAAGGAGCGAATCTCGCAACTTGTTCTCCCATCGGGTGATCCCGCCGCCGAGCCTGACCATGGACGACCTCTCACGCTTCTGCTGCCTGAATTCCCA
>JANXSY010000091.1 GCA_025356435.1 Isosphaeraceae bacterium | reverse complement strand
GACGAACCGGATGGTCCGTTTTCTGGAGAAGGTGCGATACAAGTGGCGACGTCGAAAGACCCTGGTGCGATTCGTGGTGTTGACGCTGGACCGGATCTGGCGGGCATGGACTCCGGCCAAGGTGAAGAGTGCCGAACCGGCAGCGCCGGTGGACAGGAGCGAGGCGCAAAGTCATACGGGACAACGATCACGTCAAGTCGCGTGAAAGCTGGTGGGGATCGGCGAGAAGTGTCGCAAAAACCCCATGTTGGTGGAAGTTCGACATCGGAAAGACGGGTCCCGATTGTCGAGGATTGATGACGCTGAATGAAAGCTCGGGGCATTCGCTCGGCCGCTACCGACCTCCCAACGCCTTAATCCGTTCAGCCGCCATCTTGGCCTGAGGACTGTCGGGATACTCCTTGACGATCCGTTGGTAAGCGTCGAGGGCTTCCTTGGGTTTGCGTTGACCCTCCAACTCCCGAGCCCCGGCGATTTCCATCGCGAGACGTTCCACGTTGGTCTTTGCTAGGGTTGATCGGCCCGCGTCGGGATCGCCCTGGGATGATCTTCCCCCGCAGCCGGCGTTCGCCAGAAGGATGAATACCGTTGCAAGTACGACCAGTTTTTTTCTCATGAATATTTTCTCGTTGGTTAATTTATGAAGATCTAGAGATCGCGCCTTGAGCAAGGAGGCATGATCCCCGGTCAATTTAGCCGGATCGGCTGGCCGATCAATAGGCGTCGGACGAGATGACCTCGCCCCGATTTCGGGTGCCGAGTGCGGTCCAGGTGGCGGGGTTGACTGTATCCTTGACGAAACCGACATGGCCGTCGCAGTACATCACGTTCGCTCCACCAGGATGGTTGCTTCTCGCGGCCTTCCAGCCGGGCATGTGATAGTTACCCCCTTCGCAGTCGCTCAGCAGCTTGGAATTCGGGGTCAGGTAGTTGTTGAACAAGACGTTTCGGCAATCGCCGAACCACCACTGCGAGCCCTTGGGCAGATAGCCTGAGTCGGCCGATTGGCAGGCCGCGACCGTCAGCGAAGTGCTGGAGGTGAAGGCGAGTAGTCGGCCAAACTTGTAAGGAGGCGGCGAGCCGTTCCCCAACAGCGACTCCGAAGCGGCGACGGTGTTGCTCGACCCGTCCGTGATCGTGGCCAACGTTTGTGGGTTGTTCAACACGAACGCTCCGTTGGCCCCGGTCGGCGAGCCGACACCGACCGTGACATCACCGGCCGCGCCGGTGCTGGTGACGCCATCGCCGGTGCAGAAGACGTAGTTGTTCGCCCCGGACGGCGGGGCGGGTGCCTGGTCGCCGTCGCTCGGGCAGAGGAAAATGCTGACGGACGTGTTCATAATCGTCAGGTTGGCCGGGAAGATGGCGTAGCCCCCCGAAGGACCGGCCGCGAAGGGCCAGTTGAAGTTGGCCGCGTTGTAGACCATGGTCTGTTCGAGGTAGGGGGTCAACTGGGCGAAGACGGACCAAGCGTAGTGGAAGCCGGGCACGCCCGCGAGCGTCCCTGTGGTCGGCGGATTGGCATTGTAGAGGAAGCCGACGGGGAAACAGTTCAGGCCCGAGTGGTAGTTGTGCATTGCGAGGCCAAGCTGCTTGAGGTTGTTCGTGCATTGAGCACGGCGGGCCGCCTCGCGGGCCGCCTGGACGGCGGGCAACAGCAGGGCGATAAGGACCGCGATGATCGCGATCACCACCAGCAATTCAATCAGGGTGAAGGCTCGACGACGGTGCATGGAAAGAATCCCCTTGTCTCTAGGCGTGGACTCGCATCCAGGCGCGATGAAGGTTTGTCGCGACCGACACGAGCTGTTAGAAAACACGCGATGGAGGTAGCCCGGCCCGTGACGCCGTGGACTGGCGGACGGGTGCCGTGATCGATCAGGAGCGAGGGCCTGGGATCAGGCGAAGGGCGGGGATTCCGGCGGATCGTCGAGGCGGGACGCACGCCGGGCCGGTAGGACGCAGCGAGCTTGGGGAGCAATCAGTCGCCCGGCCACGGCGGGCGTGAAGTGCCCGCGCATGGCAAGGGTGGCGACCTTGCCGATGGGACCGGCCGACGGTGAACCGGGTAGCACCGGATCGCCACACGGGGCGAAATTCAGGCAAGGGCCGTCCTTCACGCTAACCGAACCCGCATCCGGTGCGGGAGTAGCCT
Organism: Isosphaeraceae bacterium; assembly: GCA_025356435.1. Taxonomy (GTDB): domain Bacteria; phylum Planctomycetota; class Planctomycetia; order Isosphaerales; family Isosphaeraceae; genus CAMFLR01. The sequence goes on along the minus strand of JANXSY010000091.1, from coordinate 605 downwards.
TTTGGACTTTCGGTTCGCTCGGGCCGCAGCAGCAAGAGGAACCTCGACATCGAGTGCCACACTTGCAATGGTGGGCGTGTTCGTCGGCATCGAAGGCAGGTGCCGACGAGACTGAGGAAGCAGCTGCGGCCTGAGACCCGAGGCCGATCACGAGCACAACCGCAGGCAAGAACCAGCGGACGGGTCGATTCGCCCAGGAGTAACGCAGGTGGGGCATCACGGAGGCAAGTTCTCGGAGCACGGCACGAAGTCGAGTCGAATCGGCTGCTTATGCTGGGCAGAACGAGTCTCGCTGTCAAGACATTCGCGGCCAAAATTTATCATTATCATATTCTACATATCATAATCTTTTACTCTTTTTCTAGGAGTCGCTAGAAGGATCGGGAGCGAGGATGCTTGTGGAGATGCATGGTGCCATCCAAATGGAAATCCGGGTCATACCCAGAATCGCGGAACCATTTCTGTAAAGCTATCTTCTTTGGTGTGGATGCGTCATTGTAGTAATTGACCCACGCTTTTTCCGACACTTCTCGCCGATCCCCACCAGCTTTCACGCGACTTGACGTGATCGTTGTCCCGTATGACTTTGCGCCTCGCTCCTGTCC
>JANXSY010000089.1 GCA_025356435.1 Isosphaeraceae bacterium | reverse complement strand
CCAAACGAACCCAACCCGGTCTCGCGTCGCGGTCGAGGGGCGAATCGGAGAGGGACTCCCGTCGATCCACGCCCTTGGTCCAAGAACCCCCCCCACCATAGCCCTCCCCCACAAGTGGGGAGGGGACCAGAGCGTTTCGACCGAACGAATTTTTCCTGTGCCCTTGGGACACCCGACCCCATAAAGAAGCACCAGATCGATGCATGTGCCCAGTAATTACCAGGCATTCCTCAGATTGTGCAGATCACCCAACATTAAGACTTTCAGGGCAACCCAAATCGCCGCAAGAGCTCGATCCCGAAACAAAGCCAGCGTCGCCCTTGGCAATTCGACCAAACGAAGCCACCGCCGATCCAGATCCACGCCCCTGGTTCTTGGATACCTCGGAGTGGAAACGCCTTTGTGGCGACGAAAGGGTTGATTGGCTTAAACCTCCTGGAACGCGGAACGAAGCCATTTCTGCCTCAAGGGTTCGCCATCATTAAGAACCGATTTGGGTCACTTCAGCACTGATCGAAACCCAGGCTTCGCCGCCTGCTTACAAGGCAGTGCATCAGGAATTGACTCTGTATCTGGATCGAAAACAATACATAAAATGCTTATTTCAATCAACTTATAGCATTCACAAAGAATTGGCATGCGACTCTCTTTGATGAAAAAGGAGATAAAGCTTTCCGATCGATGAGCCGGGTCGCGGCCAGCCGCTGGAGGACACGACATTGATGAGGACGTCGATGAGAATGGCGCAGCTCGTGGGCGCGGCCGTGCTCGGGCTCACCACCACGCTGTTGGGCGGTGAGGTCGAATGGAAGGCCGCGCATGAGACTGGCTGGAAGGCTTATCAGGAGGGTCGGCTTGAAGCGGCCGAAAAGTCTCTGTCCGAGGCTGCGAAGCAACTCCGCTCGTTCGACCCGGCCGAGAGCAGGGTCGCCCTGACCCTCGACCATCTCGCCTGGGCCTACATCTCGCGAGGGAAGCTTGACGAGGCCGAGCCGATCGCCAAGTGGACCCTCTCCGCGCGGGAGAAACGCCTTGGGACCGAGCACCACGAGGTGGCCGAGAGCCTGAACACCCTCGCCTGCCTTCGCGACGCGCAGGGGAGACCCACCGAGGCCGAGCCGCTCTATCGGCGGTGCCTAGCGATCGAGGAGAAGATGAAGGGCAAGGACCACCCCAACGTCGCGGCCTTACTCGACAATCTTGCAACCGTCTGCCACGCCCAGCGGAAGGACGTTGAGGCGGAATCCGCCTATTTGCGAGCAGTCGCCATCCGCGAAAAGGCCCCCGAGGTCGAGCGATCCAGCCTTGCGCCGACGCTCCACAACCTGGCAACTCTCTATCTCGATCGAGGTGAACCGACCAAGGCCGAGCCACTCCTGAGACGCTCGCTCGAGATCCGAGAACGGGCATTCGGCGCGAAACATACGGAGGTCGTCGCGAGCCTCGAAGGGCTAGCTAAGGTCGCCCAGGCGCTCGGCCGACATGACGAGGCTCGATCCTATTCCGACCGCGCCTTGGCTATCCTCGACGAACAAGCCAAGGCTGATCGGTCGGGGGGATGAATGGTTCTTTTTGACGACTCAGCGGAGCGGACGCAACCACGGCTTGTAGAGGAGGATGGGCCGGCCGCTCGGGTCGTAGTTGGGCGAGACACGCCCCGTCATCGCGCCGTTGGTTGCGACGGGTACGCGATAGGCGGGCGCGTAGTAAGCCCGGGCGGGCGTCTGATAGTAATAGCCATTTCTGTAGTAAACGGTGCCCGGGGCGTAGGTGGGAACACCAATACGCGGGGTCGCGGGGGCGACGGCCATCTGGGCCTGACTGGTCGAGCCGAAGAGGCTAAGACCGGCCAACGTCACGAGTCCGAAAAGGAGAGGAAGACGCATCGACTTTCTCCCTGATAAGAGAACTGTGCAGACGGTCCTGGGCGTTCAGGGATTCAAGGATGTGATGTCTTTGAAGCCTTGGATGAACCATGGTCGTTACTGCGTCGGGTTGTGAGAGACGTCTCCTCGCAAGAGCGTCTCCTAATGTATCATACGCGCGAAAATCGTCCGGGGAAATAGGGAAAAAGAAGAGCTATGAGAAGGGTTTAGGTCTCTACGCCCGTTGCGTCCTGGATGACCTCGGTAGTGGCGAACCGACGGAGCAATCCGGCGAGGGTTGCCGTCGCGGCGGCAGGAACCTCGATCGGGTCGCTCCACGCTCCGGAGGCGTTGACCACGCCGTGCCATGTCAGCCGGATTGGCCACCGAGCCGATTCGGCCGTGCGGTTGAAGCGATCCTGGACCCGGAGTGCCCAGACGACTCCCCAGTGGTTGCGGAACCAGGCCCACAACCGTCCGAGTCCGGGGGCTGTGGGCGAGTTGCGAAGGGACTCGACATCGGCGACCCACGCGGCTGAGGCCCAGCAGAGCGGGACCGCCGACCAGAGCTTGCCGCGAACCTCATGCGACCAGTCGAGCCGGGTTAGTCCCAGATACTCGATCACGAAGCCGACCGCCAATACGAACGCCGCCGAGCCGAAGCGGGTGGGGGCGAAGTTCGTCACCCCGGCGATGACGACCAATCCATAAAAGATCGTCCAAGGTGCAGTGAGCCGAAGTCGATCCCAGCCGTTGGTCTCGCGGGCCAAACCCGAGCTTTCGAGCCAGGGGACGAGGAATACGACCACGAGCAAGGCCATCAGGATTGCCCACGCTCCACCGCCCGGCGTTCGGGCATTGAGGACGCTGATCAGGGCCGCGAAGCCGCTCAGGGTTGAGAGATAGGTCAATTGGCCCGCGAAAGGTCGCCCGCTCTCGCACGTCTCGGACAAGGCCGCAACCTGTGATAGGGACGCAATCGCCATGGTGACGGCCGCCCAGACGATCGCTGGTCGAAGGGCTGAGCCGTTCGCCCCTTCCCAGGCGCGCCACAGCGGGACCACCGACCAGGCCAGGCCGGCGAGTATCAAGCCGGGTGCCAGGTCCGGTCGGATCGGGAGGACCGTCATCGCCGCCGCGAGGCAGAAGGCGACCGCAAGTCGTGGAGCGAACCTCAGCACGGCCTATATCCTTTATATGATGTCCTGCACGCCCTTAGCTGGACGACTTACCACTGATTATAGCCATTTGTCGGACGTTTTTGCTCCGGCTTCGGGGGACGGACACCATGATCTCGGCAACACTCACATCCGCCCTTTTTGTCGCACAAATCGCCCTTTTGCCTTACGGAGAGCCCCCGCCGATCAACGTCCCTGACGTTTGCGGGCTAAGGACTGCCGCGATCCAAGTCGCGATCGTCCGGCTGAAATTGAGTCCGAGACCCCTTGAACGCGAACGCGTTAAGATCCTCCGATCGCTCCCGGACCGCTGCATCGCGGACTGTCTCCTCTGCGGGCCGCTCGCGAGTCCATCCAAATGTGCCTTGGTGAAAGGCCAGGTGATCGTACCAGGCTCGGTCCGGATCGTCGTAATGGTTCGATCAAGTCGTCGCCGCCTTTGCCCTCGCGAAGCCTGACCTTGCTGCGGCCGTGCGACACTCAAGCTCCAAGCCTGTTTTCCCGCCGACCGGCCTGTTGCCGCTCAAAGGCCCCGCCCGATGAGACCATGACCCCGATTGCGTCCGGCAACATAAGGGCTGCCGGACGCTCGCGATGACGACTTATCGCGACTCTGGTTTCGTCCCTGCGATGAGCTTGATCTGGTCGAGCGCGACGCCGTTTGCTGCGGCGAGTTGAGCACCGAAGTTCGCGTCAGCGCGATAGAAATGGGAAATCTGCTTCGTGACGATTTCGCGGCGTTTCACCTTCTTGAATTCGCCGGTAAGGTTCGAAAGCAGGTGGTCGCGGTCGCGGGGATCCATCGCCCGAATTCGATCGCCCGCCTGTTTGTAGTCGTCGCCCTTGGTGACGGCTGAATACTCGGCCATTCCGGTCAGCGGCGTTCTAGTCATCCTGTACCGGGGGTTAGTCCCCACCCGAGCAGGCTCTTTAGTGCTGGGCTCGTAATTGATGTCGCCCTGCCGGATCATGTGATCGGCCTGACCATCCTGGTTGTCGTTCACAACTGGGTTGCGCGGACGGTTGATGGGCAACTGTTGATAGTTCGGACCGAGCCGATGGCGCTGGGTGTCGGAATAGGAGAAGTTTCGGCCCTGGAGCAGCTTATCCTCGGACGGCTCGATTCCCGGGACGTAGGCCCCAGTATTGAAAGCGATCTGCTCGGTCATCTCGAAGAAGTTGCTTGGGACGCGGTTGAGAGTCATCCGACCGACGGGCCGGAAGGCGACGATCGTCTCGGGCCAGAGCTTGGTGTCGTCGAGCGGGTCGAAGTCGAACTTTTTAAATTCCTCGGCAAGAATCACCTGAACCTGAAGCTCCCAGGAGGGGAATTTGCCCGCCGAGATCGACTCAAATAGCTCTTTCGTAAGCGTCGCCGGCTCGAGACCGCCCGCGATCTTCGCCTGCTCGTCGGTCATTGTGCGAACGCCTTGGGCCGACTTCCACCGATATTTGATGTAGCGGACTTCGCCCTTGGCGTTGACCCATTTGAAGGTGTTAACACCGAACCCGTCCATTTCCCGGAAACTCGCAGGCGTTCCCATGTCGGAAAAAAGGAACGTGAGCATGTGTGTCGCTTCAGGCGTTGCAGAGAAGAAGTCGAAATAGCGCTCGGCTTCCTGGACGTTAGTCACGGGTGACGGCTTGAGGCTATGCACCAGATCCGGGAATTTGATCGCATCGCGGATGAAGAAGACGGGGATGTCGATACCGACGAGGTCGTAGTTTCCCTCCTCGGTGTAAAACTTCACGGCGAAGCCTCGAACATCTCGCGCGGTGTCCGCCGAGCCTTTCGAGAGGACGACCGTCGAGAACCTCGTGAATACGGGCGTCTTTTTACCAACCTGCGAGAGGAATCCGGCCTTGGTCAGCTCGGTCACGTCGTTCGTGCAGATGAACTCGCCGTGGACCCCCGCGCCCCTCGCGTGCACAACTCGCTCGGGGATACGTTCACGGTCGAAGTGTGCGATCTTCTCGATCAAGTAGAAGTCTTCGAGCAGCGTCGGACCTTCTGGGCCGGCCGTCAGCGAACGTCGATCGTCGCCTATGGGCTTGCCCGTGTCGGTCGTGATGTTCGGGGTGTTGGCCCCCCGATCGGGGCCTGGCTTCCTGGCTTCCTGGGCTTGACTCATTGTTGTGCAAAGGACGACCAGGGCCAACGACAGTGCCGTCGGCGAATGGCTTGTTCTTCCGATCTGATTGATCTGCATGAAAGCTCATCCCTCATCGCCGGACGCATCTTGAGCCCCTCTCCCGATGAGCGATCCGACGGTGTCATCTCAAAGGGAGCGGACGGCTGGGGCGAGCGAGAGGGGAGCAGTTCGTGTACCAATCGCGACGAGGGACTTCGATCAGCGCTGGAGCGCCCCCCGGGTCAGAGCGGACGGGTCTCGCGAGACGCGGTCGACAAAGGTCTTGAGCGAACCGACCACCGGGCGGAAGGACGTCAGCAGCTCGTTGGCGGTCATCGAGACCTTATTCCAGTTGTCATAGAGGGCCGAGCTGAGGAAGAGACGCTGGACCGACCCATTGGGGTTGAGCCCGCCTTTGCCGTCGGAGAGGGTTCGGGTCAACAGATTGAGATCGGACGTGATCCGGTTGGCCCGCCACACGGACTGCCCGAAGTTCGTCGACGGAGTGACGTTAATGGGTGCCCCGAGGTCTGCGAGCAGTGGGTTGAGGCTCGTCAGGCCGGCGTCGAGCTTCGCGCCGGCTGAGGAAATTCGGTCGATCGCGACCTTGAGTTCCGCGGTCGTCTTCTCGTCGAGGGTCTTGTTCAGCTTCTCGCTCACGGCTCGAAGGTTCGCCATCGCCGGGCGGAAGTCCGCCTCGTTCTCCTTAAGCAGTCCATCAATCCGGCCCCCTGCCGCCCCGAGATTCTTGCCGGTCTCAGTCCAGGTCGCAATGAACTGGTCGACGCCGTTCGCTTTTTTCGTGACGGTGGCGATCCCCTTGGCCGCGTCCTCGATCGCGGTGAGCGTCCCGCCGACGCGCTCGAACGCGGCCGTTGCGGCAGCGAGGGCCTTCGACGGGTCAGCGGTGACGTCCCCTTCGATAAGGGGGGCCTTGGATGCGCTATTGCCGACCGGCTGGGGATCGGGGCTGTTGCCGGGCGTCATCTCGATCGCGACGTCGCCGATCAATGCTCGGGTGATCCGGGGTATGGTGCCGAGCTTCAGCTTGGCCTTGCGGTCAAGGGCGAGGGTGACGATGACGCCATCGAGCTGGCCGGGTCGCTCGTCGAACTCAACGTTGGTCACTTCGCCGATCTTGATCCCACTTCGACGCACGGGGATACCGTCGCCCACGCCGGGGGCTTCGAGATAGTGGACCTTGATGAATACCTGGTCGCGGAGGATCGTAGGCGACTCGCCGAACCAGATGATCATCATGAGCAGGACCAGCCCTGCCGCCAGGACGAACATGCCGATCCGGAACTGCATCACGCGTTCGTTCATGACGGGCCTTTCCGGGTCTCGATCCTATCGATCAAGAGAGAGTTCTGCGATCGATTATCCATCGCGTCGCGCCTGCGCCATCTCGCGGAGTCGTTCACCGGCCTCGCCCCGGACGAATTGGCGAACGCGGGTGTCGCTATGGTCTTCAAGCCCTTCAGGGGGACCGTCATAGATCATCTGCGGCTCGCCGGGCCGGAGCCGAGCTAGTGGATAGAGCATCACGACTCGATCCGCCACCTTTGACACGGTTTTCATGTCATGGGTGACGACGATGCCGGTCGTCTTTTTCGTCTTCTGCGTTTGCAGGATCAATTCGTTGATCACGTCGGACATGATCGGGTCGAGCCCAGTTGTCGGCTCGTCGTAGAGCATGACCTCGGGATTGAGAGCCAAGGCCCTCGCCAGGCCAACCCGCTTCCGCTGTCCGCCCGACAACTCGGCTGGTTTCTTCTGCTCCAGGCCCGGCGGAAGGCCCACCTCAATGAGACGATCGGACACCAGCCTCACAACCTCCTCATCGGGAAGGTTCTGGTGCTCTCGGGGTCCGAATGCGACGTTGTCGAAGATCGTCAGGCTGTCGAAGAGCGCGGCCATCTGGAAGAGGAAGCCGAACCGGAGGCGGACCTGAGTCAGCTCATGTTCTTTGAGTTTAGCGAGGTTTTTCCCGTCGAATAAGACCGTCCCTTGCGTCGGCTTCAGTAGCGCGATCATCAACTTGAGTAAGACGGTCTTGCCGCATCCGCTCTCGCCGATAATGCAGAGGGTCTCGCCTCGCGTGATGTTGATGTCCAGGTCTCTGAGCACCGTCTGCTGGCGAAAACTCATCGTGATCGAGCGGAGTGAGATGAGCGGCTCGTCCTTCGCCGTCGAGGTGGACAAGTCCAGTGATCCGACATCACTCATATAAACCCACCCCCCGCGTTGGGGTTGAGCATGTCGTAGACCCGATTCCAGAGATAACCGATGGTGAAGTCGATCACGAGAATGGCGATGAACGAGTAGACAAACGCCTCTGTCGCCGCCCTACCGACCCCTTCGGCCCCAGCCTTCGAGTGAAACCCTCGATGACACGAGATCAGTGCGATCGCTGCGCCGAAGAAGATGACCTTGAAGATCCCCGCGAAGATATCGAGCCCACCAACGTATTCGCGGGAGTGGAGCCAGTAATGATAAGAATCGACACCCAGGAGCTTGGTACAGACGACAGCCCCGCCGATCACCCCCATGAAGTCGGCTAACAGAGTGAGCAGGGGTATCATGATGACGCAGGCCAGGAACCGGGGGACGACCAGGTAGTAAATCGGGTTGGTCCCGAGCGCCGAGAGGGCGTCGATCTGCTCGGTGACACGCATCGTGCCCAGCTCCGCCGCCATCGACGACCCGACCCGGCCCGCAAGCATTGTCGCGGCGAGGACCGGTCCGAGTTCTTTGAGCAAGGAAATGTTGATCACTGACCCGAGCCGAGTCGCCAGGCCCATCGCTTCGAATTGGCTATAGGTCTGCACGGCGAGCACCATGCCGATGAACATCCCCGTGATGGCGACGACCGGCACGCTCGAAACGCCGATGGCATAGAAGTTCGGGACGAGGACCGCCCATCGCGAGACCCGGCGGAACATCCACGAGAACGTAAGCGCCGCGAACTGGGCGAGGCCGCCGATGTCGGAGACAACCTCGAAGACTTGCTCGCCAAGCCGGTGGATCGGGGTTGGCGGCGGTTCGTTGGGCGCGTAACCTGGCCCAAGCCCGGAATGGGACTTTGGTGCCGACGCGGAAGCGGGGACGACGGCCATCCGTGAACGCTCCTTGCGTGAATCCCGACGCCGTCCCGTTTTACGGACGACTGTCTTCGAACCGGGCTCAGCCACCCGCACAAAACAGGGCAAACGCCGGGCCGAGGCCCCTCCGTAGGCCAAGGTCGCATGATGGGCAATATCGCCCGAATTGACAAGGCGAGTCGCTGACGACTGCTCAGACAGCCAGGGGTTCGGCGGCATTCTCGACCACTACGCCGATCTTGCGATACTTGTCATAGCGGCGGTTGAGAAGTTCAGATCTTGGCTGCTCGCCGATTTCGCGCAGGCTACGGAGTAGGAAGGCCCGCACGGCCGCCGCGGCCCCGCGATGGTCGCGGTGGGCGCCGCCTATCGGCTCGGGGATGATTTCGTCAACGATGCCGAACCGCAGGAGGTGGGGGGCCGTCATCTTGAGCGCAGCGGCGGCCTTAGGGGCAGCTTCGGCTCCTTTCCAGAGGATCGTTGCGCATCCTTCGGGGCTGATGACCGAGTAATAGGCGTGTTCCAGCATCGCCACGCGGTCGCCCATGCCGATCCCGAGCGCGCCGCCCGACCCGCCCTCGCCGATGACAACGGTCACGATCGGTGTGTTGATCTGGCTCATTGCCATCAGGTTTTCGGCGATCACGAGGGCCTGCCCGCGCTCTTCGGCGGCGATGCCCGGATACGCGCCTGGCGTGTCGATGAAGGTCACGATCGGGAGATTGAACTTCGCGGCCATCCTCATCTTAATCAAAGCCTTGCGATACCCTTCGGGATGGGCACAGCCGAAGTTGCAGGCCGTCCGTTCGGCGAGGTTCTTACCCTTCTGATGGCCGATGAACATGACCTTCTCGTCGCCGAGATGGGCAAAACCGGTGACGATCGCATGATCGTCGCCAATAGCGCGGTCGCCATGCAGTTCGACGAAACCGCCGAAGATCAGCTCGATATAGTCGCGTGTGTGAGGCCGCTCTGGGTGGCGGCTGACCTGAACCGTTTGCCAAGGGTCGAGGTTAGCAAAGATCGTCCGCTTGAGGTTGAGTAATTCCTTACGCATCTTTCGAAGCGGATCCGAGGCTTCGGCCGAAGCGAGGTCGGAACGATCTTTGGTGTTGGTGTACGTCGCTTCCATCTCCGAGAGCCGGGACTCCAGGTCGTAGATCGGGGCTTCGAATGGGAGGCGGAACGCGCTCGAGGGCTTCATCGAAAAAACGGTCCTTGTCGGCACGCGGCGCGACTAAAACCCGTCGCGGAGGGCGGCAGGCGGCGGGTCGTCCTGTAAGATTCGCACTCGCGAGAAGCGGGCGAGGAATTCGTGGAAGTCGGCCGGTCGGTCGGCCGGCTTCTTCCTGATCATGGCCATGATCAGATCATTGAACTCGGGCGTGACGTCTTTGTTATGCATCGACAACGGGACGGGCTGTTCCTTGACTTGCTTACCAAGAAGTTCCTGGGTGGAGTTGGCCCGGAAGGGCGGACGGCCGCAGGCCAACTCATAGCAGGTGATCCCGAAGCTATAAACGTCGGCGGCCGACGTCGGCGTGGCGAGCTGGATCTGCTCGGGTGACATGTAGCTCGGCGTCCCTTGGCGAACTTTCATCTTCTTTTTGAAGATCGCCGAGAGCCCAATCACGGGGTGCTGGGTGAGCGTGTAGTCGATGACCTTCACCTCCCCCGTCTTGTTCACCATGATATTTTCGGGCTTCACGTCGCGGTGGATCCACCCACGATCGTGCATGTAGGCCAGGGCTTGGGCCGATTGGGTGATGATTCGGTGCAATTGCCGTTTCACGTTCGGATAGTCGTTTGGTTTCGCGATCGCAAGTTTTAAGTGATGGCCGGGAAAGAAGTCCATCACGAAATAGGGCTGATCGGGGTCTTTCACGTACTCGTGGAAACGAACGAGGTTCGGATGATGGAGCGAAATCCCGAGCTTCGCCTCGAATTCGAATGCACGCCGCTCCGAAGCTTCCTCGGCGCGAGATTCGAGCAACTGCTTGATGGCGAACCGCTTACCGCTGCCGTCTTGGACTTCGAAGACGATTGACGTCACTCCGGGGTAGATCGTTCGAATCACCCGGTAGTTGCCAATCTTGCCTTCGCCGATCGCGCTTGCCTTCATCGACACGAGTCGAACTCCCGGCCCTTGAGATGTCCATGAACCCGCGTCGCGAGGCACCCACGATCATCTTACCAATGTCAAATCCGGTCGACAACTTGTCTGGTCGTCCCGGTCGGTGAGAGGAGGCTCGCGATCATGATACGCCCATGTCGAGACGCAGGGACACCCTTTGGCCAGTGCATCCTTCAGATCACGGTCCCATCCTGAAGGATCGTGAATTTTGGGATTACGACGATCTTGTCTCGAATCAGATAATGCGGGGCCTCGTCAGAGTCGATTAGACCCGCTTCGTTCATGATCCTAACGCCCTTGCCGATTCGAGCATTCTTATCGATAATCGCGTTTTCGATCCGTGAATTGGCCCCGATCCCGATGTTGGGCCGGTTGGCGCGGGCGTTGGCGGCAAGGTGCCGAGGCTGCTCGTAGTTGTCCGCACCCATAATATACGAGTTTCGGACGACCACATTCTCGCCGATCTGAGCACGGACGCCGATGACCGAATTCTCAATGATCGCCCCCCGACCGATCTCGCAACCGTCCGCGATCATGCTGTGATCGACGGTTGCCCCCTGGATACGAGAGCAGGGGAGGTAGCGGGGCCGGGTGAAGATCGGATGGTCGCCGAAGGTAAAATCGAACGACGGTTGGTCGAGAGTGAGATCGACGTTGGCCTTGTGGAAAGCCCCTACAGTGCCGATATCTTCCCAGTAACCGTCGAACAGATGGGCTTGGACGCGATGTGACTGGATCGCCTGGGGGAAGATTTCTTTGCCGAAGTCAGTCGCGTCGCCGGAGGCGAGCATCTGGACGAGCATGGCGCGGTCGAAGAGATAGATTCCCATGCTCGCGAGATAGGGCCGGCCTTTTGATTCGATGCCGAATCGGCTCATCCAGTCGGGGTCGGTCCGAAGCCGGTCGAGCATCTCAGGTGTCTTCGGCTTCTCTTCAAAGTCGATTACACGCCCGCCGCTGTCGATGCGCATGATCCCGCAAGCCTTGGCCTCTTGCTCAGGGACAGGCAGCGCGGCGATCGTGGCGTCAGCCTTGCTCTCGACGTGTGTCTTGATCATCTCCTGAAAATCCATCCGGTAGAGTTGATCTCCGGAGAGGATCAGGACGAGGTCATAGGTCGACTCAGTGAAATAAGGGATATTGCGCCGGACGGCGTCCGCGGTGCCTTGATACCAGCTCTCATGTTGCTGAGTTTGCTGGGCGGCAAGGACCTCGACGAAGTTGCCACCGAATGGGTCGAATTTGTAGGTGTTCGAGATATGGCGGTGGAGACTGACCGAGTTGAACTGAGTAATGACGAAAATCTTGCTCAGGCCAGAGTGGATGCAGTTCGAAATCGGGATGTCGATCAGACGATATTTGCCGGCAATAGGCACGGCCGGCTTACTACGAGACCGCGTGAGCGGGTAAAGCCGGGTGCCGCGACCACCGCCGAGAATCAGACAGACAACCCTGGGCATCGCTCCCCCTCGCCGTAACTTTTCGTCCATTCGTATGTTCCGCAGAGACAGGCTTCCGGGCGATCCTACCCGGTTCGATTCCATTCCCGACCTCGCGGGGACGGGTTCCGGACAGTCCCCGCGAGAGCGAGAGCAGAGTCTACCGGCTTGGCTCGTCACGGCGAAGCGGGAACTGACCGGATCCACGTGTAGGAGGAGCCGATTCCGCCGCGAGGAACGATCGCCCGGTCGAGAGCGGATCAACCCGGCCTCGCGGACGTCGGCGGCTCTGATCTCCGCGATCAGCGGATGGTCACCAACCCATCGCCATGTTCGACTCGATCACTTTCCTCGCGCCTTCGAGGTCGGTCCCGGTCTCTTGCATGTAGAGGCGGACAGCATGGAGCTTGTCGCCGGCGGCCTTGGAGAGGCAGTCGCGAGCGCGAGAGCAAGGGTCGGCGGGGTGGGTGAGGCCAAGGAGATTCTTCGAGATGACCCAAGCGTCTTTCGGACGGTGGGTGACGCGGACAACTTCCTCGCCCGGATAATTCGACTCGGCGAACGTCCGTGCACCCGACTCATTGTCGGCGCACGCGATCATGATATGTGACGTGGTTTCCACCTCGTACAAGGCCATGTTCGAACCCCTTTCCTGGAAAAGATGTGACCAGGGGGCCGCGCGGAGAGTTCCGCATCTGGAAAGTCCCTCTAGAGAGCGATCCTACACCCGTGCCGCGCGGGATGCAAATCCCTACCGCGGCGTGAGTGCAAGAGAGGAGCTTTCTGGTTTATTGCAGAGGGGTTCCCGTATCCATAGTGCTCTCGTCTTCGTAGAGCTGGGAGAGAATTAGACTCCCGTTGGTCACGACCTTTTGTCCCGCGACCAAGCCCCGCTTGACCACGACAAAGTCGTGATTTTCCTGGTCAAGTTCGAGAACTCTGCGTTCAAACTTGTCCGGATTTTCTGGGGACTGGATGAAGCAACAGTTCTCCCCATTGACGACAGCCATCGAGTTGCGGGGGATGACGGTCTGGCCCGCAACCGGAGGGATCTGGAGCACGGCCTTAACGAGCTGTGCCGCTTTGAGCTGCTTTGTAGGGTTGTTGATCGCCGCCCGGATCTTAAGCGTTCGTGTGTTAGGGTCGACGCGGGCGTCGATGTGCTCAACCTTACCCTTGAGCGTCAGATCCAGATAAGGAAACTGAATCTCCCAGGTCTGCCCCAGGTGGACTTCTCCCTGGTCCTTCTCGTAGACGTTCCCCCAGACCCAGAGCTTCTCCATCGGCGAAATGACCATGAGGACGGCCATGTCGTCGTAGAAATTGCCCGAGACGACGTCACGCTCGACGATCATCCCATCGATGGGGGCGCGGACGATCAGTTGCGAGATGTCCTTCACGTCCGCGCTGGTATTCGCGGCCTTCGCGTTGCTATCGTCCAAATTGGCGAGGAGGTGATCAATTTCTTCGACCGAGATCCCGTAAGTAATGAGCTTGTCCCGCGCCGCATAATAGTTAACTCGGCTGGTCTGCTCGGCGAGTTGGATATCGACCCACACGACGTTGGAAACCTGATTGGCCAGCGCCAAAGGCCGACGGCTTTCCATCAACTTCTTATCATGGTCCCACTGAGCGAATTTCGATCGGAAGTCGGCCTTGGCCGCGGCCAGGGTCGTGCTGTAAAGCTCAACCAGAGGTTCGCCCTTTTTCACCGTCTGACCGGTCGATTTGAAGACCTGGGTGACGCGCGCATCAAAAAGGGGACGGACCTTTGCGAGCGTGTTCTGGTCGTAGTCTGTCGTCCCTGGAACTTCAAGGAGGATCGGCTTTGTCTGAGCCTCGACCGTGACGATCCTCATACCGATCGTCTCGCGTTGAATCTTGCTGACGGTGAGCTGGCCCGTGAAGGCACTCCGAGTTGGTTCTTCAACGAGCTTGGGGGGCAGGCTTCGCTCCGGTCCGGCGACGAAATGGTACAAATTCTTGAGCGCCATCTCGCCGTCAGCCTTGGCCTGTGTCGGGCCGCGTACCGCGACGAACGCGATTAGCCCGACCACGCAGATCGCGCCAAGCAAGAGCTTTCCCATCGCCGTCCGACGTTGCGGTGCGGGCGGTCCTGCGGGACCGGCATGGGCCCCACCTGGAGTGTGTCCGTTGCCGTTGGTTTCTGGCAAAATCGGGATGGGCTCCTTTGAGACACCGGCGGTCGACACCGTCGACTCATGGATCGTATTAGACATGGGACCCGCCTCCGTTGGCGTTGAGGATCTCGTCAGTGTAGTGGGAACCCTCGCTCAGCTCCGCGTGGAGATGTTCGTGGCCGGCAGGAGCCGGGAAGAAGCTGTAGAGGACCGGCATTAAATAGCGTGTCAGAATCAGCGTCACGAGCATCCCGCCCACCACGACGATGGCGAGGGGACGCTGGGCCTGCGATCCGATCGAAGTCGCGAAGGCGGCCGGGAGCAGCCCCAAGGCCGCAGTCAGGCTGGTCATAACGACGGGCCTAACCCGAAGCTCTGCGCCTCTCATTACCGATTCGCGGACGTTCAAGCCCGCGTGACGGAGTTGGTTGAAATAAGAGATCAGGAGCACGCCGTCTTGGACGGCGACACCGAAGATCGAGATGAACCCTACCGCCGCCGAGATGCTGAATGACGTATGAGTCAGTCGCAAGGCCCAGACGCCTCCCATCGTCGCGGCGAGGACGTTGGCCATAACGAGCAAGGCATCTTTCACGGAGTTGAATGCTGTGTAGAGCAACACCATGATCAATGCAATTGACAGCGGGACGATCCACATAAGCCGGGCGTTAGCCTCTTCCATCTGGGCGAATTCGCCAGACCATTCAAGTTCATAACTGTCATCGGGGAATTTCACCCCTGTCTTGGGATCTTTGACCCGCTGTTGTGCTTCCTTGATCGCACTGGCCAGGTCTCGGTCCTGAACGCTGAACTTGATCGGGATGAAGCGGCGGTTGTTCTCCCGATAGATGTAGGAGGGTCCCGATTTGTGCGGCGTGATCTCGGCCACCTGCGAGAGCGGGATACGAAATCCAGGCTGATCGCCTGTACCGGGAACATCGACGGGTATCTGAGCGATTACATTAGGGTCGTCGCGAAGGTGGACAGGGAGCCGCAGGACGATGTCGAAGAGCTTCTCTCCTTCGACCATCTGCGTGAACGCTTTTCCTCCGATCGCCACTTGGACGACCGCCTCGACGTCGGCGACGCTGATCCCGTAACGCGCGCACTTCTTCCGGTCGAGTTTGATCTCGAGATTTGGCTGTCCCAGAATGTGGAATAAGCCGACATTCTTGATCCCAGGGACTTTTTCTAACACGTCGACGATCTTCTGACCTGTCTCTTCGAGCTTCTGGAGGTCGCTCCCCTTGAGCTTGATCGAGTTGGCCCCCTTGACACCCGAAAGCGCCTCTTCCACGTTGTCGCGAATCAACTGCGAGAAGTTAAAGTTAACGGAGGGGAAATCTTTAAACTTCTTCGTCAACTCGACTTCCAGCTCCTCTCGCGTCAGGGTCCTATCCCAGACCTTGTAACCAAGGAATGTAACGGG
Organism: Isosphaeraceae bacterium; assembly: GCA_025356435.1. Classification (GTDB taxonomy): domain Bacteria; phylum Planctomycetota; class Planctomycetia; order Isosphaerales; family Isosphaeraceae; genus CAMFLR01. Next base: position 8,229 of record JANXSY010000089.1, on the reverse strand, counting down.
GACGGTCCGCCATTCCTCCATCGGACGAAGTGGCGCGTTGAATTCGAGGTTAAAGAAGCTCGTCACGTCGGTGCCGTCGTCGGGTCGTCCGATGTGGGACATGACGCCCTTAATTTCCGGGATTGACGAGATCACCTTCCGGAGCTTCGGGGCCATCCGCGACGCCCCTTCGAGCGAGACGGTCCTGGGTAGGAGGGCCCTGATCCAGAGGTTGCCTTCTTCGAGTTGAGGCATGAATTCGCCGCCGAGGCCCGGAACCAAGGTGATAGTGAACACCAAAAGCCCCACCATGACCCCGAGCGTGAGATAGCGAAATCTGAGGATGCGATAGAGTTGGCGAAGGTAGCCTCGCTTCATCATCCTGTCGATTACGGTGTCGGCCTCTTCCGTCTTGTTCTGGAAAAAGAACGAGCAGAGCACCGGGGCGAGCGTCAAGGCCAAGATCAAGGCACCGAAGATCGCGAAGGCGTAGGTGTTGGCCATCGGGCCGAACAATGCCCCTTCCGGTCCCGACATCGCGAACAGGGGGATGAAGGCGCAGACGATGATCGTCGTCGAGAAGAACAACGCATGTTCGATCTCGTGCGACGCCTCGGCGATCCGGTCAATGAGAGGTCTCGTCCGGTCAGCGTTCTTCGCTGTAATGTGCCGATAAACGTTCTCGACGATAATCACCGAACTATCGACGATAATCCCGAAGTCCACCGCCCCGATCGAAAGCAGGTTGGCCGACTTGCCTTGGAGATAGAGCACCGAGACCGAGAACAGCAACGCCAACGGGATCATGATCGCCACGATCGCCGCACACGCAAGGTCGCCGAGGAAGACGAACAAGACTAGGATGACAAGCCCCATCCCGACCACAAGGTTATGGATCACGTTATGGGTCGTCACATGCACGAGATTCGTGCGCTGATTGAAGACCCGAAGCGTCATCCCCTTCGGCAGAAGTCCCGACTTCTGGATCTGTTCCATCTTGTCAGCAACGCCATTGGCCGTCGGCAACGATTTCTCATACTTTCGCATGAGGACAATGCCTTCAATCACGTCGTCTTCGTCGACAACGACATTATCCCCGTGCTCGTCAAGGATCGGAACATCGTCCCGTTCCTTGAGAGTGCGGCCGACCTTGCCCAACCGGGGTTTATGATCCACGACGACGTTGGCAACCTGCCGCACGAAGACGGGAACACCGGCGTTGAGGGCGATCTGGACGTTGCTTAACTCGTCGAGCTTGTCAGCTTCGATCGAGAATGCATTCGAGACATTTCCCGGATCGAGGGGATCAACGCCGCCGCCGATCAGAGCGATCGCACGGACGTTGTGCGCCTGCGAGCCGAGAGTGAGCATGTCACCGCCGACATTGGCGTTCGACTTGCTAATTGCATCTTCAACCTGCTGGAGCGTGACGTTGTACTTGCGGAGCAATCTCGTATCGAGCTGGACTTGATATTGCTTGATCTCACCGCCATAGCCGGTGACGTCGATCACGCCATTCACCGTCTTCAACGCTCGCTGGAGCACCCAGTCTTGCACCGCCTTGAGTTGCTTGGTGGTGTAACCAGGCCCCTCAAGTACATAGCGAACAATCTCGCCTGTCGGGCTCCAAGGCGAGAGCCTCGGGCTTACACCCTGGGGGATATTGTCGATCGAGTTAAGCCGGTTAATGACCTCTTGGCGGGCACCCCAGTAGTCTGTCCCATAGGAGAACTGGCACTTGATGTCGTTGAGGCCGGCGATTGAAGTGCTGCGAAGATCTTCAAGGCCGGGGATCCCGGTTAGCGCCGTTTCGAGGGGAATGCCGATCAGGCGTTCCATCTCCTCGGGGCTGGAACCTGCATTCTGGGTGATGACCTCGACCAGTGGTGGGGTCGGATCTGGATAGGCTTCCACATTCAGGTTGATCGCGGCGTGGGTACCGAATCCGATCAGGACGATGACACCCAAGATCACGATTAACCGGTTATGCAAGCTCCATGTGATGATCGCACGAACCATAGTAAGATCAACCTCATTTGACGAGTTCCGCACCGGAAGGAAGACGTTCGGCTTTTGCGGGCCGGACATTCTCGACGACGACACCCACTCGTCGACGGGAGCAAGGTCGCTCGCGAACGACGGAGAACGAGGAGGAGGAACGACATCGGGTGTCGAGCGTCTAGCAGCGCAGTCGGCATAATTCTGCGAGGGGAAGCGACTTGCGCGCCGCAACGGGCTCGGTCAGATGAGCGCAATCCGGAATGAGACTCGGGAGGTCGTGCGGCACGACGATGCCGATGAACGTGGTGAAGTGCCGGCCGTCGTCCCCCTCATCTGAATCTTCAGAGAGGTCAATACCGGGCTGACTACCGGGCGAGAACCAATCGAGGTTAGCCTTAAATCGCTGAATCGTCGAGTCAGCTACAACCCGCGCGGCGTTATGCTCTTGCGAAACGACGCAGGGCATCGGACGATCACCCGGTGTTGGGCGAAACGGCATATGTGCCGGCCAGACAATCGCCAATGCGATCGCCGACGCCAGCCACCGGATTATTCCGGCCGATACACGCACGGGTTGGGCCTGCCTAAGTCGTGAGATACAAACCGGAAGATGGTTAACAGTTATTCTACGATACAACCAACCTTGTTAGTACGGCGAAATTATCGAAATTCTTCCAACACGCGATCCGAGCCTTTTTTTGGAGTCTTTTCGAGGCTGGCCTGATTGGCTACGATCACGCTTATAACCCTCAAATAATATACGATCCGACCGGCCGTATCGATCGAGGACCAATCTATGTTCCGCGCCGATGCCAATAAGTCCGTTCGATTTTGCGACGGCCTGACGCGACGTGATTTCCTCCATGCCGGTTCGCTCGCCACACTCGGCCTGGGCCTGCCGGCCTTCGCATCGCTCCAGGCGCGGGGTGCCGTGGCGAAGGATGCCGACGTCAATTGCATCATGCTGTTCCTCGTGGGTGCCCCGTCCCAACTCGACACCTGGGACATGAAGCCGGGAGCCCCCGAAGAGATTCGTGGGCCGTTCAAGCCGATCGCCACCAAGATCCCCGGCCTCCAGGTTTCCGAGATTTTCCCCCGTATGGCTGGCCAGATGGATAAAGTCGCCCTGCTCCGCGGAGTTCATTACGAAGGGGCCGCGGTCCACGACATCGGGCACCAGTTGATGCAGACAGGTCGACTCTTCACGGGTGGTATCGAATATCCGAACGTCGGATGCGTCCTGTCGAAGCTCAAGGGTTCCAAGGGGGATACGCCGCCGAATGTCTTGCTCCCCAAGCCGATCGGGCCGACGGGCGGAAATATGCCGCATGGCCAATTCGCGGGTTTCCTGGGCAAGTCATTCGATCCCTTCGTGCTCAACGCCGATCCCAACGCCAAGGGTTTCAAGGTTCCTGACCTCTTGCCCCCAGACTATGTGACGAGCGCCCGTGAGACCCGTCGGAAGTCGTTGCGGCAGGCCATTGATGGGGGTGTCGCCGCGTTCGAGTCGTCGGCCGACGCAAAGCTGCTTGACGCCAACTTCGCCCAGGCGTATCGGCTAATGTCGAGCAAGACGGCTCGGGAGGCGTTCAACCTCAACTCAGAGCCCGACGCCGTCCGCGACCGATATGGCCGGACCCGTTTCGGCCAGAGTTGTCTTCTCGCCCGCCGGCTGATCGAGCGAGGGGTTCGGTTCGTGACGGTCAACATGTTCGAAACGGTCTTCAACGAGATCACCTGGGACATCCACGGGTCGGCCCCGTTCAGCCCGATCGAATGTTACAAGAACGAAGTCGGACCGAATTTCGACAACGCCTATTCGACCCTCCTCGAAGACCTTACCCAACGCGGCCTGCTCGCCAACACGATGGTGCTCGCTTTCGGAGAATTTGGCCGGACGCCGAAGATCAACCCCGCCGGCGGCCGAGACCACCATCCCGGCTGCTGGACGGCCTTATTCGCGGGCGGTCCAATCAAGGGCGGCCAGGTCGTTGGCGCGTCCGACGAAATCGGTTCGGCCCCCAAGGATCGTCCCGTCTCCACGGCCGAAATCGCCGCGACCATCTATCACGGACTCGGCATCAAACTCGATACCGACCTGCCCGGCCCCCAGGGGCGGCCGATCCGCATCGTCGATCATGGCGTCGAGCCCGTCCTGGAACTGTTCTGACGCCGAACTCGGTCGAATTTCGTCGTGTCTAGCGTATCGACCGTTCAACTACCCCACGGAGGCTTCCGCAATGACGTTCAGAGCATGGATCGGCCTGAGCTTGGCCCTTGGACTCACAGCCGGGTTGGTCGCCACTTCGGTTCAGGCCCGTGAGGAAGCTTTCAAGAAGACCGCGAGCGGCCTCCAGTATCAGGATTCGAAGGAAGGGGTAGGGGCGAAGCCTGAGACCGGCCAGACTTGTGTGATGCACTACACCGGCTGGCTCTACAAGAACGGCAAGAAGGGGAAGAAGTTCGATAGCTCGGTTGATAAAGGCAAGCCTTTTTCGTTCACGATCGGCCAGGGCCAGGTCATCCAGGGTTGGGACGAAGGGGTCGCCACGATGAAAGTTGGCGGCAAACGAACGCTCGTGATTCCCTCCGAACTGGGTTATGGCGAGCGGGGCGCGGGCGGCGTGATTCCCCCGAATGCGACCTTGCTGTTCGAGGTCGAGTTGCTCGCGGTGAAATAAAGTGGCCGAGCATCACCATATTGATCACGACGACGCCCTGGCCGCCGCCTTCGACGGTCAGGCCGCTCGTTTTGAACGGGCACCCGTGCAGACCGATCCCGAAGCCCTCGCCCGCCTCGTCCGTTTTGCCGACCTCGCTCCAGATTCCCTGCTCCTCGACGCGGGCTGCGGCCCGGGACTGGTGAGCCGAGCCTTCCTTGATTCCGGTCATCGCATCGTGGGCGTCGATCTCTCCCGCGAGATGATCGAGCGTGCGCGTTTGCGATGCTCCGAAACCGACCGCGTTACATTCCTTCAAGGTTCGATCTTTGACAGCACTCTGGTCGGTCCATTTGATGCCTGCATATCGCGGTATGTTCTCCATCATGTGATCGATCCACCGACGTTCCTCTTGCGTCAGGTCGAATTACTCCGGCCAGGCGGGATCGTCGTCTTGAACGACCATACCTCCTCCCCCGACCCGCATCAGGCCGCCTGGCACAATGCGATCGAGACGCTTCGCGACCGGACCCACACGGCCAACCTGTCTCCTGGCGTGATCGTCGACCTGTTCGCGGCTTCCGGGCTGGATTTGATCCGGGTTGTCGAGGAAGTCTTCACTCTCGACTTCGATGAATGGTTCGATCGAGGCACCCCTACAGCTCCTAAACCCCAGGTCCGGTCGCTGATCGACGCGGGCCCGCGCTCTCGCGGGTTCGTAGGTCGGACGCTATCGGGTGGTCGCCTCCAGATCGAGTGTCGGCGAGTGATCGTTCGCGGTGTCAAACCCTGACGGTTGATCTCCGTCGGGAGAAGAGTGAAACTGGTTTCGTTCGACCCGCCTTCATGCTCCGCCACCCGAACGAATCTGCGAGGAAGACCGATGTCCTCTCGGCCCCGACTCTGGTCGGCCTTCCTGGCCATGTTCCTTGCCTTCGGCCCCCCATGCCTGGCAGAGCCGATTTCCTTGCTGCCCGGCAAGGCCCACCTCGACGGTCGAAAAGCGACCCAGCGTTTTCTCGTGGAGCGTCGCGAAGGAAACGCCTGGACTTCTGACCTATCGGACAAGGCCACATTCTCGGTCGAGAACCCGAAGGTCGCTCGCGTCTCCGCCGACGGGACTGTCACCCCGCAGGGAGATGGGACGACGGCAGTGGTCGCGAAAGTCGACGGCCATGAAACGAGGGCGGAGTTGGTCGTCTCGCACTTCGATGTCGACTCGCCCTGGAGCTTTAAGAACCATGTCCTGCCCGTCTTTACAAAAGCAGGCTGCAACTCAGGGGCTTGCCACGGGGCTGCGGCCGGGAAGGCGGGGTTCCGACTCACTCTCCGGGGCTATGGCCCTGAGATTGATTATGACGTTCTTTCGAGACAGGCGGTGGGACGACGCGTCGTCAAGTCTGCCCCTGCCGAAAGCCTGATCCTGCTCAAGCCCACAGGTGCCATCGACCACGGCGGCGGCACTCGAATTTCGACGGACTCGCTCGAATATCGCGTGATCGCTGAGTGGATCGCCGACGGGATGACTCGCCCTTCAGACGCAGATGCGAAGATCGTGTCGCTCGCTGTCTCTCCCGACGCCGTTCGGCTCAGCCTGGGCGACCGTCAAAGCGTGGTCGTCCAGGCGACATATTCCGATGGCCGAGTCGCCGACGTCACGCGCTGGGCCAAGTTCGCGAGCACCGACGAGACGGTCGCGAAAGTGGATGAGGACGGCTCAATCAAGGTTGAGGGCCGTGGCGAAGCGTCGGTCACGGTCTGGTACGCCAGCCTCGTCGGTCGGACCACGGTCACGTCTCCCTCGAAAGCACTCGACCCGAAGGTGTTCGCCACCGCCGAGCGTCGCAACCTGATCGACGTTCACAACCTAGCCAAGCTCCAAAGCCTCGGAATCCCTCCGTCTCCCGACTCCGGGGATGCTGCCTTCCTGCGCCGGGCCATGCTTGACGCCACCGGCACTCTGCCCGCCGCTGAAGTTGTCGAAGCGTTTCTCATTGACCGCAACCCGAACAAGCGAGCCGAACTCGTCAATCGACTCCTGGTCAGTCCGGAGTATGTTGATTACTGGGCATATAAATGGTCAGACCTGTTTCTCATCAGTTCAAAACGGCTCGCGGCACCCGCGATGTGGGCGTTCTACTCGGCCATCCGGCAGTCGGTTGCGGAGAATGTCACCTGGGATAAGTTCGCCCGGTCGATCGTGACGGCCAAAGGGGATAGCCAAACGAACGGGCTTGCCAACTATTTCGTCCTCCACCGTGACCCGATCGACCTCACCGAGAGCGCGAGCATGGCGTTCCTAGGCCTGTCACTCACCTGTGCCCGCTGCCACAACCACCCGATGGAGAAGTGGACGCAGGATCAATACTACGGCATGGCGAACCTGTTCTCACGCGTCAAACTCAAGGACGGAGCCGCAGTCGGAGACGTCGTCGTCTTGCCCTCCCCCGAGGGAGACATCCACCATCCCCGGACCGGCGGGATCATGCCGCCGCAACCGCTCGACGCCAAGGCACTGGCGATCTCCGATCGTGGCGACCGTCGCGAAGCCTTTGCCTCCTGGCTCGCCCAGAAGGATAACCCTTACTTTGCCCGGGCGATTGTCAATCGCGTCTGGCATAACTTCTTCTCGCGCGGGCTGATCGACCCTGAAGACGATCTCCGAGCCACCAACCCGTCGAGCGACGAGCCGCTGATGAATGCCCTCGTCGCCGATTTCCTGGCACATCACTACGACATCAAGCATTTGATCCGAACGATCATGGGATCGGCCGTCTATGCTCGATCGAGCGTCCCGGTGCCGGGGAACGAGGCGGATATCAAGTTCCTCAGCCACTACGTCGTCAAGCGTCTTCCCGCCGAAGTCTTGCTCGACGCGATGTCGCAAGTCTCGGGTGTTCCCACTCCCTTCACCGGCTATCCGGCCGGATGGAGGAGCCTGCAACTGCCCGACACGAAACCCGAAAGCACGTTCCTCGACGCATTCGGCCGCCCCGAACGCGAAAGCACCTGCTCGTGCGAGCGATCAGTCGAGCCGTCGATGGGACAGGCGCTTAGCCTGCTGAATGGCGAGGTGGTCAACGGCAAGCTACGATCGGATGGCTCTGTCGTCGCGAAGGCGATCGCAGCGGGGATGAGCGACGACGCAATGATCGATCGTCTTTTCCTGTCCGCCCTCTCAAGACGACCGACCGAGGCCGAACGCACCAAGCTCGGTAGCACGCTCGCCGAGTCACTCGCCGGGATTAAAGACCCCAAGCTGATCGTTTCGGCGAAGCGAGCGGCGATCGAGGATCTCTACTGGGCGACGCTCACGAGCAAAGAATTCTTGTTCAATCATTGATCTCAGGGCGAGAATTCTCGATGCTGACAATGACTGCCTTGCTGATCGCTTCCGTCGCCGCCCCGAAGCCGGTGAGCTTTAAGGTCGAAGTCGCGCCGATCCTCGTGGCGAAGTGCGTCGGCTGCCATAACGACCAAAAGTCCGCCAGCGGCCTGAACATGAAGACCCTCGCCCTCCTAAAAAAGGGAGGGAAGACGGGCGGTGCCGAAACGGTTGTTGCGGGCGATCCCTCCTCCAGCTATTTGA
>JANXSY010000065.1 GCA_025356435.1 Isosphaeraceae bacterium | reverse complement strand
TTTGCGAATTGTGAGAATTGTTCCGAGCTCCTTTCGGAGACTGGTCTCCGCCGGAACGGACGGCTGAGATTCGGCCAGATCGACCACTGCGGACAGTAGGCGACGGATCTTGTCCGATCACGACTCCGGCGTGCCGAGTCGCTGATATTCGTCGGCCGACAAATCTCGGTGCAAGGCCCGACGCCGGTCCGCGTGCGATGAACACCGGTCCCATCATTCCGAGGTCCGTCGCTCCGATCGCTCGACGGTGTCTTAAAGCTCATGCCCAGTCTTTGCTCAGCGTGTCGACCCACAAGATCGGGTTCGTCGCCCCACCTTCGACCATACTCGACGCGATTGGACCGGACCCATCCGCTCGACTCCCTTCAAAACGTGTTCGTTCTGCTCGATCGCCCGGCGACTTTCAATCAGCTGGACGAATGATTTGCCAAGCGACCGGCACATATCGCCTGTTACGACTGTCTGGGGGTCCTTGTTCCAGGCTGACACCCGATCGCATCCGTCATAAACGACCGGTTATGTTGTGAAAATCTTGTGAAAGAGAGGGGCTCTTTTTCGATTGACGGCTGTGATGGTGAGTTTTTTCAACTGAACGTGAGTGTATACTTATCTCCAGATGCCTTAAAACCTTAAGTCGTACGCTGATTGATCAAAGATGTTTACGAATTATTGAAGTTCGTTTCCCTCCCTCTCCGCTGATAGGAATCGTGGTTGCGCCAATTCGTTAAGTTGCAGCCACTTACGGATTGTTCTCGTCTGACCTCGCTCTGTGGGAAACCCCTCACATAGCGTAGTCGGCGAAAGGCCCCGTCGGGCATTCCGGACGGACGGAGACGGGTCATACTCGTAACGTAGAAGATCAAGCGGATCGGGCCGGTCACGATCGAGAATCGTGGCCTGTCCTATTCGCTCGACTTTCGCGAGGACAACGCGAGCCGGTGGGTCAAGGTCGACGGCAACCTGGCGGTCGTCGCGTGCTGCCGCGCATCGCGAGGACGCGGGTCTTGTTCGAGCGGCTGATCGACGACCGGAGGGCTGGGTTCGTCTTCCTGAACGAAGGCTTCGCCTTGCGCCCGACCAAGATTGATTCAGGGCCTCGCGTCCCAGAGTCGGATCGAACCGTCGTTGCTGCCCGAGATGAGGATCGGATCGACGGGAGAGAAGGCGAGTGAGTTTGAGAACGTCCGGTGGCCTTCGAGCGTCAGGACAGCGAGCCCGGTCCGTGCATCCCAGATCTGGATCGGACCTCGATCACTAGTCGAGGCGAGGGTCTCGCCGCCGCTGGAAAAGGCGAGTGCGCGACATTCTCCCGGTTCGCCGTGGAATAGCTTCAGGAGTCGCCCGGTCGCGAGGTCCCAGAACCGGATGATGCCGGCGTAATCGGCGGTCGCGAGCGTCGTCCCGTCGGGCGAGAAGGCGATGGCCGAGGCCTCGTCGGGGGCCTCGGACTGGATCAGCCGATGCGTGCGGGTCGCGACATCCCAGAGCCAGACCGATTGTGCCACCACGGCAATCGACTTCCCGTCGGTCGAATAGGCGAGCCGGGTCACTTTCCAGTCGTGTTTCCCGAGCACCGCGAGTTGTTGACCGGTCCCGGTGTCCCAGAGTCGGACGACGCGGTCCCAACCGCCTGAAGCCAGGATCGTCCCGGTCGGGTCGAACGCGACTGCTCGGACCTTGTCGGCATGGCCGACGAGATCGCGGAGGAGTCGACCCGTCGCGGTGTCCCAGAGCTTCAGGTTGTTCGAACTCTCATAGCTCCCCGACGCGAGCGTCTTCCCGTCCGCAGCGAACGCGACCGCGCCAACAGACTCGGTATGCCCCTTGAAACTCCGCAGCAAGGCGTGCGTCTTGCTGTCCCGCATCTGGACCGCGAACCCGCCGTCGCTCGAGGCGAACTGTGTGCCGTCGGGTGAGAAGGCAACGGCCCAGACCGGATGCTTCGGCTCCGATTCCAGAATGACGGCGCGACTCGGCTTCGGATCGGGATGACAGAGCCGCAGCATCCTCTGCGTCGCGAAGAGAATTGAGCCGCGTTCGATGGTCGACTCGTAGAACGGACCGACCGCGTTCTCCCCGGGGAGAGCGGGGAACGAGGGGAGCGGCTCTCCGGACGACGTCCGCCACCTGAGCCACTCGGAAGAACTCGAGACGCGGGCGTATAGCTCGCGGCCATCGGGTGAATAGGAAAGTTTATCAAGCTCTCCGATTTTGTCGGTCTTCGTTTTGAACTCCCATGTCCGACCCGTCGGTAGAGAGCAGCTAATGCCCGAACTTGCGTTGTCCGCCACGACAACCGACCGGCTGTCGGAACTGAAGGCGATGACGGGTTTGACCGCCTCGTCCCGTTCACCGAGACCGGTCTCCACGATTCGGGCCAGGTGGGGGTTCCCATCGACAAGTTCGTAGACAAAACACCGTCTCGCCCGACCTCGCACGACGGCGAACCTCGAAGAATCCGGCGAGAAGCTTCCGGCGAGGAACTTGCCCTCACCATCCGCGAGGGGAATTCTCCGGTCCGGATTCCGGACGTCGACCATCCAGATCGCGGGACTGGCCTGGCTAGAGAATACGAGATAGCGACCGTCGGGCGAGGCAATAAACCCCCTCACATCGTTCAGTGTCCACTCAATTATCGGCCGGGCGGCGTCGCTGGCATTGAGGAATGCGAGCTTACTCCAGTCTTCGTTCTGTACCGCGAGCATCCGGCCACCGTCGACGAACACCGGGGGGTAGTAGGGAAGGAACGTGCCGGGATGGGTCGTCAGTTGACACGTGGACGTATCAAAAAAATGAATCTTGCGACCGTTCAAGATTGCTACCCTTCGGCCGTCGGGGCTGAGCGCCACATCGAGCGATTGGGTGCTCGCCAGCTCGGGAAATGTATACTTTTTCACGTCTCGACCGCGAACGAGGTAGATCGGGCCGTAGTTTGAAATGTACGCGATCAGGCTTCGGTCGGGTGTCGCCGCTGAGGTGTAGGCGGGCTCTTCAAATTGGTACAACAACTCGACACGGCGCTGCGATTGCTGCTCGATATAGCGATAGGGGAAAGCGTCGCGCGTTCCACGTTGCCCGACCGTCCGGAGGATCTCCTGGGCGCGGACGTCCTCGCCCATGGTGAGGGTTGCCTCGGCGAGGCGGATTCTGGCAGCGTCCGCAGTCAGCTCGGCGTCGCGGGCGTTGTGCTCGGCGAGGTCCGTAGCGACGGTCAGGTCGCGATTCGATCGCCCGAGCACGAGGAGGCCGACCACGAGCGCGACAACGAAGGTCAGCGAGAGCCCGGCCAGCGCCGCCCAGGCCGGGTGTGCTCTGGCCGCGTTCAACAGACGCCGCGCTGGCGAGTAAGACCTCATCAGGATCGGTCGATGATTCAGGAACCGATCGAGGTCGTCGCGAAGCGCCCCGGCCGACGCATAGCGATCGTCGGGGTCGGTCCGGAGGCAGGCGAGGCAGATCGTTTCGAGGTCGTGCGGGAGGTCCGACCGACGGCACTCGCGGAGGGCCGTCCGCGACACGCCGTCGAGACTCTGCGCCATCGTCTGCGACATGCTCGGGCCGGGAAATGGGTGCGTTCGCGTGAGGAGCTCATAGAGGATCAAGCCGATGGCGTAAACATCCGACGACGCGAGCCACGGCGGCGTCCCCTTGAGATGTTCAGGAGGGATGTAGGCGAGCGTCCCGACGATGGCCGAACTTGGCGTCGCCGTCTCAAATCGATCATCGCCCCCGATCGCCTTCGCCAATCCGAAATCGGCGACCTTCGGCACAAACTTCGGTGAGTCGGTGTCATACTGAGCGTCGCGGACGAGGAGGATGTTGCCGGGCTTGAGGTCACGATGCAGGACCCCGGCGAGGTGGGCCTCCTGGACTCCGGCCGCCACGTCCCGGATCAACTCCGCCGCCCATCGCGCAGGGAGCGGGGGATCGACCGGGCGGTCCTTCAGCCAATCGGCCAGCGACCTATCGGGACAGTACTCCATAAGAAGGAAGGGACTCTCCTCCCCCTCTTCGAGCCAGTGGACGCGCACGACATTCTTATGCTGGATGGTCGAGGCCCGACGAGCCTCCTTGAGGAGCCGCTTCATGGCTTCGGCCGAAGACGCCGAGTCGATCCGCGGGATCTTCATCGCGAATTCGCGGTCGAGGAGGGTGTCCCAGACCCGATAGACGATCCCGAACGACCCATGGCCGAGCCTCTCGATGACCCGAAATCGCTCTCTCCCCGCAGGCTGCCCCTCACCGTCCGCAGGCGGTCCCGGCGGCCCATCCTCTGGGCCAGACGCCAATGCCTCCCGTAACCACGACTCGCCCCGGAGTCCGTCCGCGCTCATGACGTGAGAACGCCGTCCCAATCGACCAGCGACCCGAGTCGCGGGTCTGATCGGAGCTGGTCGATCGCCTTCTGGAAGAGCCGATGGGCATAAGGTCCCCCGAAGCCGCACCGCGCTCCGATCTCGTCGAAGGTCAGCTTGGTCTTGCCGAACCTCAGTCGCACGACCTTACGTTGATCGGGATGGAGCCGTCCGACGGCGTCCCTGAGGAGCTTGGCCTGTTCCTCGCCGAGCGGCAGGGTGTTGGCCGAGGTTTTCTTCGCGGGGACAGCCTCGTCAACCAGCCCGACGGTCGCTCTCCTCGTGTGAACGACGGCATCGATGACGCATTTCCGCAACCACGGGATCACTTTCGAATCGGCGGACCCTGGGAAAATCCCCTTCACCGCCCGCGAGAGCGCTAGATAGGTCGCCCGTTGGACGACATCCGACAGGTTTTCCTTCCTTGCGCGATGGTCACCCTTCAGCCCTCGCGCGACCGCGAACATATATCGCCGACGCGGCTCAATCGCCCTCGCAACGCGATCGAGCTCGTTGTCGTAAACCCCATCACTCGCAGGGTCTTTCGATTCCATAGGGGCGAGCTCACGAAGAAATCCTGGCCCGTTTTGGTGAAGAAAAGGGGTGGTACGTCCCATCATGATTAAGAGACGGTCTCATCCCCCCGCGATTGTCTCATCTCGGCGATCCCGCCTCCAGCAAAATCCCTCGCTCAAGGCGAAGCTGTCCGATCCCCCCCCGGACGGCTTCGCCGACCTCACTTCGAACCTAAGGTGACACCGAGAAGGTATAGCTACGCACCGCGGCCCGGCGATGTCGTCGCAGCCGGGAAACCCATCTCATCGTCAAGATCCCCCCCATGAAACGGTTCCTGTTCGCATTGAGCGCGCTTTCGGTCCTCATGATCGCCCCGCCCTCGTCCCGGGCGGGCACGGTCTACACCGTGAAGAACCTCGGCACCTTAGGCGGGACGTATGGCTACTGCGAAGGCGTGAACGACTCGGGACAGGTCGCAGGCGACTCCTTGACGGCCGGGGGTGTGGCCCATGCGTTTCTCTCGGGGGTCAACGGCGGCGCGCTCACCGACCTCGGCACCCTGGGCGGGACGGAAGCGATGGCAATGGCGTGAATGCATCGGGACAGGTCGTCGGCGGTTCCTACACGGCGTGGAATAGAACCTATCATGCGTTCCTCGATTCAGTCGGGGTGATGACCGACCTTAACACACTGATCGCCCCCGGATCGGTGTTCACGCTCGAGGAAGCTCGGTCGATTAGCGACAACGAGTATATCACCGGCATTGGGACCACTGTGGGCGGCCAGACGCACGCCTTTCTGCTGACGCCCGTGACCGATGTCGCCGCCGTGCCCGAGCCGGCGACGATCGCCTCGGTTGGCCTCGGCCTTCTCGCTGGCCTCGGTGTCACGCTGCGTCGTCGCCGCAGTGTCGCCTGAAGCCAGATACGAGCCCGTCCACGTTGGGCCGCCCCGGATCTCTTCCGGGACGGCCCTCCGAGTTGACACCTGCCGCAAGCCGGACTGCCGGGTCATGGGTGACGTACCCGCTCTTCGGCTATCGTGCCTCCTACCGGCGGATTCTGGAATTACAGGCCCGTGTGTTGGCTCGATTGCTCCAGGCGGAGATCGATGTGTACCCGGTCTTCACGACCCGATGTTTGTGGATCACAGTAGCGACGCTCATTGGCGATCCGTTTCCATCTCTCGGCTGACAGAAATCGTGGTTGCGTCAATGCTTTAGGTTGCAGCCACTGACGAATTCCCAGCCCCGCTTCGTGGGAATAGCGTTCAAGGTGAAAGGCCTCGTCGGGCATTCTGGGCGGCCGGAGACGGGCCATACTTGTAACGTGAAGATCGAGCCGATTATGCCGGTCACGATCGACAGTCGTGACCTGCCCTATTCGCGCCTCCGCAGCTCTGGTATCCTGCATGGTGGATATCACCGCGCGGAGCAGTGAGTGCCGTCGAGAGATGCTGCCCCGTCTGTCACGCCGAGGATTGCCAACGTGAGACGGAGAACCTTGCTGAGTCTTGCGATCGGCACGCTCGCGCTGGGTTCGGGTTCGGCATTCGCGGGGGCTGCCCCGGCGGATTTCGCGACGGACGTGGGGCCATTCCTTGCGCGATATTGCGTGAGTTGCCACGGCGAGGCGAAGGCGAAGGGTGAACTCCGGGTCGACACGCTTGGGAAGGATTTCGCCGAGACGCGAACGGCCGGGCGATGGTCCGAGATCATGGACCGGATCAACTCCGGCGAGATGCCGCCGCCGAAGGAACCCCGCCCGAAGGCAGAGGAGATGGTCCGCGTCTCCGAATGGATCTCGGCGCAGATCATGGGGGCCGAGGCCGAGCGCAGGGCGTCGCTCGGCGAGAAGGTCTCGTTCCGTCGGCTTTCGCGCGAAGAGTATCGCAATACGATCCGCGACCTGCTCGGCGTGACGTTCGACGCCGACGACCCTGCCGGTCTGCCTGAAGACCCCGACTGGCAGGGCTTCGAGCGGGTTGGGTCGGTGCTCACGCTCTCGCCCGCGCACATCGAGAAATATCTGGCGGCGGCAGAGTCGGTCCTCGACGAGGCGCTGGCGATCGGTGCCCGGCCGAAGTCGGAGGTCACACGCTGGTCGGCGGCGAAACTGCGCGTACGCGACGACATCGCGGCGGAACTGGCCACGCGGGGGCTGCTCGATCAGGTCCGTGCCGACATCGTGCCCAACAACGGTGCGCTTGACGCCCGAGACCTTCAGATCGCCACCCCGGGCGAATACGCCGTGCGGGTGAAGCTGAGCGGATTGCGGCCCGAGGGCGGTCGCGCCGCTCGGTTGCGGATCTACGCGGCGGACATCGGCCGGACGCTGATCGATCGCGACGTGATTGCGGCCGAAGATCAACCCGTCACCCTCGAATTCCGCGCCCACCTGCCGGCCGGCACGCACCTGATCCGCATCGTCAACGCTGTGCCCGGGCCAAACCCCGAGGAGCGGGCGTCGCGCCCCCTGAATTACCGGCCGTTCTTCCGGATGTCGGCACGCCAGCCCTGGCAGATCAAGCTCACAGACGACTCCGGCAAACCGATCTGGCCGACGATCTTGCTCGACTGGATCGAGTGGGAAGGCCCATTGCAGGAGTCGTGGCCGCCCCCCGCCCACAAACGCATCTTCTTCGGCGGAGAGTCTGCGACCAAAGACGTTACCTACGCCCGCGAGGTTCTCGCCCGGTTTGCCACACGCGCCTATCGACGCCCTGTCCGTCCCGGCGAACTCGATCGGTTAGTGGCGCTCTATGAGAACTCACGACGGCTCGGTGAAGGGTTTGAGGCGTCGGTGCGGACGGGCCTGCTTGCCGTGCTCTGTTCGCACAGTTTCCTCTTTCTGGTCGAGGGGTCGGCTGAGCATCCGTCTCTGGGTCTGAACGATTGGGAGCTGGCATCGCGGCTCTCCTACTTCCTCTGGAGCACGATGCCCGACGACCGCCTCCTTGACCTCGCCCGCCGGGGCAAGCTGCACGAGCCCGAGACGCTGCGTGCTGAGGTGCGGCGGATGATGGGCGAACCGAGGATCGCCGCCTTCGCTGAGTCCTTCCCACGTCAGTGGCTTCAGTTGAGGCGGGTGGGGATGTTCCAACCTGACCGGAAGATCTATCCCGAATATGACGAATATCTCGAAAAGAGCATGGTCGGTGAGTCGACCTCGTTCTTCCGCGAAGTCTTGACGCATGACCTGCCGATCCGCGAGTTCCTCGCCTCAGACTGGACGATGCTGAACGCGATCCTCGCGCATCACTACGGCATCCCCGGAGTTGAGGGCGAAGAGATGCGTCGTGTGCCGATCGGGCCGGGCGATCACCGGGGCGGCCTGCTCACTCAGGCGTCGGTCCTTGGCCTCACCTCCGACGGCACGCGTCATCGGCCGGTGCATCGCGGGAAGTGGGTGCTCGAATCGATCTACGGCAACCCACCCCCTCCCCCGCCGCCGAACGTGGCCGCGATCCAACCCACGATGCCGAACGGGCCGAAGACTTCGCTGCGGGCGAAGATTGAGGCGCATCGCAGTGAGCCCAACTGCGCGGGCTGTCATCGCAAGATCGACCCGCTCGGCCTGGCGTTTGACCAATACGACGCGATCGGCCGCTGGCGGACGGTTGAAGAGATCCGCGACGGCTCGGGGGCAAACCCGGTGATCAACGCCAGCGGCGAACTCCCCGACGGCCGCAAGTTCGCCGATGCTTCGGCACTCAAGGCACTGATGGTCGACGACGTCGATAAGTTTGCCTCGGCCTTCGCAGGCAAGCTGGCCACATATGCGATGCGCAGGGGGATGACCTTCGACGACCGCAAGGCGCTCGCAGAGGTCGCCGCGAATGCGAGACGCCGCGACTACCGGCTGGCGATGTTCGTCGAAGCTCTCGTGCTCAGCGATCTTTTCCAGAAACGATGACGGCTCGGAGACGACTGATGAGCAATGTCTTGTCCCAGCGCTGGCTCCTCTCCCGCCGTCACTTCCTCCGGGGTGTCGGCACCGCGATGGCTCTGCCGATGCTGGGCGCGATGACCCCGCTGCGGGCTTCCGCCGCCAGTCAGGAGGCCGCCCGGCCGCGTCGGAGCGTGTTCGTCTACATCCCCAACGGCGTCAACGGGATGACCTGGCAGGTGACGAAACCCGGTCGCGGATATCCCCTCTCGCCCGCGCTGCGTCCCCTCGAAAAGTTGCGTAACGAGTTCACGATCTTCAGCGGCCTTCACCACCCGAACGGGCTCGGACAGGCCCACGTCTGCGCTGATACCTGGCTCACCGGCGCGAGGATCGATGCACAGAGCGCGCGGCAGTATCACAATACAATCTCATGCGACCAGCTGATGGCCGAGGTGACGTCGCCACACACGCGGTTTGCCTCGCTCGAACTCTCGATCAGCTCGGGGACCGGCCAGCCGAACAACTCGACCACACTGGCCTTCTCGCGAGACGGCGTTCCCCTCCCCGCCGAGGACAACCCGCGCAACGTCTTCGATCGCCTCTTCGGCGAAGAGGCCGGAGGCGTCGCGGCCCGACGGCTCGGCCTGACCCGTAGGCGGAGCGTGCTCGACGCCGTACTCGATGAGGCGAAGTCGCTCCGCCGCGACCTCGGGACCGACGACCGCACGAAGCTCGATGAATATCTCCACTCGGTCCGGGATGTCGAGCAGCGCACCGTCCGGCTCGACGCCTGGCTCGACCGGCCCAAGCCGAAGGTCGATGGTGCTCCGTTCAAGCGGAACGTCACGAAGGACCAGGCCGGCGACTACTACCGAACGATGTACGACCTGATCGTCCTCGCCCTCCGTACCGACATGACCCGCGTCGTCACCTATATGAGTGGCAGCGAGGGCAACGGCCTGGCGATCCCCGAGATCGGCATCACGCAGTCGCGCCACCAGCTCTCGCACCACGGCGGCGACCCCGAAGTGCTCGCCCGCCTCGCCAAGAGCGACGTCTTTCTCATGCAGCAATTCGCCTACTTCCTCGACAAGCTCCAGGCTGTCAACGACGGTGGCGAGCCGCTGCTCGACCGCACGATGGTCCTCTTCGGCTCCGGGATGAGCTACGGCCACAGCCACTCCAACAGCAACCTGCCGATCCTGCTCGCGGGCGGCCGGGGCCTCGGCCTCAAGCATGGACAGCACCTTGACTACAACAAGCCCACGGAAGGCGGCTACAAACTCGACTACGCCGAGTGGCTCAGCCTCTGCGGCAGGCCCCGCGACGAGAAGGCCCGCCTGAGTAACCTCATGCTGACCATGTTGCAGAAGATGGGCGTGCCGACCGAACGGTTCGTCGACAGCCTCGGCGCAATCTCGGAGGTCGTGGCATGAGGGCCTGCCTCCTCCTCTTTGCCCTCATCGTCACGTCCGAACCGCCCTCGAAAGTCGACCCGAGTCTGCCTTTTCGCACCGATCAATCGAACGGACACCTCCCCTGGTATCGCCTCAAGCCCGGCGAGTTTCCGCCCCTCGGCTCTGAGCACGTCGTCAAAGGCGTGCTGCTGGAGGCTGACTTCATCCATCGATCGGGCCAGTTCCGCAGGACCGACGACGGGACGCTTGTCGATTTCACGCTGCCCCCCTACGGCACGGTGTTTTACCTCAACGCCGAGGCTGACCTCCGCGACGTTCCCCTCGGCACGCTCCTCCACTTCGGCACCTATCAAGACAATCAAGGCGCATTCACCCGAGTCGCAACCATCCGCGACGACTTCACCCTGACCGCCGACCTCCGACTCGACGCGATCAAGGTCGCCGAGGGCAAGCTCAACGTGTCGGGTGGGACGCCGACGGGTCGCGAGTTGCGGGTTGATCGACACACGCGGTTCTGGAAGGGCGACAAGGCCGTCAAGATCGGCGATCTCACGATCGGTGACCGCGTGCGCATCAACCTTTCCGGCAACGATCTCTGTGCCGAAGTCTGGGTGGGCGTTGAGACGCACAGACTCACAACCGAGGCGCAGCGGCGACGGCACACGGCGTTCGTCAAAGAGCGAGGACTGGCCTGCTGGATCGACCGCGTTGAGGGCAAGAGGCTCACCGTCACCCTGTTCGGCGACCCGGAGGGCTTGCGGGGGTTGTTGAAGGAGGAACGCATCGAGCCGACCCAGCGGTGGTCGGTTGGTGCCGTGGTCGGCAATGACGAGTTGCGTACCTATAACCCTCCCGTCGACCGCAAGCAGGCCATCGTGCTCGAATCCCAGCCCGTGGCCACCCTCGGCCACGGCTGCGGCGGCGTCCGATGGGTGATCGAGCCCGACCTCCTGCTTGAAGGGTTCCGCAAAGGCCGGGTCATCCGCCTCTTTGCCCACCCCTCGTGGCCCGTCAACGACATGCCCTTCGGCGAGTCTTTGTATAGCGAAGTCTCCGGCTTCCGGCCCGACCCCGTCGACCCCAACCTCTACCCCTATCGCACCGATTCAGGGAAGGACCATCTCCCCTGGTATCGCCCCAAGCCCGGTGAGCTCCCCCCGATCGACTCAGCGCACGAGGTCATCGGCGAACTCTTGAAGATCAACGAGAACGGTCGCTCGGGCCGCTTCCGGGTCGACCGCAGCGGCGAGATCGTCGATTTCATCATGCCTCCGTACGGCGCGGTGATGTACCTCGACGCCGAGACCGACCTCCAGGACGTGCCCCTCGGCACGCGCTGTCGGTTTGCCCTCCATCAAGATGAGAGAGGCGCGTTCACTCGGGCTGCCGTGATCTCGGACGAGTTCACCTCTCTCGCGAACCGCCGCCTCACCTACCGACTCGACTCTGTGAGACTCGTTGAGGGTGCGATCCTCGTTGCGACGCAGCACGCCCTCGTGAAAGACGAGAAGGAGGCAATGGTCCGCCCCCCCGACTTCGGTAGGGCAACCTTCGCCGTTGACGACCGGACCCGCGTCTGGAAAGGGGAAAAACAGGGGACGCAGGGCGACCTGAGTGCGGGCGACGTCTTACTCTTCAACACCACCGGCCGCACCACGTTGAGCCGGGGGACCTGCACCGACATCTGGGTCGGCCTCGAGACGCACAAGCTCGCCACCGATCGCCAGCGAGCCAGACACATCGCAGTGATCAAGAAGGGTGGTTTCCCCGCCTGGATCGACCGTATGGACGGGAAGCGAATCACGATCACCTTATTCTCCGGCACGCGCCGAGACTTCCCCTCACTGCTCAACGGCGACCCGAACGGCGGCACCGTCACCGCCCGCCTCGCCGACGATAACCTCCGGCCAATCGACGGTCCTCCCCTCAAGCTGATCTACCTCGGCCATCCCCCCGATTCGGACATCGCCGGAACCTACGGTTGCAGTGGCGTGCGATGGTTGCTCGAGGCTTCGGAACTGCCGCAGAGCTTCCGACCCGGCCAGATCCTTCGCGTTCTCAAATCGGATTAATGACGGGCTCTTGATCGATTCCCAGGAGGATGGTCAGGTCCACTTCCTGCCAAGGGAAGGCCGTTGGATGGGGTTAGCGCCGGTTCTCGAACCGGGGAGTTGCCGCGATAGGAGACAGGCTCCCGTGCGGAGGTCGATCCGTTCCTACAACACGTCGCCGACGGGGGCCGATGCGCAGTCGTTCCCCTTCAGCGGCGGCAAGACTTCGTCGATCACGCCGATGAGAGGAGGCCCTGCCGTGTCGATCAACAACGTCGGCACGTTCATCGGTTCCATCAATTCGACCAACGCGGTTTCCTTGGGCGGCAAGGTGTCGAACCTGGGCGACTCTGAACCGTTCGCCATCAATAAATCCGGTGTGATTGCTGGCAATTACCAAGACCAGGGCGGCGGAGGGGGGGCAGCTTCGCACACAAACATTGCTGGCGTTCTTCGCCCTTGCGGTCATCGGCGTGGGTGTTCGAGCGGTCAAACGCATCAATAACAAATAGGGCAGATCTGGACCCAGCTTTGCGGATGGTTCAGGTGCTGGGTCCAGCCTACAAGAACTATGACATTCAAATAGGAACCGCGCTAGAA
The DNA here is from genome assembly GCA_025356435.1 of Isosphaeraceae bacterium. Taxonomy (GTDB): domain Bacteria; phylum Planctomycetota; class Planctomycetia; order Isosphaerales; family Isosphaeraceae; genus CAMFLR01. Next base: position 3,994 of record JANXSY010000065.1, on the reverse strand, counting down.
GATTCACTCTCCGCAAGCGAGACTTACGAGAGCTTCAAGGTGGCTTGGACCGACTCGGACGTCAGGAGATTTCGAGAATCTCTGCGGACTTCTTCTCGGCCATTTCGTTGACCTTGCCCTCAAAGCGTTTGGTCAGGCCCTGGACCTCTTCTTTGCACTTCTCGAGGTCGTCTTCGGTGAGGACCTTGTCGATCAGTTCTTTGTCGGCGGCCTTGTTGGCGTCGCGGCGGATGTTGCGGATCGAGATTCTCGCTTCTTCGGCGAGGTCTTTCACCCGACCCACGAGCTTCTTCCGCTGTTCGACGGAGAGCGAGGGGACGTTGAGCCGGACAGCTTTATTGTCAGAGTTCGGCGTCAGGCCGAGGTCACTGGCCTGAATCGCCTTGACGATGTCGCCGATGACCGTCGGGTCGAAGGGGCGGATCAGGATCTGTTGGGGTTCGGGGGTGCTCAGGTTCGCGAGCTGTTTGAGCGGGGTGTATGAGCCATAATACTCGACGCGGATCGAGTCGATCAGGCCGACGTTCGCCCGGCCGGTGCGGACACCCTTGAGCTGATCGGCGAGGAGAGCAATGCTCTTCTCCATCCGCTCCTCCGCCTCCAACGCGATCTCTTCAATGCTCATAACTCACCTCGCGAAGCGGGCGACGGTCGGTCGCCCCGTGGTCCCTAATTGGCTCATTCTACGCGATCGCTTCGAGAGTGCCACGGGTTGGCGGCTCAGGCCCCGACGATGGGCCGGGGTCGCGGGATGTTGGCGATCCACGTCCCGATCGGCTCGCCAGCGATGGCTCGCTCGATGTTCCCTTCCTTCTTGAAGTTGAACACCAGGATCGGCAGGCCGTTGTCCAGGCACATGCCGATGGCGGTCATGTCCATGACCTTGAGGTCTTCGCGGAGGACCTGGTCGTATTTCAGCTGGTCGTAGAGGACGGCGTGCGGGTTCTTCTCGGGATCGGCCGAGTAAACGCCGTCGACGCGGGTTGCTTTGAGGATCACCTCGACGCCCAACTCTTTACCGCGAAGCGCCGCGGCGGTGTCGGTCGTGACGAACGGGCTGCCCGTGCCCGTGGCGAGGATGATGACCCGGCCCTTCGCGAGGTGCGAAAGGGCCCGGCGGCGGATAAAGGGTTCGGCAACCTCGGCCATGTGGATCGTGGTCATGAGCCGGGTGGCGCACCCGACCGTCTCAAGGGCATCCTGCAAGGCGAGCCCGTTGATGACGGTCGCGGTCATTCCCATGTAGTGGGCGGTGGCTTCCTTGATGACTTCGGAGCCGCGGAGCGAGGCACCCCGAAGGATGTTGCCCCCGCCGACGACGATCGCCAGTTCGACCCCCTTGGCCGCGACACGCGAGGCCTGGCGGGCGATCCGGCTGACCTCTTCCACGTCGATCCCGCCTTCTCCGGGCCGGCAGAAGCTCTCGCCTGAGAGCTTGAGCATGACCCTGCGGAAGACGGGCGGACCGGCTTGAACGACGTCCATCTGAAGAGTCCCCACCGCGAGAGATGCGAAATGACGAGGGCGAGCCGGTCCGCGCAGCGAAAACTTAGTCTTGGACTTCGGCCGGGGCAGTTGCCTCGCCGACGATGAATCGCGCGAATCGTCCGACCGAGATATTCTCACCGGTGCGGGCGTTGACTTCCGAGATGAGCTGACGGATCGTCTTGGCGTCATCTTTGACGAAGGGCTGGTCGAGGAGAACGTGGTTCTCGCCGGCCCAACGGCTCAGCTTGCCTTCGACGATCTTCTCGCGCATGTTCTCAGGCTTGTTGGCGACCTCGGCAATGAGGACGTCTTTCTGGGCCTGGAGCAGCTCGGCCGATACGTCTTCGCGTCGGATGAATTTCGGGTTCGCCCCGAGGATGTGGACAGCCAGGTCTTTGCAGAGTTGGCGGAATTCGTCGTTACGGGCGACGAAGTCAGTCTCGCAGTTGACCTCAACCATCGCACCTTGCTTGCCGTCGTGATGGACGTAGACCTCGACCCGGCCCGCATTGGTGGCGCGGCCGGCGCGATTTTCGGCGTTCTTGCCGTGCTTGACCTTGGCAAGCTCGCTGGCCTTCTTGGGGTCCCCTTCGGCTTCTTTCAGGAGGTTCTTGCACTCCATCAAGCCGAGGCCGGTCTGCTTGCGGAATTCATTCACCATCTGGGCCGTGATCTCGGCCATCGCGGATTCTCCTTCGTAACGGTCCGTTAAGACGTGCGGGATCTCGGTGCCAGTTGCCACGATTCGGCCGAATCGGGACGGGCGACCGGGATTTTGATGGTGTGGGGCTGGATTGGACGTCCAGTCCCCACACCAAGAGCCGGTTCGGTTTGACGCGGTCAGCCTGCCGAGCTTACTCGGCCGGGGTGGCGGCCGGGGCTTCGCTCGACGCCTCGACGGCGGGAGTTTCGGCGACCGGGGCCTTGACGGCCGGGGCTTCGCTCGACGCCTCGACGGCGGGAGCATCGGTCACCGGGGCCTCGACAGCGGGCACTTCGGTCACCGGGGCCGCAACGGCTCCGGCGGCCGGGACTGAGGTTTCGACCTCGGTGACGGGTGCAGTCACCGCTCGGGCACTCGATCGGGCGATGGCGGGACCACGCGAGGGGCCACGGTCATTGCCGCGACGGTCATTGCCGCCGCCGCGACGATCGCGGTCGCCACCACGTCCACCCTGGGGGCCGCCGTCATTCTCACGGGGCGGGGGCTCGGGGGGCGCGGACGCCTTACCTTCGATGATCGCATCCATCAGCCGCTTCACGACCAGCTCGATCGACCGCATGCTGTCGTCGTTGCCGGGGATCGGCAAGTCGACATCGTCGGGATCGCAGTCGGTGTCGAGGAGCGCGACGACCTTGATTCCGAGCTTCTTCGCTTCGGAAACCGCGATATGCTCGCGGTGCGGGTCGATGATGAACAGCGCCTCAGGGAGGCGAGTCATGTGGCGGATGCCCGAGAGATTGCGGTCGATTTTCGTCCGCTCGCGGGTGAGCGTGGCGATCATCTTCTTGGAGTAGCTGAGGGCCTGCTCGCCGTCGAGCGTTTCCTCAAGCTCTTCAAGCCGTTCGAGCCGGCTGCGGATCGTCCGGAAGTTGGTCAGCGTGCCGCCGAGCCATCGCTCAGTGACGTAGGGCATCTGGGACCGGGCACATTCCTCGACGAGGGTCTCAGCGGCCTGGCGCTTCGTACCGACGAAGAGGATCAGCCCGTTGTTCGAGGCAACGCGATTGAAGAACTTGGTCGCGCGGAGGAGACCTCGGACGGTCTCTTTCAAGTCGATGATGTGGATCAGGTTCCGCTTGCCGTAGATGTACGGCTTCATCTTCGGATTCCACCGGCTGGCCCGGTGACCGAAATGCACTCCGGCGTCGATCAGATCTTTAACCGCGATGGACACGAGGGCGACCTCCCGAGACGATCCTTTGACCATTCCGGGCCGCGATCCCGAGACAATTTGCCCCGGGCGGCCGTTCTGAGAGTTCGGACAGGGTGATTTTTTGGGCAGAAAGATAGTCTACCGATCGTAAGCGGCTTCGTCAAATTGTGATCCGGGCGAAGCGCCGCCGCGAGTCAAAATTGGGACGGAGCGTCTACGGCTCCTCGATCGGATGACGATCACGAAGCCGAAGCCGATTTGAAGTGCATTCACGTCGGCAGAGGACTCGGTTCGTACCGAACTCACTCTCCGAGATCCTGCAACGGCCTCGCCAAATCGGAAGGGCCGGGCAAGACGATCCGCCGTTCCAGACCGAAGAGCACGGATGGCTCCTCGCGGTCAACGGCCGGGTCGCCGATCGTTTGCTATCAGTACCGAAGGTGGGACTTGAACCCACACGGGTGTTACCCCACCGGATTTTGAGTCCGCTGCGGTCTAATAATTTTTATATCGCAACTGGCTTTTGGTCAAGAGTTTGTGGAAGAACCCACTTTCGACGGCAGCCCGCTTACAGGTCACCTTACAGGTTTTTTATTCTCGCTAGAATAGCTCCTCTCATAGATCGACCG
>JANXSY010000049.1 GCA_025356435.1 Isosphaeraceae bacterium | reverse complement strand
GAGAAGGCCCCGAAATAGTCCTTGATCGCCTGCTCGGGCGTCATCCGGACCGGCCGCTCCAGGGTAATGAAGAGCGGATACGCCAGCACGATCAACCCGGCAAGGCTCGCGAGCAGGAGCATCGCCCAGAGGGACAGGGCGACGAGATCGAAGGTCGTGTAGAGCACGAACGCCGCGACGAGCAGGCCAAGGGCGAGACGCGCGAGGCTTTCACCCCATTCCTCGCCTCGCGACCAGACCTGCTCGACGCCTGAGGATGTCTCGCGTGCGTTGGGCTTGGGGCGCCGAGCCGCCTTTTCCCCTTGCTGGACCCTTGCGGGCAGGATGGGAGCGACCGGCGGCGTCCCGGGTTCGGGCTCGGGACCTTCGACGTCGTATCCGTCGGCCGACCCGACCGGGACAGGACGTTTAGGCGTCAGGTCCTCGTTCGAGGTCTGACCGAAGAGGAACGACGCATCGGCGATCTCAGGGTCAGGTTCGGGTCTCGGGTCGGCCATGATGCGTCTCTCTCACCAACGAAGTTCGTCGCGGCGGAAGTAATGGAGGCCGCCGTCATCCGACCCGACGACCAGGTCGAGGCCGCCTCCCGGCCCTGCCACACCCGAGGGGCTGCAACCTTCGGTCCCAATCACGAGCGGACGGCCGTCGGCATGGGTCACAACCCGAGGAATCAAGGTGTTTCGGCCCTGATTTTCGAGCAGGAGCACCGTCGAGAGCAGCTCGACCGAGGCGGGAACTTTGCCGATCAACCCGGGGAGGAGATGACGCGACTCACGCGCAAAACCGACCAGGATGTCGTTCCGTCCCGACCCCGTCCAATCGCCTGCCCAGAGGGAGACGCGGCCATTCTGGCCGAAGGCGCCATCGAGCCGGATGAGGCGACCGAGAACGTCGACCAGCGGGACCGGGGGGGCGACTTCGTTCGTCAGGGCCCCTGCGTAGACGCAGAGAAAGCCCTGCAAGTCGAGGGCGATCAGGTCAAGGTTTCCCGACTCGGTCCAGTGGGCAACAGCGGGTCGAACGCGAGGGGGCGTGATGACCGGGGCTCCGCCGCAGACGAATTGGACCGGGAGGGCGAAACGCGGGTCGGTCTTCGACCCGTCGTTCTTCAACCAGAGAATCTCGCCGCCCGCACCGCCGAGGATTAGGTCGTGACGGCCGTTGCCATTCCAATCCGCCAGGGTAGGGCACGCGTAGCCCAGGCGTGGTGCGATCGGGCCGTGCAGACGTCCATCGGGACCGGGATCGAGCCGAAAGGGAACTCCGCCCGACTCGATCACAACCGGATCACCGTAGCGATGCTGGACCCCTTGGCCCAGATCTTTGAACCAGCGGAGCCGCCCGGCCGCGTCGCCGACGACGAGGTCGAGCCCGCCGTCGCCGTCGAGGTCGGCCGTCGTGACGACCGCCCGGCCACCGAGATTCAACTCGCCCGGCTCCTGGGTCAGCGCGGCGGGAGCGAGAGCCGAATCGCGACTGGTGCCCGAGTGGACCGCGAAGACTCCCCCGGTCGACGTTCCGAACAGTAATTCAACACGTCGGTCGCCGTCGATATCAGCGGCGGTGACGGTCGTGCGGTCGTCTGGGAGTTCGAGGGGCTTGCCCGACGCGAGCAGGTTCCGAGGTTCCATGAGCACGGGGGGACGCTGGCCGCCGAAGTTCCGATAGAGGCGAACCTGGCCCCGACGGTCGGACGTCATCAGCTCGAGCGCCCCGCCGCCGCCCCACGAGACCGCGAGGGCGGCGGGGTTAAGGTCGACGTCGAGGGTCCCGTTCTCGGGGACGAGTTCGTCTTGAAGCTCGAACCGGGGCGATCCCGCCTGGCCGACGTTCTTCAACCAGCGGATCTTGCCAACCGGGGCACGTCCCCGCCACTTCCCGGCGCGGTCGTAACCGGGGTGCGATCCGAGTTGATTGAAACCGACCTTTTGCTCGACCGGCAGCGCATCCGGCCAGTAATCAGTGATCTCTTCGAGCCCGACTAGAAGATCGATCAGACGATCGCCGTCCCAGTCGATCGCGACGAGTTGAGAGACCCGGCAAGGCCCCGCACCGAGGTCAGGGCCGAGGTCCAGCGACTCCCGATCGGAGAACGCGGGGGCAGCCGATGTACCGCGATTGCGGATCAGAACCAGGCCGTCAGACGAGAGCCCGACGAGGTCAAACCGACCCTCGGAACCCGATGGGAAAAGGCACAGGCAGCGCAGGCCGTCGAGCCCATCGATACGCGTCCCGGCGTCATAGCGAGTGGGGCGCTCGCCGGGGGGGCTTACGAGTCGAAAAACGCGGGCCGACCGACCGGCAGGGCCACCGCCAGCCGTCACCAGGACGTCGGCCCGTCCTTGCCCTTCCCAATCGACGACCACCGCCTCGGAATCCCAGCCGAAGCCGATCGGACGCGCGACGAGGGACGGGTCCCAACCCAGACTCGGGACCTGGGGCTCTGGCGGGACCTGGGGCTCTGGAATGACTTCGGGTTCCGCCTCGATCGGCGATTCTGCTTCGACCGAAGAATCCGGCCTCGCCTCAGGTTCCTCATGAGGTCCAGTCGTTAGATCGGCCGTCGCCATCGCCAGGTCTCCCGGGGAGAGTGCCAGTTGTCATCAGGTTAGGGTGAAGTATTGTACCGTATCCTTCTGTTCGATGCGCCCCGGCAGTGCCTCAGCCGCGCCAACCGCCGTCAACTTCGAGGACGTGCCCGGTCACATAGGCGGCCAGAGGCGAGCAGAGGAAGAGGACGGCGTCGGCGACTTCCGACGGTCCACCGAGCCGACCGAGCGGGATATGTCGGATCATTTCGGCACGAATTTCGGCCGGGATTGTCTTCACCATGTCGGTGTCGATGACGCCGGGAGCCACGGCGTTGACCCGAATCCGTCGCCGGGCACACTCGCGGCTCAAGACCCGGGTGAGGGCCTCTACGCCTGCCTTCGCCGCCGCATAGTTCGACTGGCCATGAAACCCTGCCGAGGCCGACAAACTTCCCATATTCACGATCGCGCCGCCATCGCTTAGGATTTCCAGGCCGAACTTGCAGCCGAGGAAGACCCCGGTCAGGTTCACGTCGATCACGGCCTGCCACTCGTCGAGCGACATCTTCGCGATCGTCCGGTCGCGGAGGATACCGGCGTTGTTCACGAGCAGATCGAGGCCGCCTCGGGAGTCTTTGACGGACTTCATCATTGAGGCGACGGCATCGGCATCGCTCACGTCGGCCGCCATGACCTGGGCGGAGTTCGTCCGCATCGCGTTGAATTCAGAAGCGAGTGATTCGGCGTCGGCCTTCGTCCGGCCTTCGCCCAGGTTCGGGTGGTTAAGGACCACGAACGCGCCGGCCTGGTGTAGCCGACGCGCGATCGCGGCCCCGATCCCTTGCGACGATCCCGTGATGAGGGCACTCTGCCCCGTCAGATCGATCGAGACAGACATGTCGTTTCTCCGGATCGAATCTCGAAGTCGCCCGGTCTCACTTCCCCTTGGGATCGAGGTTCTTCTTGAGGTCTTCGGCGCTGACGGCGCTCTTCACGCCGTCGGGCGGGATGTCGACCTTCGCCGTCCAGAGGATCGAGTTGAGGACGAGCTTCCGGAAGTTGGGTTCGCCCCAGTTCTTGTGGGCGTGGGCACCCGTGAAGCCGAAGCCTCGGCCGCCGTCGGCCCGTTCGGTGGCCCAGGCGAGGATCTCGTCGCGGCCTTTGGCTTCGACAATGTGCGAGTAAGGCCCTCGGGGTGAGGCCGAAACGCCCTCGCGGGTCTTGTCGTCGGGCTTGGCGGTGACGATGGGGACGACCCCCTTCATCTCGGGGCGAAATCGCATGTTGAAATACCACTCGTCCGGGACGGCGAACGGTTTCACCCCGCGCGTGATCGGATGTTCGGGAAGCGATTGGACGTTGGCCACCCAGTGCGGATTCGTCGAATAGCCGCTCTCGTAGTAACCGCCGAGCCAGTCGAGGAGTTCCTTCCCGCCCTTATCCCTGGGGATCTCCACGGCATAGTGCAGGCAGACGAGACCGACGCCCTGATCCATCAGACGCTTGAGGGTGGAGAGGTGGTCGCCCTGGATGATCGGATGACCGCCGCCGCCGTCCATGAAGAAGACGACCGACTTCGCGCCGTCGAAGACGCTCTCGTCTTTGGGCCAGCCGCCCGCGACGAAGACGGGATTAACGCCGCCGACCTTTTTGAGGCATTCGACCAGGAGTTTGCAACCGGCGTTGAATTCGTGGTCGCCGGGGCCGTGGCTCGGCCGGCCGGCGATGACGACGATCTTGGCGTCGTCCGCGCGTGCTGAAACGCCCAGGAGGGCGATAGCAACGAGCATCCATCCCAGTGATTGACGCATGGGGCGAGACCTCTCGGTAAATGGAAAACGACGGGTGGCGGGAACGGCCCCGCCACCCGTCGCGAGTCTTGCAAAAAGACCGACTTAGCTCAACTTGGTCCGGCCCGGAACGGCGACCGGCGGGGTCGGGATCGAGCGGAAGGACAGATCCTTCGGCATCGTCTCCTCGGTGCTGTTGAGGGCCTGATCCCAGCTCACTTCCTGGCCCGTGTAGGTTGACATCCGGCCCATGATCGCGGTGAGCGTGCTATAGGCGACGGTCTTCAACTCGTTGAGGGGCTTGCCGTCGCGGATGCTTGCGACGAGGTCTTTGTGCTCCTGGACGTAGGGGTCGATCCCCTTGGCGTCGACGCGGCCCTTCTTGCCGTTAGAGAAGTTGAACCGCTGACCGTTGCTGGTCCACGAGCCCTTGGTGCCGACGACCTGCTCAGAAACGTTGCCCTGCGTGTTCTCGATCTGCCGGGCCATGCTCTGGACGTGGACGTTATCGGGATAGACATATTCGATGGCGAAATGGTCGTAGATGTTGCCGTAGTCGGCCGCCGTGCGAACCTGTCGGCCGCCGAGACCAACGCAGGAGAGGGGGTGACCGGGTTCGGCCGAATCTTTGGTCAACGCCCAGTTAATGACGTCAAGGTTGTGGACGTGCTGCTCGACGATGTGGTCGCCGGAGAGCCAGGTGAAGTAGAGCCAGTTGCGGATCTGCCACTCCATGTCGCTCCACTTCTTCTCTTCCTTTTCCTTCAGCGTGCGGACCCAGAGGGCTCCCTGATTCCAGTAGCAACGGGCCGAGGTGATGTCGCCGATCGCGCCGCCCTGAATGCGCTTCATGGCTTCGAGATAAGGGGCTTCGTGCCGACGCTGCGTGCCGGCGACGATCCCCAGGCCCTTCGACTTGGCCTCTTCGTAGGCGGCCAACACCCTGCGGATGCCGGGGCCGTCGACTCCGACCGGCTTCTCGGTGAAGATGTTCTTGCCCGCCTTCACGGCGTATTCCAGCATCATTGGCCGGAAGCCGGGAGGGGTGGCGAGGATGACCATGTCGATCCCGCAGTCGATGACCTGCTTGTAGGCGTCGAAACCGGAGAAGGCGCGGGCATCGGTGACGTTGAACTTGCCCTTGCAATGTTCGTCGTTCTTGAGACGGTTGCGGCTGGTTTCGAGATTGTCCTTGAAGAGGTCGCCCATCGCGTGGATGACGACGCCTTCGTTACCGGTACAGGTGTTCGTGGCCGCCCCCGTCCCGCGCCCTCCGCACCCGATGAGGCCGATCTTGATCGTGTCGCTGCCCGCCGCGTGGACCGGGGTGACCGCGCCCAGGAGGGCGGCGGTGCTGGCGACGGCGGCGGTCGTGGTCAGGAACTCGCGTCGCGAAGACGTGGCGCTTGGCTTGGGATCGGTCATCTTGTCGGTCTCCCCGGGCTGGTTATGGCAGGTGATATGTCGTTGGCAGGCGTGAATATGTCGCCGACCACACTGGGCGGTCGGGATGTTGACCTCAAGACTAACGCGTCCCTTTCCCCTTCACCACCGGGGACCGGAACCCCTTGAGATTTTCTTGCTCGTCGAGCGGACGGACGACACGGAAGCCGACGAACTGGGCGTCGGTGTGCCACCAGATGCTCTGGGGCCGCTGGGGATCGCGGATGCTGTAGTCGAGGTTCGAAGGCCGACGGGCGGCCGCGCGGAGCTTCTCGGGGTCGTCGTCCCATGATCCGCCTCGCGCGACGTACGGATATTCCTTGCCCGTCGGCAACAGGACCGGCCGGTCGACCTCGCCTTGCTTCGCGAACTTTGTGTAAATGTCTGCCGCATAAAGATCCACGCACCACTCGGCAACGTTTCCGTGCATATCATAAAGGCCCCACGGATTCGGCTTCTTCTTGCCGACCGGCTGCGGCTTCTCACCGTTCTCGACGAACCAGGCATAATCGCCGAGCATCGAGGGATCGTCGCCGAACGAGTAGGCGGTCTTCGTTCCGGCGCGGCAGGCATATTCCCACTCGGCCTCGGTGGGTAGGCGGTACGTCTTGCCGGTTTTGGCCGAGAGCCATCGGCAGTATTCGATCGCGGCGTGGTGGGTCATGCAGATCGCTGGCTGTCCCCTGCGGCCGAAGCCGAAGGTCATGTCGGCATACGGGGGTGTTGGGCGCGTGACCGCGTCGGCAGCTTTCTCGGTCGGCGGGAGCGTCGTCAGGTCGATCTTCTCCTCTTCTTTTCGCTTGATGTCGAGGCTCAGGGCATATTCGTAATACTCATCCCAGCTCACTTCATATTTGCCCATCCAGAACGGGGCGATCTTCACCCGATGAACCGGGCCTTCGTCGTCGCCTCGTTTGGATTCCGTAGCCGGGCTGCCCATCTCGAAGACGCCGCCGGGGATCGGTAGGAGATCGAACTTCATCTCGGTGCCGGCGATCACTTCGGTATAGGGCTTCATTTCGGCGGGAGCCTGGGCGCGTGCCGGTCCCGTTGACAAAATGAGAAGGGCGGCGCACGTCACGATCGAAGCACGGCCGCAGTGCCGGCGTGAAGGGGTTGTGGACACGAGTCGGTCGCTCCATTCGAAGGAGAAGAGCATGGTGGGACTTTGCCCCGCGATGATCCCGGCGCTTGCCCTGTGGCTCGGCGGCGGGGAGCCGCGTGTCGAGCGGTTCGAAGCGGTTGAGACCCATATGGGGAGCCCCTTCAAGATTATTTTATACACCTCTGACGACGCGACCGCCAGACACGCCATGAAGGCGGCCTTCGCGCGGATCGCCTCGCTCGACAAGGCCCTGAGCGACTATGACCCCGAAAGCGAGTTGATGCGGCTTTGCGAGAAGTCCGGCGGGCCTCCCGTCCGCGTCAGCGACGACCTGTTCGACGTCCTGTCCCGGTCCGTCGCGATGGCCGAACGATCGGACGGGGCGTTCGACCCCACGATCGCCCCGGTGGTGCGGCTCTGGAGGCGAGCCCGCCGCGACGGCAAGCTCCCCGATCCCGAAACGTTAGCCCACGCCCGGTCACTCGTCGGTTACAGGAAGATCACGCTCGATCCCGTCGCGAAGACTGTCCGACTCGCGTCGGGCGTGAAACTTGACCTCGGGGGGATCGCCAAGGGTTATGCGTCCGAGGCGGCCGTGAAGATCCTGAAGGCAAACGGGATCACTCAGACCCTCGTGGCAGGGGCAGGTGACATCGTCGTCGGCGACCCGCCGCCCGGCCTCAAAGGTTGGTCGGTCGGGATCGCTCCCCTCGACCGACCCGGCACGAGCAAGCCCGAACAGTTCCTTGTCCTGAGAAACCGGGCTGTCTCGACGGCCGGAGATGCTGAGCGGTTCGTCGAGATTGGCGGCGTCCGCTATTCGCACATCGTCGACCCCAAGACCGGATTAGGCCAGACCGGGCGGACGAGCGTGACCGTCGTCGCCCTTGATGGCGCGACCGCCGACGCGCTCGATACGGCGGCCTCGGTGCTGGGTCCCGAGCGAGGAATTCAACTCGTCCGCGCGATAGAGGGGGCCGAAGCCCTTTTCCTCAGGAGGAGCGCAGACGGCGAGGTCCGGGTCACGACGCCCGGCTTCCAGGCTCTAGTCCAGCCAACAAATCCACCGTGAGGACCCCGGACTCACAGGTCGTGGCGATCATCGTTAAAGGCCAGTCCTAACCGAGCTACCCGTCCCAGCTCCGGCCGATGGGAACCCGCCCATGATCGGGGCCTTGACTGTGTTACTCGCCAGTCCATGACCAGGGATTTTGCAATCCGCCTCAGATCGCTCGAACGAAGGGTTGCAAGGCTCGCGACCAAGATTACAATAACGGCGAATATGCCGGATTTCCTTTGAAGCGACATCGGACGAAGGATCACCGACCATGCGACGGAGTGTAAAGGTCGTCATCGCGGGGCTGGGTGTGATCTTTGTGACAGTTGGCCCGACATTCGCTGCTCCTGTCGACGTGGTTGAGCTGAAAGACGGCCACCAAGTTGTAGGAGAGGTGGTCTCGGAAAAGACGAACGCGATCTACGTCGATCTTGGGTTCGACGTGATCCGGATTCCGCGAGATCAGGTCGTGTCGCGTCACAAGCCGGGCGCGGGTGGCACAGCAACGCTGGTGGCAGCTCCATCGGCCGACGTTGACCCGACCGGGTTCTTCAAGTCATCAACGCTTAAGGTTCAGCCTGTCAAGGAACTCGTCCATCGCTTTGGCGAGGCCGTCATCTCGGTGGAGACACCCTCCGGCAAGGGGTCTGGCTTCATCCTTAATGACGACGGCTACGCGATTACAAATCACCACGTCATCGACGGCGAGACGCGAATCTCGGCGATTCTCTATCAGAATACCCCGACAGGACTCGCGCGTCGGCGGATCGACAATGTCGAGATCGTGGCCCTGAATCCGTTCATCGACCTTGCGCTCGTCAAACTACCTCCGCAGAAAGATCTGAAACTTGGGCACGTCTTTCTAGGTAATCTCGATGACCTCAACGCGGGAGACGGTGTCTTCGCCGTCGGTAATCCGCTCGGGCTCGAACGGAGTGTCTCGCAAGGGATCGTGAGCACGAGGAACCGCAATTTCGAGGGGTTGGTTTATCTCCAGACCGACGCAGCGATCAATCCAGGGAACTCCGGGGGGCCGTTATTCAACCTTCGGGGAGAAGTTGTCGGCGTCACGAACATGAAGGCGACGCAGGGTGACAACCTGGGTTTCGCGATCCCGATCAGCTATGTCAAAGACTTCCTCCGCAATCGTGAGGCGTTCTCCTTCGACAAAGATAATCCGAACACCGGATATCGATACCTCGACCCTCCTCGACGCCTCGACCCGAGTCGACCGCCCGGTATCACCGCCAAGGCTGTCGCCGAGCCCGCGCCGGGCTGAGGGAAAGGCAAGGGGACGTGGATTGCGGTTGGAAACCAAATCAGGTCAAACGTGATTCGAGATCGGCCCGAGCCGATGACGTGCCGAGGTATGTGGCCCGGCACGGCGAGTTCCGTTGCTCTCGGTCCCGTAGACGCAGTCTCCGGGCGAGAGATGGATTGCCCCGCCCGTCGGCGGGGCTCGTGTCTTACGGGAGTGAATTTCGATGCGTACCCCGATGCGAGCGGTCCTTCGCCTCGCCCTGACGGCCTGGGTTGGCCTGGCCGGGTTGACGATCATGGCGGCACAGGGCCGCGCCGCGGTCGCCCCCGAGAACTCGCTGCCAAATACGACGGTGTTCTTCGCCAAGGTCGACGACAGCGCCGCGTTCCGCGATGCCTTCGGCAAGACCTCCTTCGGCCAGATGCTCGCCGACCCGGCCATGAAGGACATGAAAGACGACTTCAAAGAGAAGCTCGCTGATGCCAGCAAGAAGCTCAAGGAGAGGCTGGGCGTCACAATCCAAGACTTGCTGACCCTTCCCCAGGGAGCGGTCTCGGTCGCGTTCGTCGCCAAGGGAGACGCCAAGATCCCCGTCGCCCTCGCGATCCAGGCAGACGCCGGCAAGAATGCCGAGAAGATGACGGAGGTCTTGACCAAGGCGACGAAGCTTGCTGAGACCGAGGCAAAGGACAACGCCAAGGTCAGCACCGAGTCGTTCAAGGGTCTCACGCTGCACATCATCAGCAGCGGCAAAGAAAACGAGCCCCCGCTCGTCTGGACGAACAGCGGCAGTGTCTTCCATATCACCAGTGACCTCGACCTCGTCAAAGACTTGATCTCGCACGCCGATGGGCGTGACGACTCGCTGGCCAAGAGCGAGAGCTTCATCAAGGTCTCCAAGAAGCTTGGTGAGGGTGGCCAGGCTCTCTGGTTCATCGATGTTGCCCAGATCATCAAGGTCGGCGTCAAGACTGCGGCCGCAGGCGGCAACGCTGGGGCGCAGAATCCCGAGGCGATGCTCCAGATCCTTGGCCTCAACGGCCTCAAGGCGGCTGGCGGCAGCCTGGCCTTGAACAACGGCAATTATGATGGCCTAGGCAAAACCTTCATTCTCGCCCCTGGGCCCGCGCTAGGGTTGCTCAAGCTCTTCTCAATGCCCAAGGCCAACCTCCGCCCTGAGCCCTGGGTTCCCGCCACGGCCTCCACCTACCAGACGGTGAGCTGGGATCTCGACGCGGCCTATACCGCAATCAATGACCTCGCGAATACGTTCCAGCCGGGCGTGCTCAACGTCTTCGAGCAGCAGCTCGTCGGGCCGAACGGCGGCGAACCGCTCAGCTTCCAGAAAGACATCTTCGGCCCGCTGGGCGACCGCATCACCGTGATCTCCGACTTCAAGAAGCCGATCAAGGAAGACAGCCAGCGGATGCTGATCGGCGTCGCCCTCGAAGACGCCAAGAAGTTCCAGGCGACCCTCAACAAGCTGATCTCCCTGGCCAACGGCTCGCCGAAGAAGCGGGAGTTCCAGGGGACGACCATCTATGACTTCGCCATCCCCGAGCTTCCCAACCAGGCCCCGAACAGCCCGCTCAAGGGTGGTACGGTCAGTCTGGCGATCGCCAAGGACACCCTGTTCGTCTCGACAGAGCCCAGCCTGCTCGAACTCGTGCTCCGAGGCGGCGGTCCCGCCCTCGGCGACAACGCCGAATTCCAGAAGGTGATGAAGGACGTCCCCTCGCAGTCGAGCACGTTCACCTTCGCCAAATCGGAAGACCAGGCCCGGGCGTCGTACGACATGATCAAGAGCGGTGCCTTTGAGAAGGCGTTTCAGAACCCGCAGCCGGGTGCTCCTGACATGAGCAGGTTCGCAAAGCTTATTAACAAGGACAAGCTGCCTGACTTCTCCGTCTTCGCCAAATACCTGAATCAGGGTGGCGGATACGGTGTTCAGGACGAGGATGGGATGCTCTTCACGAGCTTCAGCCTCCGCAAGGCTAATCCTTGAGCATCGGGCGAACTTGCCGGGAGTAAACTTAACTCCCAGGTTTGTATGATACTTAGAGCAAAATAGAGCGGCGGACCGGTGCGAACCGGT
>JANXSY010000036.1 GCA_025356435.1 Isosphaeraceae bacterium | reverse complement strand
CC
Source organism: Isosphaeraceae bacterium (assembly GCA_025356435.1). GTDB lineage: Bacteria > Planctomycetota > Planctomycetia > Isosphaerales > Isosphaeraceae > CAMFLR01. The sequence goes on along the minus strand of JANXSY010000036.1, from coordinate 53,295 downwards.
CGGTTGCCTCGGCGAAGGCGGGGCGCTCGGCGGCGAAGGTCGTGCCGTCGTCGGTCGATCGGGCGACCCAGAGTTTCCGATGCGACTCTCCCTCGGGATCATTCACGCCCCGGCCGTGCCAGGCGACGTAGACTCGTCCCACGCCGTCAGCCGCGATGGTCCCACCGCCATCGAGCGCGGTCGTGAGCTTCATAAGGTTCTGCTGCGGCTCGAACGCACCGTCTGCGGGCTTGATCCGACTGTAGAGCATCGGCGCGGGGTCTTTGAATGTCGCCGTCGAGCCGTTCCAGGCGACGTGAACGATGCCATCGCGGCCGACGGCGACCTGGCCGCCCCGGATCGTCCCCATCGCGATCGCGCTACCGGGCTCGCTGTTGACATGGACCGGGACGGTAAAGGCAGACTGGCCAGGGTTGCGTCGGACGTAAAACAAGTCGCCGTGCGAGGGATCGCCCTTGTAATACAGGAGATGGATCGCCCCCCTCGTATCGATGACTGTCTGAGGCTGGATGCCGCCGTCAGGCGTGCGCACGACCTCGACGCGACCGGGGTCAGCGGCCGTCGCGAGGCTGGACGCCAGCATGAGCGCCACAAGGAACGACGATCGCAGCAAAAGGTGCATCGGTCTCTCGATTCCCGATGGAGGGATAAGTCAGGCGCGGCGGTCAAGTTCCGAGAACAGGTTGCGGAGCGGGAGCGTGAAGCCGGGGAGGACATCGCCGCCGTCGAGGGTGGCGGTTTCGTCGAGCGTGGTGAAGGCGACGGGCGAGGTGTAGACGCGCACCGTTCGATTCTCGGGGTCGATCATCCAGACGAGGCCGACACCGGACTCGAAATATTCTCGCCGTTTACGGGACATTTCACGTTCCGTGTTGCTCTTGCTGAGAACTTCTACTGCAAGATCGGGCGTAAGCCGTGGAATCGGTTCGGTCGGTATCCGACCCGACGGGAATCGGTCCCAGGAGACGTAGGCGACATCGGGAATTCGAACTAATCCATCAAAAAGCTTCATTGTCCCCGCCTCGCCCGAGATCAGGCCGAGGTTTCTGGGGATAACGAATTCTCGTAAGAGTCCGGCCAATGCGACGGCCAATAAGGATTCGCGAAGTCCCATTGGCTTCTCCACCAAGACGCCGTCGACCAACTCGCATGATCGTCCCTCATGGGCCTGAATCGAGGTGATGTCCGCTTCGGTGGCCGTGCCGGGGTAGGGCCGGAAACGGACCCGATCGGGCGGAATATCGCCGAGCCCTTCGAGCAACTCGGCGATGGTCCGATAAGTCGGCGGGGCGCTGGTCGTGGTCGCCATCGTTGAGCCTTTCGGTCAGACCGAGACGAGGTCTTGCGCGTGGTCTTCGACGAGGCCGAGCAGGAGCGAGCGGGTCTTGTCGCGGGTCTCGCCGATCGCCGTCACATAGACGGCGGGGTCATCCTTCACAGGGCATTCGTGCTCGCAGATCCCGCAGCCGATGCACTTGACCGGGTCGATAAATGGCCGCTTGAGCTGGATCGTCGCGCCCCAGCGGTCGGTGACTTCGACGTTGCGGGTGAAGATCGCCTTCGGGCTGACCGGGCAGACCTCTTCGCAGACGACGCAACTCGTATCCATCGCCCAAGGCAGGCAGCGCCCCTGGTTGTAGAAGGCGGTGCCGGTCTTGATCGGCCCTTTGGCCTCGAACGGGCCGACGCCGAGCTTTTCGGCGATCGAGATCTCGCGGATCGCGCCGGTGGGGCAGACCTGCGAGCAGAGCGTGCAGTTCAGCTCGCACCAGCCCATTTTTGAGATCATGATCGGGGTCCAGAGCCCCTCAATGCCGGCTTCGAAGAGGCTCGGCTGGAGCACGTTCGTCGGGCAGACGCGGATGCACTGGTCGCACTTGATGCAGCGGCGGAGGAACTCGTCCTCGGCGACCGAGCCCGGCGGGCGGATCACCGCCCTGCTGAAGTTCTTGCGGACTCCCCCCGAGAGCCGTGCCATCGGGAAGAAGTAGAGGCCGAAAATCCCCGCGAGCAGCAACTGGCGACGGCCGACCTCGGGATAGGTGATCTCGCTCGCCTTGCGCGGGAGGAACCGGAAGGTGAGGGCGTCGTGCGGACATTCCTCGATGCAGTTGAGGCAGACGAAGCATTCGCTCTTGCGGAGGTCTTTATGCGGATCGGATGCACCCTCGCAACTCTTGAGGCAGAGATCGCAGTCGGTGCAGCGCACCGGGTCGCGGTCGATCCGCCAGAGCGCGAACCGGCTGAAGATGCCGAGCAGGGCACCGAGTGGGCAGATCGCCCGGCAGAAGAAGCGGGGAATCCACCAGTTGGCGACGAGAAATCCGATGAAGATCAGCCCGACGATCCACGCCATCCAGTATTCGCGAGGTTCGGTATAGATTCCTTCCGACGCCATGTGGATCGTCGGCAAGACGCTCGTCGTCATCGACCGCACGGTGAGTGCGATCGGGTCGAGCAGGCCGATCTGCAGTGAACTCTTCTTCGACTTATGCTCCTCGGCCGCCGAACCGATCCCCTGGCCGACCGCCCCGAAGAGACGATCCGCGCCCGAGCGTTCGAGCAGGGCGTAGTCCTTCGGTATCGGGGCTGAAGGGGGCATCGTCCAGATTTGCCGCTTGCCGTCGGGTCCGACGATCCAGCGCGAGCCGTCGACGACCTTGGGCATTGACGCGTGATACACCGCCCAAACCTTGCCAGGAGAGTCCCAGGCCGTGGGGATGATCCACAGGCCCGCCATCGCGAGCATCGCGGCGAGGATATAATACTTGATCGCGTAGATCTTCTTGTATCGGTTGACCTCGATGAGCTGCTTTGTGTTGCGGCGGTTGCCGATCCAGCCGAAGAAATGGTGCATGATCCCGAATGGGCACATCCAGTTGCACCAGACCCGTCCGAGCATCATCGTGATCGCGATGATGACCAGCCCCCAGACGAGGTTTCGGTAGATCGTGTGCGTCGTCAGGGCCGTGGAGACGGCGACGAGTGGGGTGGCTTCGAGGAAAAGCGACACCGGCCACCCTTTGAGGTAGCGCAGGTCGGTGATGAGCAGGAAGAACAGGAAGAGGCCGAGGAAGAAGACCTCGTAGGCCCGGCGGATCTTGACCATCGTCTGTTCACCTCAGGCGGAGGGCTTGCGAGTGCGTTTTCTAGGAGGCCAGAGGTCGGCCCTGCCGAGTAACTTAGCCAGCGGGAGGACAAAACCGGGGAGCAGCGGGGTCTCGAACAAATCGTCTTGGAGCACGACCCGCGCGACGGTCTCGCCTTCGGACTTGGCATAGACCATCATTTTACGCTCGAACCGGTCGATAACCCAATAGTCGACGACGCCCGCGTCGAGATATTCGCCGCGTTTCTGCTCGTAGTTGCGTTGAGCGACGACCCGGCGGGATCGTTATTGCGGTAGACACGCAGCAGATATCCAAGTTCTTCGTTCGGGTCACGCTCGGAGATCGACGGCGAAGGTAACATGACCAGAATGCCCCGGATCAATTCGTAACGATATCCGGCCTGGCGAAGCGAATCGGGTCGCTGGGCGAACTCCTCCGTCGTCATCATCAATCCGGCCGAGCGCGGGCCGATCCGGAAAGTTCGGCGAGTTGTCGGGCTGGAAATTTCTCGGCTCATGGACCGACGCCTCCAGTTTCCGAGCAGTTGCGGCGTTCAATCGATCAGAATGCCTCTGAGGTCGAGGACGAACCTAGGCAAAATATCCTCGCCAGAGAGGTTTATCGGCCGCTCCAGTGTCTCCACGGGGCGGCCACGCCGGTAGATTTTAATTTGGCGGGATTGGAGGCGATCATCCATGCGAGCTTAATACCTTGTTCCCGCAGAGACCCAAGTCCGTCGTCAACATGAGGGCGACGGTCTCGGGTCTGCGTCGCGTCGACGTGGTTCATACCGTGATCTCCCGGGTCCACTGGGGTCGCCAGTCTTTGCCGAGGCCGCGGGCGATGATCTTGTCGAGATAGAGGATCTCGTGCCTCTGCTTCTCCAAGAGTCGGGTGACGCACCAGCTATCGACGGCCGTGCCCTCGGTGCCGACGACGATCGTGTCGGACTGCTTCACGTCATTCAGGCTGCCGCCGGTCGGGCCGTTGCGCATCAACAGCTTGCGACCGTCGGCGATCACGAATGTTGGCTTCATCATCAGAGCGAAGTCGGAGATGATCCCGTGGATGTTCTGATGGAACTGGTTGCGGGGGTTGCCCAGCAGGCCGTACCAGTTCTTCATCGTGACGGTCGCCTTGCAGAGGTTGTGGTCTTTGACCGGCGAGATGCCGATGACCTTGGTCGCCTCGCGGAACGGCCGGTAGAACATCCGCCAGGTGCTGGTGATCGTCTCGCCACCGACATAGAGCTGTTCGAAGTAGCTGTCCTGCGGCATCATCAATTCGGCCCCGGCCCTGAGCGCGGCGTCGCCGACCTTGGTCTTGAAGAAGCAGCTCTCGGGGTTGTTGATCGGGTTGTCGGCGACGATCACCTTGCGAGCGCCCTGGGCGAGACAGAGCTTCACCACGGCCGCGAGGGTGTCGGGCTGGGTGGTGGCGGCGAGGTCAGGATTCTTGTCGAAGGCGACGTTCGGCTTGATGACGACGACGTCGCCTTTCTTGATAAACTTAGCCACGCCCCCCATCTCGTCGAGCGCGGCCTTGACCATCTTGAACGCCTGTTCTTCACGGGCGATCAAGTCGAGTTCGTGATTGGCCGTGGAGAGGATCGGGCTCGATCGGACGACGACGACCGAGGGGGTGCTCGTCGGCAGGTCTTTGATCCCGTAATCTTTGAGCCGCACGGGCGGCGGCGGCTTGACGCCTTCCATGCCCCAACGGTCTCTGAGCAGAAGACCCGCGCCGACGGCCGCGCCCGCGACCGCCGCATAACCACCGACCTGGCCGACGAATTGCCGCCTCGAAAACGACTCATCCGCCGGGTTTACCCCACCGAGTCGTTCGAGATTCTTCTGCTGGGTTCGGGTCAGTTTTTCGGCCATCGGAGACCTCGCGGGGTGGGGATGAATCTGCCGCTATGCGGGGATAACTGGCGGATGTCGCTTGCCGATGCTCGCGAGCCTCTGGGCTCAGAACCGGGCCTCGGGCTTGATCTTGTGGATCATTATAGTCGCGATCTTAGATGGCGGATCAGGTCGCGCCGCTTCATGCCGACATCACGAGCGTCTCACGAGTCACTTCTCGCCCCTTGAGCTATCGTTCGGCCAATTCGCGATTGGCTTCGAGCACCAGGACTACTGCCTCGCGGAGATTCTCGCGCGCCTCCTCCATGGTCGCACCCTGCGTGTTGGCACCGGGAAGTTCCTCGACAAAAGCGACGTAACCTTCCGAAACCTGCATGTAGACTGCTGTCAATTGCATTTGTAACTCCTATGCGTTTCCCCGATCGGGTCATCCAGAATGGCTGATCTGGCCTGCCCGGCCTATTTCTCCGACCCCTCTTCGGCCTTAGGCTTCTTGGCTGCGTCGGGTTCGGGTTCCTTGAGGTCGGATTCGAGCGGGGGGAGGGACGCGGGCAACCCCTTGGCGATCGTCTTCGCGAAGGCTTCGGTCTTGGTGGGCTCGGTCCCGCCGTTGGCTCCGCCGATCACGTTGCCTTTGCGGAAGATCGCGTCGACGAGGCCGGTATTGGCGCTGAGGACGAACTGGTCGATGTCTTCGACTTTCGGGGTTTTGATCTCGGCACCGTCTTGCTTGGCGGTAGCCACGTATTTGTCGAAGATGGCTTTGGCCGCCTCGGGCGTCGGATAGGGGCGGAGGAAGCCTTGCCAGGACGCGTCGCCCTCTTTGTAATCGGCCATGAAGACGTCCGACAGGAAGCTGTAGCCAAAAACATCCTGGGCCACATACTTCGGCGCGGCGCGGCCTTGACCGCTCGGTAGCAACGCGAATAGGGCGTCGGGCGTCGAGACCGGCTTGCCGCCCGTCACGGCCGCGTCGGGCTTCTGCTTGGCCGCGATCTGCTTCGCGAGGTCGAGGGCGAACGCGGCGAACTTGGCATCGTCCTTCGTCGAGACGATCTGGGTGTAGTAAGGACCGGCATGGAAGAGAGTCGACCCGGCCGCAGTATAACCCTCGGTCCCCACCGGCACGGTCGTCGCCCCCTCGGGCTTTTCGGAGCCGTACTTGCCGAGCGCCTTGAGCGGGTTAGCCATCTCGAAGATGTAGAGTTGAACGTCGTTCGACTCGTCGCCGACCGGATGGTAGTCAGTGTAGGCCATCCCCTTCACGTCGTACTGGATGAAGCTCTCGGCGCGACCGTCGATCTTCTCGAACAGGTTCTCGGCGTTGAACGTCTCCAGGTGTTTCGTGCCCATCTTGCCCACAGTCCAACCCGGCGGGATATCAACCAGCGGGAGCATCTCGGCGATCGACTTCTGCGGAGCGGGCACAGACGCGATCTCGGCGTCAGCCACAGCCTTCGGCAACGCACCCGAGGTCACCGGGGCTGGGGCCGTTGGAGCAGGGGGGGGAATGTTCGGCGTCACGGCCATCGTCTTCGCGGGCGGGACGTTCGCGAGCACGGTCTCGCCCCGGATGTCGGCGGGGGGGGCGGTGAAGTCCATGAGTTGCTGCGGACCATCGAGCCCCACCGACTGGCGGACCTTGGCGAGCCGCTGGAGAACTTCGGGGATCGCCTGGGCCACGGCCGGAGCTCCGCCAGACGCGGCGCGGAGGGCGAGCATCGACTCGTCGAGTTTTTTGACGGAATTGAGCAGATTTTTCCGCTCTTCGGCCAGGTGCGCCATCTCCACCTTGACCGCATTGTCGGCCTCGACGACGGATGAATAACTCCGCCCTTGCTCAAGAACCGACCACGTCTTATTCGGGTCGAATTCATACCGATTCTTGTCGAACTCGTCGCTCTTGAGAACGAGCGCCGCGAAGATCGCCGGGATGCCCATGATGAGACCCATCCCGCAGCAGACCGACCAAAATTCGGGACGCTGATACGTTCTGCCGCGACGGGCCTGAAACCAGTCGAGTCGGCCGAGCACGGCGAACGCGATCGGGGTCGTTGCCACGGCGAACACCGCCGCCGCCAGGGTGATCCCCTTGAGCGGGTCGTTTGAGAGCAGCGGAGCCAACAATCGGAGCGCGATCGGCATCGTGGTCAGGAGGGCGAGGGCGGCGACCACGGCCGCGCCTCGCACGGGGTCTGCCCGGAGGGCTTCAATTACCTTTTTCGCCACGACAAAGTCCCCGCTCGATCGGCCGCGGCGCGATCGCGACGGACGCCGCAACCCGACCAATCCGGTTGAACAACAATTGCACTGGCCTGATCAACAACTATAGCGGTAACCGCCGTCGATCGGCAATCGAATTGGACTTTCACTCGCAGTGGATTGACAATCGGGGGACCTCGCCCCGAATCCGGCGCGGCCGGAAACGACGTCAATCGTCGTCTAATAAGAACTGGCCGAGATGACCTCGCCCTGCTGGACACTGCCGACCGCACGCCAGGTCGCGCCGTCGATCGAATTTTTGACGAACCGGACCGACCCATCGCCGAAAAGGGCGTTCACGCCGCCGGAGTGATAACTCCGGGCGGTGATCGCAGCGTAGGTTGGGCCGCCGCTCTTCTCGCCCCGGCCGACGAGGTCGACATCGACCATCGTAGGTCCGCCCAGAATGGCTTTGTTCGGTGGCCAGGCGCTTGTGAAGCCGGTTTCGAGGGCCTGGCCGTCTACCCACTCGGCGTGAGCCGTCAACTTGAGTGTACAAGAGCCGGAGCGATATTCGGGGACCGCGCCCGACGGGTCGGCCGCAGGTGAGGGGATCGAACCGGGCTCGGAGACGGTCGAGAGGTCGCAGGTCGAGAGGACCGCCTGATAGGCCTTCACCTCGGAGACAACGACGGTATTGCTCAGGCCGTCCGAGAATTCGGCCAACCGACGCCCCCGATTCACCCCGAAGCCGCCCCGATTGCCCGGCCCGCCGACGCCGCCCCAGACAAACCAGTCGCCCATGCAGACGTTGTAATTCAGGATTCCATACCGCCCACCGCTCGACGTGACCTTGGGTGCGGGATGGACCTCGCTCGGGCAGATGAAGCCGGAGATTACGAGCTGCGAAACCGTGGTGTTGGAAGGTTGAGAGTAGCTCAGGGCGAAGTTGATCGAGTTGAACGCGGCGCTCTGTTCGAGAAACGGCAAGATCCGCCCCTGGGCACTCCAGCCGTTCGTCCAGATCGTTGTGCCCGACTTCGAGACGACCATCGACGGCGGAAAGGTGCCGGCGATGCTCTCGTAGTTGTGCAGAGCGAGCCCAATCTGTTTCAGGTTGTTCGTGCATTGAATCCGTCTTGCCGCCTCGCGCGCTGCCTGAACGGCCGGGAGCAACAGGGCAATCAGGACGGCGATGATCGCGATCACTACCAGGAGTTCGATCAGCGTGAAACCGAAATGCGAGCGACGGTGCATGGGGCCATCCTGGATTTATTGAAGTTGAGACTCAGTCTCAGTGCGAGTGTAGAGGATCGCAGGGAGGCGGTCGCTTGTCAAGCGTAAGCCTCACGAAGAGCAACGGCCGAGCGGCCGGAGTTCTCGATCAAAAATGTTAATGACTCTCGACTTCGGGTCGGGAACTCGTCAGGAAAACAGCCCTTCGACGAACAGTTCGGCGTCGAATGGCTGCAAGTCGTCGATCGCCTCGCCGATGCCGATGAATTTCACTGGCAGGTTGAGCGACTGGCGGATTGCGACGACGACGCCTCCCTTGGCCGTGCCGTCAAGCTTTGTGAGGATCACGCCGGTGCAGCCGATCGACTTCGTAAACACCTCGGCCTGGCGGATCGCGTTCTGACCGTTGGTCGCGTCGAGCACGAGCAGCGACTCATGGGGGGCACCGGGGATCTTGCGGGCAACGACTCCGCGCACCTTCTCAAGCTCACGCATCAGATGAGACTGGGTGTGCAGCCGCCCGGCGGTATCGACGATCAAGACATCGACTCCGCGCGCCAAAGCGCGGTCGCAGGCGTCGTGGGCGACGCTTGCCGGGTCGGCCCCCGGGGCACCCTTGACGATGTCCGAGCCCGACCGTTCGGCCCAGATCGTGAGCTGGTCGGCGGCGGCGGCGCGGAAGGTGTCGCAGGCGGCGAGGAGGATCGACTTCCCCTCATTCTTGAGCCGTTGCGCTAGCTTGGCGATCGAGGTCGTCTTCCCCGCCCCATTAACACCCGCGATCAGATAGACCGTCGGCTTCGTCGGCGAGACGATAAGCGTCCCCGGCCTTGGATCGGCGAGGAGGGTTATGAATTCTTCCTTGACGAATGCAACGAGGTCATCCCCCGCCGTCTTGTCGGCAAACGCCTCGCGTACCCGATCGACAACCTTTGCGGTCGACTTCACGCCGACGTCGGCCTGAATCAGCTTCGCTTCGAGCTCGTTGAGAAAATCCTGATCGATCTTCCGGCCGAACCACGACCGCACGTTGAATAACTGGGCCGTCTTGACGAGCCCCTTCTTGAAGCGTTCGAGCAGTTCTTTGAAGGCCATGATGCTTGATTCGGTCCAGGGTGAACGAGGTATGTTGACGTCGAGACTTAGAGCGTGAGGCTAGTTTCGCCATTTCAATAGACTAACATGTGTTCGCGATAGGACGGCAAGAATTCTTCAATGACGGTCCCCTTCGGCGCATTTCGCTCAGCCATGACTTCACGAATTGTTTCCAGGCCACGTTCTCGATTCATGACCACAACATCAAACCGCAAAATGCGATCGTACCCCTTGGATCCAACTGCGACCCTCCTTCCGTGACGCTTCCTAAGCACTGTGCCTCAAGTAAGGCGATGAGTGCGTCTTCGTAGAGTTCACCCCGTTCGACAGGTTTAATGTTTCCAGAGATTCGAACATAGAAGAACGTTTCGCATCATCGATGGACATCCTTCGCCAATTATCTCATGACTTCGAGACGGCCGTCCTTATTCATTGGGGTAACGATCTTTTTTGTCGCAATTTATCCAGGTCCGCCTCGGTCGTAACAACCGCACCAACCCATCGACCTGGCCGGTCGGGGGCGTGGAAGTCAGTCCCGGCGATCGGGGCGAGGCCGAGTTCATCGGCCCAGCCTCGCCAGCGTTGGCCGCATTTGCGGTCGACGCCTGGCCCGGCAACCTCAATGGCACCCAGCCCGGCCTCGCTGAACTCAACCAGGGTGCATTGTCGCAAATTGAAGGGGGGATGGGCCAGACCGGCGACACCGCCCGCGTTTCGGATCAGGTCGATGGCGTCACGCCACGCAACCCGGGGCTTCGGAACCTGACCGGGGCCGTCGTCGCCGAGGTATCGGGCGAAGGCATCGCGGTGGTTGGCGACCTGCCGGGTCAGGACGAGCCAGTCGGCCAGATGCTTGCGGCCGATCGTGGCACGAGTGTAAGTCCGGCGGATCACGGCCAGGTCGATCTGAAGACCCAACGAGGTCAGCCTTTCGGCCATCGCCTCGATCCGCAGAGCGCGACGGACGCGGAGGTCGGCGGTGACAGCCAGCAGGTCGGGATCGTCGTCGCGGACGAAGTGGCCGAGGAGGTGGATCTCCTTCCCCTCACGTTCGGCCGTTAGCTCGATCCCGGCGATCAGCTCAACTCCGACACGAATCGCCTCGGGCCGGGCGACGGCGATCGCCGAGAGCGTGTCGTGATCGGTAATCGCCACCGCCCCGAGGCCAACGCTCACAGCCGACCGGACGACGTCGCCGGGGGTGCAGGCCCCGTCGGAGTGGGTCGTGTGGACGTGCAGGTCAGCCGCGTGGGCGAGGGGCGAGGGGGGCCGAGGTCGTCGGACGACCGCCACCGTCAGGCCTCGACCAGCGGCTCATCGGCCGGAGGCGGCTCAGGGACGAGTTTCGGCTCGGGAACGATTTCTGGCTGAGGGACGAGTTCCGGCTCGAGGGCGATTTCTGGCTCAGGGACGATTTCTGGCTCAGGAGCGATTTCCGGCTCGGGGGCGATTTCCGGCTCGGGGGCGATTTCCGGCTCAAGAGCGAGTTCCGGCTCAGGAGCGATTTCTGGCTCGGGGGCGATTTCCGGCTCAAGAGCGATTTCCAGCTCGGGGGCGAGTTCCGGCTCGGGGACGATTTCCGGCTCGGGGACGATTTCCGGCTCGGGCAGGACTTTCGGTTCCGGAGTCGCCTCGGCCGCCTTGCGGGCCTCGTCTTGGGAGAGGAGTCGGTCGAGGATGCCGTTGACGAACCGGCTCGACTGCGCGGTGCTGTATCGCTTGGCCAGTTCGAGCGCCTCGTTGATGGCGACCTTGGCGGGCACGGTGTCGTCGAAGAGCATTTCGTAGGTGCCGAGCCGAAGGATGTTGCGGTCGATCGCGGCCATGCGGTCGAGTCGCCAGTTCTCGGCGACGTTGGTAATCAGGCCGTCGATCGTCTCCTGATACGACTTCACCCCGGCGACCAAGGCCCGAGCGAATTCGCAGAGCTTCGGCTCTTGCAGCCGACGCTGGAGGAAGCGTTCAACGTCTTTGGCGGGCAGTCCGGGATTTTGCTCGACCTGATAGAGGACCTGGAGTGAGACCTCGCGGCCCCGCGTTTTGCGCAGGTTGCGGATGTTGAGCGTCCGGGGCTCGAGCGCGGGGTTCGACCGCGCGGGGACGTGCTTCGGGGCGACGTCCGACGGGCGTTCGTAGTCTCGCGACGCCCGAGACAACGGACCTCGGCCGGGAGGATTGGCCCTCGCGGAGGGAGCGGGCGGCGGCTCCTGAACTCTCCGCTCTGGACGCACCTTTTTCTCCACGACCGGGACCCGCTTTTCCTTGACCTCGACGGGCGTCTTGACCTCGACGGGCGTCTCGGCGCGGAGGACGGGTGTCTCGGCGGGAAGGACCGGCGTCTCGACCTTGACTGGCCGGAGGCTGGCCAGGCGAAGGCCGACGAGCTTCTCAACGGTGTCGAGGTCGACCGGCCCGTTGATCTTGATCCCGTAGACGTTGAGGAGGATCTGAGCCCCCTCGGGACGGAGGTCATAGATCGCGGACTGATCGTCTCGGTCGTCCCGGAGAACGTGTCCCGATCCGTCATGATTCAATCGCAGCAGGACCGGCATCGCAAAAACCATCCGTCACACGGGCCAACGATCGACCGAGGCCGGCTCGATCGCCCGCAGGGGGCCGATCGTCATCTCCTCGCGTGTCCTCATCAAACGAAATCATACGCAAACGAAGGGTGTCGCGGGAAGGTCAGCCCGCCGTTCAAGGGCTTATTGATCGGTCTCAGCCCCGTCGCCATCGTCAAAGACCGGAGTCGGGGCTTCGACGATTGGCCTCGGCCGGGGCCGGCGGATCGCGACCCGAACGAGCGTCAGCATGACCATGCCCCCAACCACCAGCAGGGCGATCCCGTCAAACGGCGATGCGGGAGGGTTGAAGACCTCCGGGGCCGATTGCTCGACGCCGGGGGGCTCGGGACCAACGACCAACGGGGCCAGCCGGTCGACGTCCCCCCCGTGATAGCGAACCTTGCGGAGAAACGTCCCCGTAAAGCCAACCACCGCCCCCGGCTTCGGAGTCGCCTTTTCCTTCGATTCGGGAAAGACGAGGCAGAACGGGTCGGACGCGGGCGTGAAGACCCAGACCTCGGCCAGCGGCGGGAACTGCCCGAACGCTCCCTGATGAAAGACCGACACCACCCGACCCGAAACGGCCACGCGACGACCCCGAAAGTCGTCGGGCCGGTCCCAGAGGTCGCGAAAGGAGGCGCGCGGAGCAGGTCCGACCGGCGTTTTGAGTTCCAGAGCCGAGCGATAGGCCGCGAGGTCAGCGACCGTGAGCGGACCATCGGTCTCGGCGCGGGCATGGGCACAAATGAGGTCCATCATCAGGAAAGCCCAGACGATGACGGGGCATTTCTGGTTCCCTCCCCAATAGATAGGAGAAGGGAACAAAACGAACCGATGCCCCGTCATGGCTTCGCCCCCGCGCGTCCGCCGGGATCGGCGAGACGGATCGCGTCGACGCCGGCCGTGCTACATGCCCCGACGATCCGCGCGGCCTCCTCGTAGCGGAGTCGGTCGTCGGCGACCAGTCGAACGCGGAGCGGGCGGCCGTTGAGCACGCGGTTGTAGCGGCGCAGCCGGTCGGCGAGCGCGGCGACGTCAGGCAGGTGAGACTCCCCCAACGAAAGCGATTTGAGGTCGCCCAATTCGTCGGCCTCCGCCCTGATCCAGAGGTCATTTTCGAGGTCCAGGTCAGCGCGACGACTCGGGGCCTGGGTCGCCTGCCCATCGCTCGAACCGGGCAGGGCGGCTGGGGTGGCGGGGAGATAGAGGTCGAGCCGGGTCTCGCTGCTCGGAGTCTGGAAGGTCAACACGAAGAACGCGAGGAGCTGGAACGCCATGTCGAGCATCGGCGTTACCGGGAACTGCACCTCGATCGGAGGGGCCGCACGTCGAGCACTCATGGGTTCGGCCCCCGCAGGACCACGAGGGTAAAGCGGGCGAACCCCTGATCCTGCGCCGTGCCGAGCAGGCGGCGGACCGCGCCGTAAGAGACCTCCTTATCCGCCCGCACGACGACGAGCGTCGGCAATTCCTTCTCGGAATCGGCCCCGATCGCCGCCTGGCCTTCCCGGCGGGTCTTCGCCTGCTGGGTCCACCAGGGGACGGCAGCCGCCTCGTCATAGGAGTTCCCCTCGACCAGGAGCTTGCCCGAGGCATCGACGGCGACCACGATCCGGTCGAGCCCGAGGTCTCCCCCCGGAAGCGCTGCGGGCGCGACCGGCAGGCGGACGGCCTTCGACTCCCCTTCGAGCTTCGATCCGAAGTGGATGAGCATCATGAAGAAGGTGATGAGCTGGAGCACGACGTCGAGCAGAGGCGTGAGGTTTGGGCTCATCGCCGGGTCAGACCCGACCTGACTCCGCGCTCGACGGCTCATGTGTTCGGTCCGCCGATCGAGCGCTGGCCCGTCACGGCGGCGGTCGCCAGTGGGTGCGGCGTACGGATGCCAGGGGCGAAGCCTTCAAGCAGCGTCTCGGCCGCCATCGCCACTTCGAGCGAGAGTCGGGCGATCCGGTTACGAAACACGGCATAAAAATAGATCGCGGGGATCGACAACCCGATCCCTTCAAGCGTGGCGAACAGCGCCATCGAAATTCCTGCCGCCAGCTGGCTGGCCTGCGGCGACCCTCCGGCCGTAGCGATAACCCGGAAGCTCTCGATCATCCCGTAGACCGTGCCGACCAGCCCGATCATCGGCCCGAGCGTGCCGATCGTCGCGAGATAGGTCGTGCGGTGCTCCATCGCCATCGTCGCGTCGTCGTTCGCCAGTTCCATTGCCCGCTGTGCCGAGGCAAGGCCAGAGGGGAGCTTGCGGACTCCCGCCGCGAGCACTCGCGCCAGGAACGATCCATCAGCCGCAAGTTTCTGATACGCCTCAGTATATTGCTTCGCCGCGACCATCTCATTCACCTCGCGCACCAGGACCGGCGGCGCGGCGACCGAACGTCGATACTCGAAGCTCATCCAGGCGATCAATGCGACGAGATAGAACAACATCAAGAGCAAGATCAGCCCAAGCTTTCCCGACGACCTCACCATCAAGTGCAAGATCGACTCCTGGGCATCGGCCTTCGCCACCCCCGCCGCCGGAGCTTCCTGGGCCCTGGCAGTGGGCGGCCAGGTCGCGAGCAAGACGGCCCAGATCGCGGCCAAGATCACCCATCGGCGACAGCTCGTCGGCATCACGATCGATCCTTCGAAGGGGATGGGGAGAATTCTGCCTTAAGCTTAGCCGTTAGGTCGGGTTCAGACAACGGTAGGCATCACGGGCGGAGCCCTCCCGCGAGCGATTATGGAGGACGAGACGGATCAGCCGCCAGACGTGTCCACGACTTGGAAGCCCGCCGATGTCCGCGACGATCGAGTCGTTTACCCTGCTCGACGATGCTTGGCGACTCCCCGGACCACGAACACGTCGGGCGCGAGGTGCCGGCGCTTGTCGCCCTCTTCGTAGAATAGGAGCAGGTCTCCCGAGACGTAAGTCATCGGGTCGTCGGCGTAATAAGCCTCGAGCACACCGATCAGGTCGACCATCACGGCGCGGTGAGCATCGGTCTCGGCCATCGGCTTGCGGTCACTCGTCGGATATTCCACCGACCGGGAGATGGTCGCCATCGTCGGACCTCCGCCAACCTCAAAGTCATCATCAATAAGTCTACCATAGCCAGAGGGACCGGACGAGTTCGATGGCGCTGGACTTCCCCTCCCGGACACACGTATACTACATTTCACACCCGTCCGACCGGGGACGATGCCCGCCATGCGCTACAGCAAGAGGGATGAACCAGGGATGGCCACGACGGATATCCGGATTCGCGGGGCGCGCGAGCATAACCTCCGCGACGTCTCGCTCGACCTCCCGCGTGGGGCTCTGATCTGTTTCACCGGGGTCTCGGGGTCGGGGAAGAGTTCGCTCGCTTACGACACCCTCTACGCCGAGGGGCAACGTCGTTACGTCGAGAGCCTTTCGAGCTATGCCCGCCAGTTCTTGGGGCAGATGCCCAAGCCCGAGGTCGACAAGATCGAGGGCCTTAGCCCGTCAATCTCGATCCAGCAGAAGACCGGTGGGCGGAACCCCCGGAGCACCGTCGGCACGATCACGGAGATCAATGATTATCTCCGCGTGCTTTATGCCCGGGTCGGCCAAGGGCATTGCCCGAAATGCGAACGGCCCGTCGCCGCACAGACGCGCGAGCAGATCGTCGCGAGGATCGCCGCGATCCCCGAGGGAACGGCGTTCTCGATCCTCGCCCCGGTCATTCGAGGTCAAAAAGGTGAATATAAAGACCTGTTCGACGAGTTGTCTCGCGCCGGTTATGTCCGGGCGCGGGTCGACGGGCAGGTCTTCTCGCTGACCGAACGGCTGGCGCTCGACCGCCAGATCAAGCATCATATCGAGGTCGTGATCGACCGCCTCAAGTCGGGCCCGGCGACCCGTCCTCGGTTGGCCGAGGCGGTCGAGGCCGCACTGAAATTGGGCGAGGGGGCGGTGATCGTCGCGATCGAAGGGCAGCCCGATCTGCTGCTCTCGTCCGACTACGCCTGCGCGGCGTGCGGGATCAGTTTCGAGCCGCCCAGCCCGCAACTCTTCAGCTTCAATAGCCCCCAGGGGATGTGCCCGGCCTGCGACGGCCTCGGTATCCGCCACTCGTTCGATCCCGACCTGATTGTCCCCGACCCCTCGCTCTCGGTCTGGAACGGCGCGATCGCTCCGCTCGGGCCGGTGAAGGAGATGGGTAAGTGGCGTCGGCATATGTTCGAGAGCGTCGCCAAGAATATCGAAGCCGACAAGGGCGGTCCGCCCAAGGCGACGATGCTCAAGGGGCCGTGGAAAAACCTCGATCAAACGTGTCGAGATGCCTGGCTCAACGGCCTGGGCGACCGCGTGATCGTGGCCCACTGGAAGGGGCGAGGCAAGACCTGGGCGCATTCCGAGACGTGGCCGGGGGTCGCGACCGAATTGATGGCGAAGTACAAAGGGTCGACGGGCGGGCCGACCAAGGCGATGCTCGAACCCTACCTCAAGAGCATGATCTGCCCAGATTGCCACGGCGCGCGGCTCAACCCCCGGGCGAGAGCGGTGAGGGTCGGCGGCAAGTCGCTCGTCGAGATCGGCACAATGCCGATCGGTGCCTGCACCGTGTTCTTTGACACACTCGCTGATGGCTCGACGCCGACCCCGCTCGACCCGCTCTCGCGGATGATCGCCGAGGAACTGCTCAAAGAGATCCGAGGCCGGCTTGGCTTCCTCACGAATGTCGGCCTTCATTACCTTACGCTCGACCGCTCGGCCCCCACCCTCTCGGGCGGCGAGGCCCAGCGGATTCGCCTCGCAAGCCAGGTTGGCGCGGGACTGGTCGGGGTTTTATACATCCTTGACGAGCCCTCGATCGGCCTCCATCCACGCGATAATGACCGCCTGATCCAGACCTTGCAGCGGCTCCGCGACGTGGGCAATACCGTGATCGTCGTCGAGCACGACGAAGACACGATGCGTGCGGCCGACCACCTGGTCGACTTCGGCCCTGGCCCCGGCGTCAAGGGAGGTGAGGTCGTCGCGATGGGCACGATCGCCGACCTCGCCAAGGCCCCTTTGAGTCTCACCGGCCAATACCTCTCGGGCAAGACCTCGATCGAGGTGCCGACCGATCGCAAGCCGCCCGGCGATCGCGCGATCACGGTCATCGGCGCAAGGCAGAACAACCTCAAATCGATCGATGTCCGCATCCCGCTCGGCCTCTTCGTCTGCGTGACGGGGGTTTCGGGCTCGGGCAAGAGTTCGCTCGTCAACGACATCCTCCGCGACTCGCTCGCCCGCGACCTCAACGGGGCACTCTCAGAGCCCGGCCCACACGACCGGATCGAGGGGGTCGACGAACTCGACAAGGTAATCGATATCGATCAGTCGCCGATCGGCCGGACGCCCCGGTCGAATCCGGCGACTTACATCAAACTCTTCGACCTGATCCGCGAACTCTACACCAAACTTCCTGAAGCCAAGGCACGCGGCTATCAGCCCGGCCGATTCAGCTTCAACGTCTCAGGAGGTCGGTGCGAGGCGTGCCAGGGGAACGGTTCGAACCGGCTCGAAATGGACTTCCTCGCCGACGTCTGGGTGACGTGCCCGGTCTGCGAGGGAAAACGGTTTAGCCGCGAGACGCTCCACGTCCGGTTCAAGGGAAAGAGCATCTCCGACGTGCTCGAAATGGACGTCCAGGAGGCCCTCGAACACTTCGCCAACGTCCCCAAAATCGCCGGGATGTTGCAGACCCTGCACGACGTCGGCCTCGATTATCTCAAGCTCGGCCAGGCCTCCCCCACGCTCTCCGGCGGCGAAGCGCAGCGGATCAAGCTCGCCCGCGAACTGGTGAAGCGAGGCACCGGCCGCACGCTCTATATCCTCGACGAGCCGACCACCGGCCTCCACTTCGACGACGTGCGCAAACTACTCAAGGTGCTCCACGGCTTCACCGTGCTGGGGAACACCGTGGTCGTGATCGAGCACAACCTCGACGTCATCAAGACTGCCGACTGGGTGGTCGAACTCGGGCCTGAAGGCGGCAGCGCGGGGGGGTACGTCGTCGCCGAAGGGACGCCCGAGACCATCGCCGCGCGGCTCGACAGCCCGACCGGTCAGGCGTTGCAGCGCGTGCTCAATCCTCGTCCGATCGCGAAAGCGAAGAAGTCGAAGAAGGTTGCGAAACGCGCGTCGTCGGAGTCGGGCCTGGCGTCAATCTCGATCCGGGGGGCGCGACAGCACAACCTCAAGGGGGTCGACCTCGACATCCCTCGCCACAAGATGACGGTTTGCAGCGGGCCGAGCGGCTCGGGCAAGAGTTCGCTGGCGATCGACACCCTCTATGCCGAAGGGCAGCGCCGATACGTCGAGAGCCTTTCGAGCTACGCCCGCCAGTTCCTCGCGCCGCTCCAGAAGCCGAAGGTCGACCAGATCACCGGGCTGTCGCCGGCCGTCTGCATCGAGCAGAAGACGACGAGCAAGAGTCCGCGATCGACGGTCGGCACCGTCACCGAGATCCACGACTACTGGCGCATCCTCTTCGCCCGGCTCGGCCAGGCCCACTGCCCGAAGTGCGGCACGACGATCGGCACGCAGTCGGCCGATGAGATTGTCGAGAAAATCTTGCATCTGCCCGAGGGGACCAAGGTTTACGTGATGGCCCCGGTCGAACGCCGCGATAATGAAGACTATGCCGCGATGTGGGACGACCTGCGCGCGACCGGTTTCAACCGCGTCCGGGTCGACGGTGTCTCGATCAGCCTCGATACCCCACCGAAGCTCAGCCATCGCCGCAAGCACCGGATCGAGGTCGTCATCGACCGCGCGATCGTCCGCCGATCCACCCGATCGCGGCTCGCCGACTCGGTCGAGGCCGCGTTGGATCTGGGCAAGGGCGTGATGCACGTCGCCCGAGTCGGCGACGAGGCGACCGAAGCGAAGTGGCACGTCGACCGCTATAGCCAGCACCGCTCGTGCGATACTTGCGGCCGGAGCTTCGAGGAATTATCGCCCCATCACTTCTCATTCAACAGTCCGCTCGGCTGGTGTCTGAGCTGCGAGGGCCTGGGGACCCAGCAGGGGGCCAACCCCGCCGCGTTGATCCCCGACGGTCGCCGCTCGCTACGAGGGGGGGCCGTGATCGCATGGCCCGACTTCGCCAACACCCCCGCCTTCGCCCGCACGATCACCGCGATGGCCGAGAGCCTGGGTTTCGACCTCGACACGCCCTACGACGAACTCGACGCCCGCCATCGCCGCTCCATCTTGCATGGCGCGGGCGAGTCTTGGTTCCGGGTGCCCGACGAGAACGATCAGCCGGGCTTCTCCTTCCAGTATAAGGGCCTTTTTCCCGCGATTGAGGAGGCGGGCCGCGTCTCGTTCCTCTATCGGTTCAAGCTCCAGGGGATGGTCGACGACGTGCCATGCGCGACCTGCATGGGTGCTCGACTCCGTGACGACGCGGCGGCCGTCACGTTCCGGGGCTTCACGCTCGACCAGATCGGCAACTGGCCGCTCGGTCGGACGCTTGAATTCGTCAAGACGCTCGACCTCAGCGACGACGAGCGCCACATCGCCGGCGACCTCCTCCGCGAGATCGGCGACCGCCTGCAATTCCTCAACGACGTCGGCCTCGATTACCTCAGCCTCGCCCGAGGGACCCCGACCCTCTCCGGCGGCGAGAGCCAGCGTATCCGGCTCGCGAGCCAGATCGGCAGCGGCCTGACCGGCGTCCTCTACGTCCTCGACGAGCCAACCATCGGCCTTCACCCTCGCGACAACGCCCGACTGCTCGGAGCCCTCAAGCGGCTCCGAGACCTGGGCAACACGCTCGTCCTCGTCGAGCACGACCGCGAGGTGATCGAGGCGGCCGATTACCTCGTCGACTTCGGACCTGGCTCGGGCGACCTCGGCGGCGAGATCACTGGCGCGGGCACCCCGAAGCAGGTGAAGGCGATCGAAAGCTCAATGACCGGCAATTACCTCTCGGGTCGATCGGCAATCTCCGTCCCGACAAATCGCCGACCCGTTACCCCGAACGCGCCCGCGTTGGTGGTTCGCAACGCGCGACACCACAATCTCAAGAATGTCGACGCGTCGTTTCCGATCGGCGTGGTCACGGTCGTCACCGGCGTCTCGGGGTCGGGGAAGAGTTCGCTCGTCGAGGACATCCTCAGTCGGGCCGCCGCCAAGAAGCTCCACCGGGCTCAGGTGACCCCCGGCGCGCACGACGACATCGAAGGCTTTCAGCACATCGACAAGGTCATCAGCGTCGATCAGACCCCGATCGGCGGCACGCCGACCTCGACCGCCGCGACCTATTCCGGCGCATTCGACCTGATCCGTGAGCTGTTCGCCCGGATGCCCGAGGCCAAGGTCCGCGGTTATTCCCCGCGCCGGTTCAGCTTCAATCAAAAGGGCGGCCGGTGCGAGGCGTGCGAAGGAGCAGGGCAGAGGCGGATCGAGATGCACTTCCTGCCCGACGTCTGGGTGACGTGCGAGGCTTGTGCTGGACGCCGCTTTACGCTCGAGACGCTCAGCGTGACGTTCCGGAGCAAGACGATTGCCGACGTGCTCGATATGAAGGTTGACGCTGCACTTGACCTGTTCGCGAGCGTGCCGAAGATCCGCAAGATCATGCAGACCCTGCACGACGTCGGCCTCGGCTATCTTCCTCTCGGCCAGGCCGCGCCCACGCTTTCGGGCGGCGAAGCCCAGCGAGTGAAGCTCGCGGCCGAACTCGCCCGTCCCGACACCGGCCGCACGCTCTACATCCTCGACGAGCCGACGACTGGCCTCCACCTCGACGATACGAAGAAGCTCCTCGCCGTCGTCCACCGACTCGCCGACCTGGGCAATACGATCATCATCATTGAGCACAATCTCGAAGTCATCAAAACCGCCGATTGGATCATCGACCTCGGCCCCGAGGCGGGCGGCAAAGGAGGCGAGATCGTTATCGCCGGCCCTCCCGAAGTGGTCGCGACGACCCCGGCAAGTCTCACCGGCACGATTCTGAAGGACGTTCTCGCAGCCGGACCGCACGAAGCCCGTGTCAAGTTCGACCCCAAGAAGGCCGCCGCGAAGGGGCTCGATGCTGCGAAATCAAAGGCCGCGCTCGCCGAAATCGAGCCGGTCGTCAAAGCGCCGTGGGAAGTCGACGGTCGGGCGTGGCACACCAAAAACCGCGTCGGTGCCCGCACGGGACGCCCCGTGAAGTGGCACGGCGCGATCCTCGAACGGGTCGTGGATCGCATCCAAGAACTCGGCGAGTTTGCCGAGACCGACTGGTCTCAACAGAACGTGGTCAAGGTCGGCAAGCCCGCACCGGACGACCGCCCCTTCCTCCGCGCGTCGACCGGCCATGAGTGGGTCTTGACCCTGCGGTTCACGGTCCGCCGCAACACGTTCAAGCTCTCGGCGCTCGAACGCTCGCTCGCCCTCTCCCCCTTCCATGAGACGATCCCGCCCGTCCTAAGCGACGCCTCGCGGATCGTCCTCGTCGACGACACCGGCGGCCCGATGCAAGAGGTCACGCTCACCTGCCACGCCCTCGACGAGATCGCCACGAAAGCCTTCGACGACTTCCTCAAGCGCGCCGTCGACTCGTATCTCGGCAGGGTGTCGAAGGGTAAACTGATGAAGGCGAGTGAGTTGGCGTGAGCCTGGAGCGTTGCGGTTTCGGATCGCAAACGAGAGCGGTGAAGACGATGATGTCTCAACTTCGAACCGTCCCCGAGTTAGCGGATAATGCAACCGTCAGAATATCAGCATGGTCGCCAGACGCTCCTATCACAGATCGACAAGTTGAGGGAGATTCGAGACGACCTCGTTTCGAGAGATCCCCTCTTCGTGAACGACCTTCCGATCGACGTTCGTCAGAAGATGATGCTCCTCGATCGGGAGAGTATCCGGCTCCGCAATCCTGACCTCACCATCGCGTTCGTAGGCGGTTTTAGTGCGGGCAAGTCGTCGCTCGTGAATGCGTTCTTGGGGCGATACCTTCTGCCCGAGTCGACGAAGGTGACGACGGCGGTCCCCACCTTCGTGCGTTCGACGACAGGCGAAGAGCTTGCCGAGTTGCACTACCTGAATGAAATCGAGGTCGAAAATCTCGGCGAACTCTACCGCAGAGAAATCGCGACGCTCTTCCAGGTTCCCGAGCTGGCGAATGCCCCTTACTCGACTTTCGTCGAGAAAGTGAAGCCCCTGGCCAGCGAGGGGAGGGGGCGTGGCCTTTTCGAACAATTCCAGGTCTTCCAGGAGCAACGGCACCGCAGACAGGTCGACCCTCGCGGACGTGTCATGACAGCGAGCCTCGGCGACGCCCAGGGGAAAATTCGCGATGAAACCGAGGCCATGTTCCTAGATCGCGTAGTCCTGAAGGTCCGCAATTCACAACTGCCGGAAGACGTGGTCCTTGTCGACCTACCTGGAGTCAGCGTCCCCAACCCTCGCCATCGGGAAATCACGTTTCGATTCGTCAAGCACGAGGCCCACGCCGTCGTGTTCGTGCTCAACGCGACGCAACTCTTCGCGAAAGATGAGGGAGAAATCGTCGAACTCTTCCGTGCGGGAGAGAGTCGGATCGCCGAGAAGACGTTCTGGGTCATGAACCGTTGGGACTCCCTGACCGCCGAATTGCAACGCCAGACGTTCGCCGACTTTGAAAACAAGATGCAGCAATTTGCCATCCCGAGCGGATTCGTATCGTTTCGAACAAACGCCTTGCATGGACTGCTCTCGCAGCTGGGGCTTCGCGGCGAAACTCCCGACGACCTCGCCCTCCAAGGCCACCTCAATGACTACGAGGGGGCGTTGGGTATCCGCTACGGTGGAAGTCACCAGACCGCGCTACGGGAAAGTCAGATCCACCAGCTTCAGGAGCAAGTGCTCAACTTCCTCAACGATCGGCTGCGCCAGACGACCCTCCGATCCGCGTGCGAGAACGCACGCTCGAATTTCGCCGAGCCGATCCCGCACCATCTCAGACGGGCCAAGGAGGGTGACGACGACCTTATTAACGGCGACCTCAAACATCGCGAAAAGGAGGTGCTTCGTCAGAAGGTGGATGAACGCTTCGAACAGCGGAAGGCGGAGCTACTCGTCCAGCTACGCGAACTCCGGAACGAGGTTGCGGTTAAGAGGAGCGACGTCCTTCATCAACGAACCAAAGAACTGGTCGACCAGCTACGATCCAAGATCGAGGGAGGGGCGGAAACCGACGCCTACGAAATTTACAAAGACATCATCGCCGAGCGGGAACTCCGCAAGTATCCTTATCACTTCGAAATTGAGATGCGAATTGTCGATAATCTTAACACTATGTTGAAAAATAACTTCCGTAAGATCGTCAGGGGTCAGGTGGAAGAGGTATTCGACGAGTTGGTGAAGCGGGTCCAGAACGCCTTGGAAAAGGTCCGGGAAGACGTCAATTACAACTCTCAGGTCATGATTCCCTTCGAGGACGTGATCCGCGAAGAGCGAGGTTCCTTCGGCGATCGGGTGGACGGAGTCGTGATGACGAAGGCGGCAGAACTCGACGCGCTCCTCCTCTACAAGGCAAAGACGTTCTACATCCTGGGTGGCAACGAGATTTTGGAAGGCCTGGAGAAGGCGGCGCGTCTCGGCTTCGAGAACCTCCGAAACCCCGGACAGGCGATCAGTCCCTCGGACCTAGAGGAGAAGACGAAGAAGATTCGCCAAACTCTTACCGAGCACTACGTACAGAAGGTCCGCGAGTATCATGTGGGGATCACGCAAGAGATTTTTCCGATTATCATCAACAACATGCAGCAGATTGGGAGCAAGCTGGAAGACGTCATGAAGAGCAATTACCGTCCCGCGCTCGAGGTCGTCCTGGCCAGAGAGATCGAGGTTTCGTTCGCCTCGACACGCAAGGGGATTGAAGGCCGATCGAAGCGGTTCCGCGAGACTATCGAGCAGGTCGAGCAGATTTCTCGGGAGATGGCGAGCGTCACGGCCGGTGCAACCTGAACAGGAATTGTCCGGCGATCAAACCTCGATTCGGCCGCGACGTGTCGGAGCAGAGTCCATGTCCATCGGCAAGTCCCAGCTTGGCCAGACGCCCCTGACGGACCCGCGATCGCTCGCGGTCTCGCTGGTGTTTAACGGGGCGTTGCTGCTTGGCGCGTCGCTGATCGCGCTCACTGCGGTGATGCCCCACGAAGAGGTCGTAAAGCCCCGGGTGCTCTGGGGCGAGGTCGAGCCGATTGACAATCGCGCTGACGCTTATAAGTCGGGCGGTGGGTCGCCGGGGGAGCAGGGGGGGGAAGGGGTCGAGTTGTCGGCCGATCGACGCACGCCCGTTGCGCCGACGCGAGACCCAGCGGCCGACGCCTTGCTCGCCGAGATCCTGCCGACCAAGCCCTCGGCCTCAATGGCGTCGCGGACGTTGCCCGGTCCATCCACGAGCGGTCTCGGCCTCATTCCCGGCCTCGGGGCGGGCGGTGGGGGCGGCGAGGGGACAGGCACCGGAGGTGGTAAGGGGATCGGGCTCGGGCCGGGGACCGAGTTCTTCGGCCTCCGCGATCGGGCAGGATCTTATGCCTATGTGATCGATTGTTCGGGAAGTATGGATCTCAGGGCGGGGAGCAAGCGCGGGCGAATTGTCCTCGACGTTGCGAAGGGAGAGCTGCTGGCGAGCCTCGACCGGCTACCGTCGGACGTCAAGTTCGGCGTGATCTTTTATAACCAGAGCGCCACGGTCTTCACCGACCCCGCAGGCCGCAACGACCTGATGACGGCCTCGAATTCGAACAAGGCAAGGGTGCGGACCCATCTCACTAAAGTCGCGCCGTTCGGCGGGACCGACCATGTGCTCGCCTTCCGCACGGCGCTGGCGATGAAGCCCGAAGTGATCTTCTTCCTCACGGATGCCGACTGGATGGCCCGCTCCGACGCTCAGGACATTCTTAATGAGGCGGGCAAGACGCGCATTCTCGCCGTCGAATTCGGCATCGGCCCCTCGGTGCGGGCGTCGGCCCCGCTTCGATGGCTCGCCGAGATGTCGGGCGGATCGTACAAATATATCGACACGCGATTCATCGAAGCCGACCCGCGCTGATCGGTCAGCCTAGTCCCTTCCCGGCCATTGCGGGGTCGTGTCTAATCGGCCGCAGTCACCGGCCGATGGTCCCTATCGATCGGCCGGAATCCTTGAGGATCGATTTTGATTCGGCCCAAAAGGTATGGATATTGCGGGGCGTGCAACCACGTCCGCCGTCCAAGACGACGTTCCCTTCGTCGAGGCACCCACGATCACCGAGAATTAACGGAGGTGTGGTCCCATGATGCGACTGAGGCGAGTCCTCCCGGCCTTCCTGGCCGCAGCGGTCTTGATGGCCCCCTTCGCGCGGGCGGCTGATCCCACCCCGTCGGCGACGAAGGCCGGCAGCTTCGAGTATTTCAGCTTCCTCAAGGCGGCCGAGCCCGGCAAGGAGACGCAATATGGGCTGGGCGAACAGATCGCTCTCTTCGTCGTCCTCGCGATCGCGATTGCGGGACTGATCTATGCCGGGGCGCTCGTCGGCCAGGTGATCGGTGCCGACCAGGGCACGGCCAAGATGCAAGAGGTCGCCCGCGCGATCAAGCAGGGGGCCAACGCCTATCTCGCCCGCCAGTTCCGGGCGATCATCGTCTTGGTGCTCGTGTTGACCGGCGTCGTCTGGGCCGCGACGGCCGGTGGCGAGAGTGCGCAGGAGATCGCGATCGGCCGCGCGGCGGCGTTCTTCATCGGAGCGGCGTTCTCGTGGACCGTCGGCTACGTCGGCATGAGTCTCGCCGTTCGGGGTAATCTCCGCGTTGCCGCCGCTGCCCGCACGAGCTATGGCCTGGCCTTGCAGCTCGGCTACCGGACCGGCACGATCACTGGCATGCTTACCGACGGCCTAGGCCTGCTCGGCGGCACGCTCATCTTCATGGCCTATGGCGAGCATGCTTATGAAGTATTGCTTGGATTCGGCTTCGGCGGCACGCTGCTCGCGCTCTTCATGAGGGTCGGCGGCGGGATCTTCACCAAGGCGGCCGACGTCGGGGCCGACCTCGTCGGCAAGATCGAGGCGGGTATTCCGGAAGACGACCCACGCAACGCCGCGACCATCGCCGATAACGTCGGCGACAACGTAGGCGACTGCGCCGGGATGGCCGCCGACATTTTCGAGAGTTACGAGGTGACAATAGTCGCCGCGATGATCCTCGGATATGCCAGTTTCGGACATAAGGGCGTGATATTTCCCTTGCTCGTCCGGGCGATCGGCGTGATCGGCTCGATCATCAGCACCTATAGCGTCAAGGCGGGTGCCGACAGCACGAGCGACGAGGCGCTGCACTCGGTCCACCGGGGGTTCATCCTCGGGTCGATCATCAGCGTCATCGGCTTCTTTGCGCTCGGGTTTGGGTATCTGCATTTTAACGATGATTACATCCGAAAGTACCCCCAGGCACTCGGCGGATACCGTCTGAGCGAGGAGTTCCAGAAGGATAGGGCCAATTTCGATCTGATGGAACAAGCCAAGAAGAACGCCCACGCAGCGGATGTCATGACGCGGAATGACGGACCGAAGGACCTGTCGACGGCCGAGACTGAAGGCTTTGCGTCTCATTCGGCCGAGCGGTTTCGCGAGTGGGTCGCGGCCTATCCCAAGGACAAGCCGATCCTCGCGAAGGATCAGCCGATCTGGTCGAATTTCGTCTTCGGCTCGGGCTTCGGCCTCGACATGCGGCCCGCGTGGACATGCCTGATCGGCATCCTCCTGGCAATCGCCCTGAATAAATGCACAAGTTATTACACGCATACTCAGTTCGAGCCGGTGAAGAGCCTGGCCAAATCGTGCCAGACGGGCCATGCGACGAACATCATCCAGGGGTTCGCGCTCGGTTATGAGTCGACTGTGGTCTCGGTCGGGATCATCGCGGTGGCGATTTTCCTCTCGGTGGTGATCTATTCCGGAGCCAGCCCGATCTTCGTCGCGTATGGGGTGGCGATGTGCGGGATTGGCATGCTCACGCTCACGGGCAACACGATCAGCATGGACGTGTTCGGGCCGGTCGCCGACAACTCGAACGGCATCGGGGAGATGGCGTATGACCGCGAGGAGATGGGCGAGGAGAACTACAAGCGTGCCCGCCAGATCCTCGCTGACCTCGACGCCGTCGGCAACACGACCAAGGCCGAGACCAAAGGGATCGCGATCGGCTCGGCGGTGATCGCAGCGGTGAGCCTGTTCGCGAGCTTCATCGCGGTGATCGCGGTCGGCAGCGAGTCGAGGATTGGCGAGATGACGCTCGGCCAGTATGCTTCTGAGGCCGCGAAGCTCTCGGTGGCCGAGCCGACAGTCTTCATCGGCATGTTGATCGGAGGCGCGGTGCCGTTCCTGTTCAGCTCGATGCTGATCCGCGCAGTCGGCCGCGCGGCGTTCCTGATCGTCAAGGAGTGCCGCATCCAGTTCCGCGACAAGGAAATCTGGGCCGGCACCAAGACCCCGGATTATGGGCGGGTCGTCAACATCTGCACCGCCGCCGCGCAGGGCGAGTTGATCGGTCCGGGCATCCTGGCGATCGTAATGCCAATCCTGGTGGCGATCTATCTCGGCCCTTATGCCTTGGGCGGCTATCTGGCGGGGATGATCGTCGTTGGCCAACTCTTGGCCGTGTTCATGGCGAATGCCGGCGGGGCCTGGGACAACGCTAAGAAGACGATCGAAGACGGTCTCTACGGCGGTAAAGGCTCCGAGGCCCACAAGGCGGCCATCACCGGTGACACCGTCGGAGACCCCCTCAAGGACACCGCTGGCCCCGCCTTGAACCCGCTCATCAAGGTGATGAACATGGTGGCCCTGCTCGCCATCGGCCCGGTGCTCGCCGCCAAGCAGACGGGCCACTCGTGGATTCTCTACCTCGTCGGACTCGTCGGCATCGCCGCCGTTGGCTGGGCGATCTGGCGGTCGAAGACCGAGAGCAAGGAATTCCGCGAGATGGAGGCCGAACTCGCCGGGGCGAGCGTCGCATCGACAGATCTGGAGGCGGTCGGAAGCTGAGATCGCTCTCACACGTCAAGGCCGGGCACGGGTATCCTATCCCCGTGTCCGGCCTCTTGGCCCCTTCGGATTTGTCATGGAATGGACCTGCCAGTTCAACGCGATCATCGTGCGCGAGGGAGACCTTTACGTCGCCCGTAGCGAAGATCTGGACATCACTGGTCACGGAGCGACGGTCGAGTCGGCGCGGGCGGACCTCATTAAGGCCGTCGAACTCTTCCTCAAAACTGCCGACCCGGATGAAGTCACGCGACGGCTGCGGGCCTCAAGGACGCAATGACCATGTCCGACGAGGAGACTTCCGGCACCGAGACGCTCGAAACGACTTGCTGTATCGTCGGCGGCGGACCGGCGGGGATGGTCCTGGGGCTCTTGCTCGCGAGGATGGGGGTCGATGTCGTGGTCCTCGAAAAACACGGCGACTTCCTCCGCGATTTCCGGGGCGACACCATCCACCCGTCGACCCTCCAGGTGATGCACGAACTTGGGCTGCTCGACGAACTCCTCAAACGGCCCCACCAAGAGGCGAAGCGGCTTAACGGCGTCGTCGGTGGAGTCGAGATCACGGTGGCCGACTTCTCGCAACTGCCGACACGTTGCCAATTCATCGCCTTCATGCCGAAGTGGGATTTTCTCGATTTCCTCTCCGAGCACGCCAAACACTACCGGAACTTCCGGCTCTGGATGAAGGCAGAGGTCAAAGACCTGATCGAAGAGGACGGCCAGGTCGTTGGGGTGCGTGCGACGACCCCTGACGGGCCGCTTGACGTTCGCGCGAGGCTCACCGTCGGCGCGGACGGGCGTCGATCAACCGTCCGAGATCGCGCCGGCCTCAAAGTGATCGACCTCGGCGCACCGATCGACGTCCTCTGGATGCGACTCTCGCGGAGAGCCGACGACCCCGACCAGCCGCTCGGCCGTTTTGACCAGGGCAGGGTCTTCGTCATGCTCTTTCGCGGCGAATACTGGCAGTGCGGCTATGTCATCGCAAAGGGCGGCATCGACGAGACCCGTCGCAAGGGCCTCGCAGCGTTCCGCGAGGACATCGCCAAGGTCGCGCCCTTCATGCGTGACCGGGTCGGCGAACTCAGAGACTGGGACGACGTCAAGCTCCTGACCGTCACCGTCGACCGCCTCGAAACCTGGCACCGTCCCGGCCTTCTCTGCATTGGCGACGCCGCCCACGCGATGTCCCCGATCGGCGGCGTTGGCATCAATCTCGCCATTCAGGACGCTGTCGCGACCGCCAACATCCTCGCGGCTCCGCTTCGCGCCGGGACTGTCTCTAGCGCCGATCTCGACCGGGTCCAGAAGCGTCGAATATTCCCGACCAAGATGACCCAGCGACTCCAGGTTTTCCTCCAGGATTGCGTGCTCGGTCGTGTGCTTGGGAGCTCCGCGAAGCTAAACCTCCCGTGGCCCTTGAGGCTCCTCCGACGGTTCCCTTTCCTAAGCCGAATCCCCGCGCGGGTCATCGGCATGGGGTTTCGACCCGAGCATATAGGCCCTCGCGGAAGCGGTTAGGTCTGCCGTCCGGAGTCGACGAGAGGAGTCGCTGGTAATAGCTCGGGACCGATCGATATCGATATATTTCAGGTCAATCGATGTAATTCGTCATGATCGGGCCGTTCTTCATCGTCCTCGTCGGGGACGGAGGCCAGAAAGCTTGACAGGTCTTCGGCCGCGATGTCTTCGACGGGCCGGTCGTCCGCGAGCAGTCCCGTGCGGACGATGAGCGGGGCGCGACGTTTGCGGATCGAGAAGACGACCCGCGCCGTCACATAGAGCCCGAGCATCACCATGACGACGATCACGGTGTTCGGCCAGGTAGTACTCGGTGCCCCGGCCGCGTCGACGGGCGCGCCGGTCTTGGGATCGGCGTTAGCCCAACGAATTCGGCCGACCAGGAGGGGAGAGGCCCGCGTGGCATCACCGGCGAGATAGCCAATCAACCGCAAGAAATAGCCGTCGACGACAACCCGCTCGCTGTAGTCAGACCCCGCCACCATGCCGGGGGGAGGCTCCTGGACCGACACCACGAACGGGAGTTGGTTGCTCTCGCGGGTGTAGAACCAGGCGTCGATGAGTTGACCGCCCGGCACCATCTCAGGGTTCATCTTTTGATGAACGATGACTTTTCTGAGCGTCCCTTCGAAGTGGATCGGCACGCCCCGATAGAGGTCGGGGCGCTCCCACAACTGGGTATACATCACGTCCCGGCGGGCCTGCTTGGCCAGTTCGGCCGCCGAGGTGTTCCGCGCCCGGTCGAGCAGAATTTTGTAGGCCGGATTATCGCGGCCGGCCGGCAGGGTCTTGTCGAGGAGGCGATCGAAGGCGATCCCCTTGTCGGGCTCCAGCGGCCGGGAGTCGATGACGCGCGGCGGCTCGGGTGTCCGATCTCTTGGCCTGGCATAGTTGAGGATCACCGGCCAGCCGACCGCCATCACCACCGCGAAGACGATCAGTCCGCGCAGCTCGCCGCCGCTGAGAAATGAGGGGGTCTTGCCCCTACTCACGGGGGTGTCCCTTCGTCGGCACCCATCTCGGCGAAACTGATCTTGTTCACTTTTAATTCCGAGAATACGTTGATCACCTTCATCAACTCGGAATACTTCAACCGCGAGTCGACCTTGATGATGGTCTGGTCGAACGGCAGGGTCGGGTCTTTGAGGATGGTGGTGAGTTCCTTAGTGAACGCCTCCATCCCCTCGATCTGGTTCTCGCCGAGCGTGACCTTGGCGAGCATGCCGTCGTCGGCGGCGAGGAGTGTGGTGGGGAGCGTCTTGAGGCCGGCGGGGAGTTCGCTATTCGAGGCCGCAGAGTCGGCGGCCGGGGCGTTCATGTTGATGACCGGCTGCGCGGGGAGTAGGTTCATCGAGAACTGCCCCTCGGTGGGCGAGGGGTGATAGGTGAGGATGAAGAAGGTGAGGAGCTGGAACGCCATGTCGAGCATCGGTGTGATCGGGATCTCGACATCCTCTTGTGGCTTACGCTTCACGCGAACACCCTCATGAACGTGGCCCGCGACCGGTGTGAGTTGCCGGTCGCGGAACCTCGTCGATACATGGGAACGGGACGGGCCGCGTTACTGTCCGTTCATCGCCTTGAGGTCGAACTTGCGGAAGCCGTTCGTCTGGCAGGCGGTGATGATGTTGAAAAAGGGGGTGAAGGGGGTGTCCCGGTCGGCCCGGATGACCACACGGGTTGGCAGCCCCTCGCTCGGGTCGACCTTCTTGCCTCGGAGTGTTTTAAGGTTCTCGCGGGCGAGTTGGGCCTCGAACTTGATCTGCTCGACGGCCTGGCCGCCGCTGAAGATCTTGCCGTTAAAGAGGAGCTGGCCCTTGCTGTCGACGTTCAGGATGAGCCGGTCTTCCAGGAGCATCGCCGGGTCGTCAAGCGGACGCGCGGAGCCGGCGACCGGGAGCTTGATTCGGGAGTCGTAATTGTCGTTGCTGAAGTTGATCACGAGCATGAAGAACGTGATCAACTGAAAGACGACGTCGAGCAGCGGAGTGAGGTTGGGTTCCGCCTTGAGCGAGTTACTGGACGAGGCCGACATTGCGGGGGTCCCTTACGCCACGGTGGAGGCGGTCTTGGTCTGCTTCGCGGCGGCGAGCAGGGCCGTGATCGTGCGGTCGGCGACCTTGTAGCTCTCCAGGGCGATCTGGGCGATCCGGTTGCGGAAGAAGGCGAAGAAGAAGATCGCCGGCACGGCCAGGGAGACCCCTTCGAGCGTGATGAAGAGGGCCGTCGAGATTCCCTCGGCCACCTTCTCGGGCTTCGGCTGGGCTCCAGCGGCGGTGGCGATTTCTTGGAAGCTGGCGATCATGCCCGCGATCGTGCCGACCAGCCCAATCATCGGCCCGAGCGACCCGATAATGGCGAGGTAGCTGATCCGGGCTTCCATTTGCGTGACCACTTCGTCCTGTACCGCGTTCATCGCCTCTTTGGCTTCGGCGCGGCCGTTAGGGAGGTTGGCGACACCGGTCCGCACCAGGCGGGCGAGGATCGAGTCGTTCTCCTTGCAGACGTCGTAAGCCTCTTGGAACTTCTTCTCCTTGATCGCGGCCTCAAGCTTCTCGACCAGGGCGGCGGGCACGGCTTCGCTCACCCGCAGTTCGAGGAAGAGCTTGATGACCAACGCGGTGAAGTAGATCGAGAGGATGAGCAGGCCCAGGCCGATCGGTCCCGAGGCTCGGATAGCCCACTGGAGCAAATTTTCGGTCGGCTTCTTCGTCTCGACGGGGGCGACATCGGCTGCGGCCGGAGCAGCAGCGGCCTCTTTGGTCTCGGCGGGAGCCTCGGCCTTCGCGGCGGGGGCGGCCTCTTTCTTCGCATCCTGCGCCCGGACGGCCGGCGATGGCACGATCCAGAGGCAGGCCAGAGTCCCGAGCGTGAACAGTACCAGCGACCAGTAGCGACGACCTTGCCGAGCGGCCGACTTGAATGGAACGCGCGCCATCGACGAATCCTCCCCGTCCACCACCGCCCGCGCGGTGGGGATCATCTTCAGCTTCCCGCGTTATGGTGCCGCACGCAATCGCATCGAAAGGAAGAGCTCGGCCGAGAAGCCGACCGGCGAATCGACCTTGATCTTGGGCGATCGGGATTTGTCCCAATGCATCCAATATCTGTCCGTCCCGCACGGCTGTCAACTGCCCGCCGACTAATTCCATGCATGGCGTCGTCCACCGGTCTCTCTCCCCCCGATCAATTCGCCCGCTGGGCCTGCGGCGCTCGGCTGGCCACGTCGGGAGGGAGGGGCAGGAACCGCGAGACCCGTTGCGAGTCGGTCGTGACGGGCGCGAGGTTATCGGCGCTCGCGGGGAAGAGGGACTTAAGCAGGCCACGGACGTTCGCCCGCCCGTCGGGGGCTTTGACCATCGCCCGTTCGTTGTCGACAAGGATGTCATCGGGAGCGAACTGCGAGCGGAAACCGCCGCCGACTTGTATGTCGCCGTCAGAGGTCAGGTCGAAGGTAAAACCGACCGAGCTGAAGCTCACATCGGGATGCCGGACGTTGAGCTTCGAAGACATCCGGAACCGCATCTCTCGGCCCAGTGAATGGAGTAGATCGACGCCGATCGTTCCCGCGCCGGTGCTCAGCTCACCTTCGGCCCCGACCCAGCCGAACCCCTGTCCGGCCCGGTTGGCCCAGCGGGCCTGCTTGATCGCGACGTGTGCCAGTCCGGTCATCCGGTGCCTCGGAAATCGCCGTTCGAAGAGGGTCTTGAGATCGACGTCGATCAGGTCGCCCGAGAACTCGGCCTGCCAATCGGAGGAACCAGACTGCGTAAGGGTGAGCGCCCCTTGCACGCGGGCCGACGAACCGAGCCAGGCGTCGGATTCGAAGAAGGCGTCGAACACCCGCGCGGGGAGCGGCAGGCCCTCCATCGTCTTGAGGATGACGATCGTCTCGACCGCCTCGGCCTTGCGGTCACGGGCCAGGCTCAACTCGCAGCGAGTGCTGCCGCCGTCGTCGACCAGGCGATAACTGGCTGAGAGGCTCGGCACCTTCTTGTCGTTCTGGAACGCGGCGGCGAGATCGCGAAGCTCGAAGGTGAGACCCTTGGCCGCCCCCGTGGCGAGTTCGATCGTGCAACTCGGTGCAGCGAGGCTCACCTGGCGATAGGTCCCCTCGCCCGCGCCACTCAGGAGCGTACCCACCTGGGCCATCGCCGCCTTCGGGCTGGCCGCACGCAGGGTTAGCCCCTCGGCTTCGAGCATCAACTCGCGACCATTGCGACGGAGCCGGACCGACTTCGCCCGCGCGATCTCGGTCAAGCCGCCGCGACGCGGCTCGTCCTGCCGGAGGACCATCCCTTGATAGACGACCTCCCCCGGCCTAGGATAGCGCACGCCATCGAGCGTGACTTGGAGTCCGACCGATCGGCCGATCTCGATCTCAACGTCGCGAATATGGCCGGGCCGGTTGATCCGCCACGCCGTGAGGGCGACATAACCGGTCGGCACGACGGTCAAGACGGTCATCGCCAAGGTAGCGAGGGCCTGCCGGTGGGGTCGGGTCAGGGGCAACATCCGTGTCTCCCTCGTACTCGGTCGAAAGCTCCGAAATGTCCCGGACTAGGACGACTTGTCCGTTCGGTATTCATTTTTGAGATGATTGCGATTCAATTCATGCATCGCCGCCATCGCTGTCTTGATCGCCGATAGGCTCGTGCCGACGTACTTCTCGACGACCGCCGCCGCGATCTCGAAGGCGACCACGTTCTCGACGATCACGCTCGCGGCGGGCACGGCACAGACGTCTGACCTCTCGTAAGCCGCGAGTTGCGGTTCTTTCGTCACCATATTGACCGATGGTCCGCGCGAGGCGAGTGTGCTGATCGGCTTCTTCGCGGCCCGGACGACGATCGGCTCGCCATTGGACGTACCGCCCTCAATGCCGCCCGCGTTGTTGGTCGGCCTGCGGAAGCCGAAGCGGCGATCGTCAGGGTCGGTGGCCTTGTGCACGATCGGGTCCATCACTTTCGATCCCGGCCGACGCGCCGCCTCGATGCCGAGGCCTAACTCGACCGCCTTGATCGCCTGGATGCTCATCACCGCGAGGGCGAGCCGGGCGTCGAGCTTACGGTCCCATTGGGCATGGCTTCCCAGCCCGATCGGGCAGCCGGTGACGACCGCCTCGACGATCCCGCCAAGCGTGTCCCCGGCCCCCTTCGCGGCGTCGATCGCGGCGACGATCCTGGGATCAACTTCGGGATTAAGCGTGTAGACCGGGCTGGCGTCTCGGACCTCGATCTCGAACGAGAGCGGCGGGGCCTCGATCCCCCCCAACTCGCGGACATAACCAAAGACCTCGATCCCGACCTCGCGGAGCAAGACCCGCGCGAGCGCTCCGACCGCGACCCGCAGGGCGGTCTCGCGGGCGCTAGCACGTTCGAGCACCTGGCGGATGCCGGTCTGATAGTTGATCGAACCGGCAAGGTCAATATGCCCGCCACGCGGCGAGGCCGGCTCTTGGAGGCGTTCAAGCTTGGCGTCGTTATTGATGAGCCGGATCGTGATCGGTCCGCCGGTAGTGACACCGTGATAGGTGCCCGACTCGACGATGATCCGGTCGGTTTCGAGCGTTTGTCGCTTCCCGCGTCCGTACCCACCCTGTCGCCGTTCGAGTTCGCGGTTGATGAACTCGGCATCGATGACGATCCCCGAGGGAAACCCCTCGACAATCGCGGTAAGGGCCGGTCCGTGCGACTCGCCGGCGGTCAAATAGCGAAGCATGTCATTTCCAGGGAAAGGCTTGGCCGGTCAGGATCTCATAAGCGTCGATATATTTGGCGCGGGTCTTGGCGACCACGTCAACGGGCAGGGCGGGGGGAGAGCTGGCCTTGTCCCAGCCGGACGATTCGAGCCAATCGCGAACGAACTGCTTGTCGAAAGACGGCTGCGGTCCGCCGGGCTTGTAGGTCGAGGCGTCCCAGTAGCGCGAGCTGTCGGGGGTGAGGACTTCGTCGATCAGCATCAACTCGCCGGTCTCGGTGTCGTGCCCCCACTCGAACTTGGTGTCGGCAAGGATCAGGCCCTTTGACCGGGCATAGGCCGACGCCTCTTCATAAATGCTTAGGCTTCGATCTCTCAAAGTTCGGGCGAGCCCTTCGCCGATCGCCTCGGCCATGAATTCGAAACTGACGTTCTCGTCATGACCTGACTCGGCCTTGGTCGCAGGGGTGAAGATCGGCCCGATCCGATCGCCCTGGACGAGTCCGGAGGGCAGTCGCTCGCCGCAAACGGTGCCGCTCGATTGGTATTCCTTCCATCCGCTCCCTTCGAGATAGCCGCGGACGACGCACTCGAATGGGATGACCTTCGCTTCGCGGACCACGGCCGTCCGGCCCCGGAGCGATTCATCGTCGGCATCGAATGCGGAGATCAGGTGGTTGGGAACGTCGAGTCGAGCGAACCAGAAGGCACTCAGGCCGGTGAGGACACGCCCTTTGTCGGGGATGCCCGTGGGCAAAATCCAATCGAAGGCGCTGATCCGATCCGTGGCGACAATCAGGAGGCGCTGGCCTCCGATTTCGTACACGTCGCGGACCTTGCCGCTCCGCTTCGGTCGCCCCGTCAGGTCGGTCTCGAGGAGTGCCACCGTTCGCCCCATCCGGTCACCTTTTCGACAGAAATACCGATCTGGACTCTAAACCAAAGCCCGAAAACCGACAAGGCCGATGGCTCAAACGCTGTCCCGGCGATAACCTAGGTATGATGCGATTCTTCGACCTCACTCTGCCCACCGCCGTGGAGAATGTCGCCCTTGATGAGGCCTTGGTCGTCGCCGCCGACGAGGGTGCAGGGGGGGCGGCCCTGCGGATCTGGGAACTCGACCACCTGGCGGTGGTGCTCGGCGCTTCGGGGCGGATCGCCGAGGATGTTCGGCTCGACGCCTGCCGGGCCGACGGCGTGCCGATCTCACGACGGTCGAGCGGCGGGGGTACGGTCCTGATCGGCCCCGGGGCGCTCAACTTCACGGTCGTCCTGCTGATCGACTCCGACCCTCGGCTGGGGGCGGTCGACACGGCCCAGATTTTTGTCCTCGAACGCGCGGCTGAAGCTTTGCGTTCGCTCGGGCCGGACGTCCGGGTGCTCGGGTCGGGCGACCTGACGCTCGGCCAGAGAAAATTTTCCGGCAGCGCCCAGCGGCGACTCAAGCGGCATGTGATGGTCCATGCGAGCCTGATTTACGACATCGAGGCCGGTGTGATCGGCCGTTATCTCCACCCGCCCGGTCGTCAGCCCGCTTATCGCGAAGGGCGTTCTCACGAAAACTTCTTAACAACCTTGGCTTTATCTCGTAGAGAGATTGTGGAGGCACTCCGATCCGCCTGGCCCGGACGTGAGGGAGACGGCGAAGCCCCCCTCGCTCTTACCTCACGACTCGTTTCCGAAAAATTCGGTCAGGCAGACTGGATCGAACGCCTCTAGTCTACCGATTGTACAGAGAAGGCCGGAGAAGGGTGTCCTCCCCCCTTTTGTTTCCCCCCCGAAGTTCTATACTTTGGAGTGGAGACGCAGAACGGGGTTGGGTCGAGCCAGAATTTCGGTATGATGATTACATGGAGGGGACCTTGCGCAGGTCTCCTCCCCCATTCGGGCCAAACCGCTAGGCCCAAGAGACACGGCCAGGTCGTAAATCGACCCGGCCCACGGGGACCTGTCACCCATGAATCGCTCCACGGTCGCGAACCGCTGGAATCTTGAACTGATCGAAGACAATTACCAGAGGTGGCGGGACGACCCGAGTTCGGTCGACGAAACCTGGCAGTTCTTTTTCCAGGGTTATGACCTCGGCCGTACCGGCGAAGGACGCGCCCGGGCCGACGCCGACCCCGACGCGAGCCAGGCGCAGGCCGCCGTCACACGGCTCATCGACACCTATCGCGAGATGGGCCACTACCTGGCCGACCTCGACCCGCTCGGCCTGACCGCACGCCGCGACTCGCACGAGTTATTGGAACTCTCGGCTTTCGGGCTCTCCGAGGCCGACCTCGACCGCACGTTCTACACGAAGCTGGTCGACCCACCCTACACGACGCTCCGCGACCTGATCGCCGTCCTCCGCGAGACCTACTGCCGGACGATCGGCGTCGAATTCATGCACATCCGCAACACGCAAGTCCGTACCTGGCTTCAGGAACGGATGGAGCAGTCGCGGAACCGCCCCCAGCTTGACATCAAGCGGAAGCGACGCATCCTGCTCAAGCTCAACGCGGCCGAGCTGTTCGAGACGTTCCTGCACACGCACTACATCGGTCAGAAGCGGTTCTCGCTCGAAGGCGGCGAGATGCTCATCCCGCTCCTCGACACCGTCATCGAGAGGTCGTCGAAATACGGCGTCCGCGAGATCGTCATCGGTATGCCGCACCGGGGTCGGTTGAGCGTGCTCGCCAACACCCTCAACAAGCCCTATAGTCTGATTTTTAGTGAGTTCGAAGGGAGCCTGCCCGAATCGGTCGCGGGCGACGGCGACGTCAAGTACCACTTGGGCTTCTCGGCCGATCACGTTACGGCCGACGACCACAAGGTCCACCTCTCTCTCACGCCGAATCCGAGCCACCTCGAAGCCGTAAACCCCGTGGTCGAGGGCCGCGTCCGCGCCAAGCAGAGACGGTTCAAAGACCGCGACCGCAAGCTTGGTGTGCCCGTGTTGATCCACGGAGATGCCGCATTCGCCGGCCAGGGACTCGTCGCCGAGACGCTGAATCTCTCGCAGTTGCCGGGCTATCGAACGGGCGGGACCATTCACATCGTCGTGAACAACCAGATCGGCTTCACAACGGCCCCGGCCGATAGCCGGTCGACCCGCTACTGCACCGACGTCGCCAAGATGATCGAGGTGCCGATCTTCCACGTCAACGGCGACGACCCCGACGCGGTCGTCTACGTCGCCGAGTTGGCGCTCGATTTCCGCGAGACCTTCGGCCAAGACGTCGTCATCGACATGGTCTGTTACCGGAGGCACGGCCACAACGAGGCCGACGAACCGGCGTTCACCCAGCCCCTCATGTACGAGAAGATCCGCAACCGGCCGACCGTCCGCGCCCTCTATACCGAGACTTTGATCCAGACGGGCGAACTCTCGCAGGACGAGGCCGACACGATCTCCGAGACGTACCGCGACAAGATGCAGCACGTCTACGACGAGGTTCACGGCAAGCACAATGGCCAGAAACTGCCGACCCAGCCCGGATTCCGGGGCCACTGGGACGGCTACAAGCCTGGCTATTCGTTCGCCCCGATCGCGACCGGGGTCGCCTATGAGATCCTCAAGACGATCGCCGAGTCGATCTCGACGATCCCGCCTGACTTCCACATCAATCCGAAGATCGAGCGTCAGCTCGTTGCCCGGGTCAAGGCGATCGAGTCGAAGGGGGACGTCGACTGGGGCTTTGCCGAGGCCCTCTCTTTCGGCTCGCTGCTGGTCGAAGGGATTCCCGTCCGCCTCAGCGGGCAAGATAGCCGGCGTGGCACCTTCAGCCATCGCCACGCCTGCCTCGTCGACGGCATGACCGGCGAGCGCTACGTGCCGCTGAGCCGCATCGCGAACGGACAGGCTGAGTTCTGCGCTTACGACAGCATGCTCTCTGAGGCCGCTGTGCTCGGCTTCGACTACGGCTATTCGCTCG
Organism: Isosphaeraceae bacterium; assembly: GCA_025356435.1. Classification (GTDB taxonomy): domain Bacteria; phylum Planctomycetota; class Planctomycetia; order Isosphaerales; family Isosphaeraceae; genus CAMFLR01. Next base: position 14,065 of record JANXSY010000036.1, on the reverse strand, counting down.
AAGAGCCGAACATGCTGATCCTTTGGGAGGCCCAGTTCGGCGACTTCGCCAACGGTGCTCAGGTCATCATCGACCAGTTCATCGCCTCGGCCGAATCGAAGTGGGGTCGGGCGAGCGGCCTGGTAATGCTCCTGCCGCACGGCTACGAGGGGCAGGGGCCCGAGCACTCCAGCGCTCGCCTCGAACGGTTCCTCCAGCTCTGCGCGGAGGACAACATCCAGGTCGTCTACCCCTCGACCCCGGCCCAGTATTTCCACCTGCTCCGCCGCCAGGTGAAGCGAGACTTCCGCAAGCCGTTGATCGTGATGACGCCCAAGAGCCTCCTCCGACACAAGGCCGCAGTCTCGTCCGTCGATCAGTTGGTCTCGGACCGATTCCACGAAGTCCTCGACGACCCGGCGAATCCCGAGCGTGCCCGCCGCGTCGTCCTCTGCTCGGGCAAGGTCTATTACGACCTTCTCGCCAAGCGTGAAGAGGTGGGCAAGACCCGCGACGTCGCCATCCTCCGGCTCGAACAGTTCTATCCCTGGCCGGTTGAGGCCCTCAAATCGATCGTCGGCCGCTACCGATCCGCGGAGGAGTGGGTCTGGGCACAGGAAGAGTCGCAGAACATGGGCGGCTGGACGTTCGTGTCCCCGCGGCTTTCCGACACACTGGGGGAAGCCTTCCAGTACGTCGGCCGAGACGCCAGCGCCAGCCCGGCGACGGGCTCTCACCACGTCCATGACCGCGAGCAGAACGAACTGGTGGAAGCCGCCATCGGCGCGGCGATCCCCCACCTGGTCTCGGCGACCCCGGCGCGGCCGGCCGTCGCCCTCACGCACAAGGATTGAGCGTCATGGCCGCCGTTCCGATCACCGTCCCCTCCGCCGGAGAGTCGATCTCCGAAGGAATTCTCTCTCGCTGGCTCAAGCCCGATGGCTCTGCCGTGAAGGCGGGCGATCCTATCATCGAGATCGAGACCGACAAGGCGAGCGCCATCGTCCCCGCTCCCTGCGCCGGCACGCTCAAGCATGCTGTCTCCGAGGGCACCACCGTGGCTATCGGGGCGATCGTCGGCTCCATCGACGATACCGCCCCATTCCAGGCGGCCCCCGCCAAGCTGGCATCAGCCCCGTCCCCCGTCCCGAACGACGGCGGGTCGGTGGCAGTGGCAACCCTCGCCCCTTCCGTACGGCGGCTAGTCGCTGAGAACAACGTCGACCCCGGTCAGATCGAGGGCACAGGCCGGGGCGGTCGCCTGACCAAGGGCGATGTCCTCTCGCACCTGACCTCGCCCCAACCGATAGCCCCGACGACGACGGCTGTCCCGCCTCCGGCCCCCTCGGCCAATCCCCCCGCACAGGTCGGTCCAGCACCGGCAACGGCGACCGGTCGCGAGACCCGTAAGCGGATGAGCGGCATCCGCCAGACGATCGCCGCCCGGCTCGTCGAGGCCCAGCATACCGCGGCAATCCTCACGACCTTCAACGAAGCCGATATGTCGCGGGTGATGGACCTCCGCGTTAAGTACAAAGAATCGTTTCAGAAGAAGCACGGCGTTGCGCTCGGCTTCATGTCGTTCTTCATCAAGGCGACGGTTGAAGCCCTTAAGGCGTTCCCCGCCGTGAACGGCAGGATCGACGGTCAGGATGTCATCTATCATAATTATGTCAATATCGGAGTCGCTGTCAGCACCGAACGCGGGCTGATGGTCCCGGCAATCCGCGACGTCGACCGGATGACCTTCGCCGAGATCGAAAAGGCCATTGGTGCGTTCGCCGTCAAGGCCCGCGAAGGCACGATCGCCGTCTCCGACCTTCAGGGCGGCACGTTCACGATCACCAACGGCGGCGTCTTCGGCTCGCTGCTCTCGACGCCGATCCTCAACCCGCCCCAGAGCGGCATCCTCGGAATGCACTCGATCCAGAAGCGACCTATCGCGATCAACGACCAGGTCGTCATCCGCCCAATGATGTACCTGGCACTATCCTACGACCACCGGATCGTCGACGGCCGCGAAGCCGTCAGCTTTCTCGTCCGGATCAAGGAATGTATCGAAAACCCCGAGCGTCTGATGCTCGAAGTCTGAACCGGAAGATCAATTGTCCGCAGATTGACGAAGATTGTCGCAGATAAAATCAACAAAGTCTTGGTTTTCATCTACGTCAATCTTCGTTGTACGTGGATGATTCGCAGTTTGCCCTAATCCACGATAGGAGCCCTTGGTGGCTGATCCTTACGACCTGGTGGTGATCGGTGCCGGACCCGGCGGGTATGTCGCGGCGATCCGCGCGGCACAGTTGGGGATGAAGGTCGCTTGCGTCGAGAAGCGTCCGACCCTCGGCGGCACATGCCTCAACATTGGCTGCATCCCGAGCAAGGCGCTCCTTCACTCGAGCGAACTCTACCACCTGGCCCAGCATCGATTTGCCAAGCATGGCATCCGCGTGTCTAACGTCGAGATCGACGTCCCCGCGATGCTCGCCCGCAAAGATGAGGTCGTGAAGGGCCTGACCGGTGGCATCGTCGGCCTGTTCAAGAAGAACAAGATTGAACCGGTCTACGGGACGGCGACGCTCGCCACGCCCACGTCGGTGAAGGTCAAAAAGAGCGATGGCGGCGAGGTCACGCTTGATGCCAAGCACATCCTCCTCGCGACCGGGAGCGCCCCGATCGCCCTGCCGTTCTTGCCCTTCGACGGCAAGGTCGTCGTCAGCTCGACCGAGGCGCTCAGCTTTGGCAAGGTGCCAAACCATCTGATCATCGTCGGCGGCGGCTATATCGGCCTCGAACTCGGCTCAGTCTGGAAGCGGCTCGGCGCGAAGGTGACGGTTATCGAGTTCCTGTCGCGAATCGTCCCGCTCGCCGATGTCGAAATCGGGGCGGTCCTGCTCAAGAGTCTCACGAAGCAAGGTCTCGAATTTCAGCTGGAAACCAAGGTCACGGGCGCGAAGGTCGTCGGCGACAAGGCGACTCTGACCGCCGAGACCAAGGACGGCAAGACTCTCACCTACGAGGCCGACCGCGTGCTCGTCGCCGTCGGCCGTAAGGCCTACACCGAAGAGTTGGGCCTCGACGCTGTGGGCATTAAGTATGACGCCCGGACCGGCAAGGTCGCGACCGACGACCATTTCCGCACGAATGTGCCGAGCATCTCGGCCATCGGCGACCTGATCGACGGCCCGATGCTCGCCCACAAGGCCGAGGAGGAAGGTTCGGCCGTCGCCGAGATCCTCGCCGGCAAGCCCGGCCATGTGAACTACGAGACGGTGCCGAGCGTGATCTACACCTGGCCCGAGATGGCGAGCGTCGGCATCACCGAAGAGCAGGCCAAGGAGCGTGGGATCGATTACCGGGTCGGTAAGTTCCCCTTCCTCGCCAACGGCCGTGCGAAGGCAATGGACGAGTCCGAGGGCCTGGTCAAGATCCTCGCCGACGCCAAGACCGACCGCGTACTAGGTGTTCACATCATCGGCCCGCGAGCCAGCGACATGATCGCCGAGGCCGTCACCACGATGGAATTCGCCGGCAGCGCCGAAGACATCGCTCGGATCTGCCACGCCCACCCGACTCTGAGCGAAGCCGTCAAAGAGGCGGCGATGGCGGTGGACAAACGGGCGATTCACTTCTGAATGCCGTGGCTTATTGCCCACGAACTACGCGCGATCTTTGGGAGTTGATTCGACGAGGCCGAGGCTTGGGATCGGCGATCTGTTGAAGATGTTGCAAGGGGCTCTGCACCGACCTATGAACCAGCATCCTCTTCTCATCACGCTCGGTCTCGATACGAAATCGTTCGACCGGCTCGACGACTTGCGGAATCGCTACTTCCCGCCCGAGCGGAACTTCATCCCGGCCCATATCTCCCTTTTTCATCACTTGCCGCCCGAGGAATCGGCGACGATCGACGAGACTTTGGCCGGGCTCGTAGCCTCCTCGGCATCCTTCCCGGTCCGTTTCACCGACCTCTTCAGGCTCGGCGGAGGCTTCGCAGTTCGGGTAAAGTCCGAGGGGTTGGCGTCGTTGCACAAAGGCCTGGCGACATCGTTTCGACCCTGGCTTACGCCGCAGGATCGTCAGCCGTTCAAGCCTCATATCACGATCATGAACAAGGCTGATCGCGACACAGCGGTGCGGGCTTTCGCGGAAATGCAGGCGACGTGGTCACCTTGGGAGGGCCTTGGCGAATCGGTGCGGCTCTGGCGGTATCTGGGAGGCCCTTGGGAGGCCGTCGCCAGATATCCGCTCGGAGCTGAGTAGGGCCTACCGATCGATCGAACTCAGATATGCACGCATTCGCCCATGCCTTGGCCCGCAGCCTCCATGATGGCCTCGGAGAAAGTCGGGTGCGGGTGCATGGCGTGGATGATGTCTTCCTCGGTCGCTTCGAGCTTCTTCGCCATGACCAGTTCGGCGATCAATTCGGTCGCCTGCGAGCCGATCAGGTGGGCACCGAGGAGTTCGCCGTACTTGGCGTCGAACACGAGCTTGACGAAGCCTTCGGTCTCGTCGGCCGCCTGGGCTCGACCGCTGGCGACGAAGGGGAACCGGCCGATGCGGACCTCGTGGCCCGCGTCACGCGCAGCCTTTTCGGTCAGGCCGACACTCGCGACGCCCGGGTCGGTATAGGTACATCCGGGGATGTTCGAGTAATCCACCGTACGATCCGAATGGCCGCAGAGCCGCTCGATGCAGCAGAGGGCCTCGTGGTGCGCGACGTGGGCCAGCCAGGGCGGGCCGATGACGTCGCCGACGGCGTAGATGCTCGGGACGTTTGTGACGTAGCCGTTTTTCGGGTCGGCTTTGATGTGACTCTTGAAGAGTTCGACGCCGAGTTTGTCGTCGAACAGGTTCTCAACGTTGCCGAGAACGCCGATCGAGACGAGCAGCTTATCGGCTTCGAGCGTCTTCGGCCCTTGCGGCGTCTCGACCTCGACCTTCACGCCGGTGTTCGTCTTGGTGACTTTGCCGGTCTTTGAGCTGGTGAAGATCTGCATCCCGCGCTTGGTGAGGCTCGTCAGCAAGGCTTTGGAGACCTCTTCGTCCTCGCCCGGGAGGATGCGATCCATCAACTCGACGAGCGTGACCTTGGTTCCGATCGCGTTGTAGAAGTAGCCGAATTCGAGGCCGATCGGGCCGCCGCCGATGATAATCATCGACTTCGGCTGCGTCGTCAGGCTCATCGCCTCTTTATACGAGAGGATCGTCTGGCCGTCGAACTCCGCGCCCGGCATGGGGCGGGGACGGACGCCGGTGGCGATCACGAACGACTCAGCCGTGACCTTCTTGTCGCCGACCTGAACCGTGTGGGCGTCGATCACCTTGGCGGTGCCGAAGAGCGAGTCAACCTTGTACTTCTTGAACAGGCCCTCGATCCCCTTGTTGAGGTTGCCGGCCACGGTCCGGCTCCGGCCGATGATCTGGCCGAAATCCCACTTGGCGTCGCCGCTGTAGCCGAACGCCTTGCCGTGGCGGGTGATCAACTCGATGAGGTGCGCGTTCGTGAGCAGGGCCTTCGTTGGGATGCAGCCCCAGTTGAGGCAGATCCCGCCGAGCTTGTCGCGCTCGACGCAGAGGACCCGCTTCTTCAGTTGGGCCGCGCGGATTGCCCCGGCGTATCCGGCCGGGCCGCCGCCGATCACGACGATGTCATAGTCGTAAGCCATGATGTCCTTTCAAGATCACCAGCGCGAGTCGCTATAGGGAGAGGTCCGGGCCGACGTCATCAACGTCGCGACCCGGACCGAGCATGGTTCGGAATCAGAGCAGCATTGAGGCCGGCTCTTCGAGCAAGCCCTTCAACGTCCGGAGGAACTCGGCGGCGTCGGCCCCGTTGACGACGCGGTGGTCGACAGTGAGGGTGACGGTCATCACCGTCCCGACGACGATCTTATCGCCCTCGACGACCGGCCGCTTCTCCGCCGCGCCGACGGCGAGGATGCCGACCTGCGGGAGGTTCAAAATGGCGTCGAACTCGCGGACACCGAACATCCCGAGGTTGCTGATCGTGAACGTCCCGCCGTTCATCTGGGCGGCGGTGAGTTTGTTCTTGCGGGCGGCTTCGTACAGGGCTTCGCTCCCGGTGCGGATCTCGCGGAGCCCGAGTGCGTCGGCACCCTTGAGGACCGGGACGATCAACCCCTCGGGCAGGGCGACAGCGATGCCGACGTTCACCTCGCCGCGACGGGTCAGCATCTCGCCGTCGAAGGTTGCGTTCACGGCGGGATGTCGGCGGAGCGCGATGGCGACGGCTTTGGTCACGAAGTCGCCAACGGAGAGCTTGATCTTCTCCTTGGCGAGGCTGTTGTTAAGCCGCTCACGGATCGCGACGAGGGTATCGATCCGGATGTCGACCGTCACATGAATGTCGGGGGCGACGCGCTTGGCCTCGGTCATCCGGGCAGCGATCGTCGTCTGCATCCGGCTGAGCTTGACCACCTCGTCACCGACGACCAGCCGCGCCGGGGCAGGCGCGGACTTCTCGACCGGGGGGGCAGAGGATGAAGCGGAGGTCTGGGCCTTGAGGAAGACCTCGACGTCGTCGCGGACGACACGGCCGCCGGGACCGCTCCCCTTGACCTCGCCGATATTGACCTTCTCGGCCGTCGCGATCTTGCGGGCCAGGGGGGTCGACTTGACCCGTCCGCCGCTCACCGCGACTGTCTCGTGAGGCGCTTCGGCGTGGGAGGATTCCTGGCCGTTGGTTGAGGGCGCGACCTTGGCTTCAGCTTTCGCGACGGCCGGGGCGGCCTTGCCCGCCGACGCGGCGATCGCCTTCGGGTCTTCGCCTTTGACCGCGAGCAGGAGCAGGTCATGACCGACCGCGACTTCCTCGCCAACGGCGACGAGGAGCTGGGCGACGATTCCCTCGTCGAACGATTCAAGCGGCATGACGGCCTTGTCGGTCTGGACGTCGGCGATCGTGTCGCCCTCCTTGACCTGGTCGCCGACCTTAACCATCCACTCGACGATATGCCCGGTTGTCATCGTCGGGCTGACTGCCCCCATCTTCACCGAGATCGGCACGGGTCTCATCTCCGAAAAAACGCGGGGCCGGCCAGCGGGAGGGCGGGCCGGCACCGCGAGAATAGGCGAAATAGGGGCGGATATCAGCGGTAGAGAACGTCGTGAACCTGCGCGACGACCTTGCCCACGTCGGGCAGCATTGCCGCTTCGAGCACGCGGCTATACGGCACGGGAACGTCTTTCGCAGTCACGCGACGAATCGGGGCATCGAGTTCGTCGAACGCCTTCTGCATGATCCGGTCGGAGATGCCGGCACCGATCCCGCAGTAAGGCCAGTCCTCCTCGATGATGACTGCGCGATGGGTCTTGGAGACCGAGGTGACCAGCGTGTCGATGTCGAGCGGGCGAATCGAGCGGAGGTCGATCACTTCGGCGTCGATCCCCTCTTCGGCGAGCTTCTCGGCGGCCGCGAGCGTGATCTTGAGCATGCGGGAGTAGGTGATGAGCGTCACGTCACGCCCGGGCCGCACGATGGAGGCCTTGCCGATCGGCACGAGGAAGTCGCGGTCGTCGGAGACTTCCCCCTTATCACCGAGCAGGTTCTCGTGCTCGATGAAGATGATCGGGTCGTCGCTGCGGATGGCGGCCTTGAGCATCCCCTTCGCGTCAGCGGGGGTCGACGGCATCAGCACCGTCAGGCCCGGCACATGCGCGTAGAACGCCTCGGGCCGGTGCGAATGGGTAGCCCCGAGTGAACCGCCGACTCCCGAGTTGCCCCGGAAGACGATCGGCACGGAGAACTGGCCACCGCTCATGTAGCGCATGTTGGCGGCGTTGTTCACGAGCTGGTCGAAGGCGACATAGCTGAAGCTGAACGTCATGAACTCGACAATCGGACGGAGGCCGACCATCGCGGCACCGATGCCGATGCCGCAGAAGCCGTTCTCGGAGATCGGGGTGTCGATAATCCGCCTGGGTCCGAACTGGTCGAGCATTCCCTGGCTGACCTTGTAGGCCCCGTTATACTCGGCGACCTCTTCTCCCATGAGGAAGACGCGGTCGTCGCGCTCCATCTCCTCGACCATCGCCTGCCTGAGCGCTTCGCGATACTGAATTACGGCCATAAGACGAGGTCACTCCTGCGGAATGAACGGGGCGACGGTGATGTCCTGATAGAGCGATTCGAGCGGGGGCTCGGGGGCATGTTCGGCGAACTGGATCGCCTCTTCGACCTCCGCCTTGATCTTCTCGTGCATCTCCTCCAGGGTCGGCTCATCGATCCAGCCGCGCTCTTTCAGGAGGCTTTCGAAGAGAACGATCGGGTCGCCTTCCTTGGCCTTCTCGGCCTCTTCCTTGCTGCGATACTTCATCGGGTCGCTCATCGAGTGGCCCCGGAAGCGATAGGTCTTGGCCTCGATGAAGCTCGGGCCTTCGCCGGCGCGGGCGCGTCGAAGTGCGTCGCGGGTAACGCGGGCCATTTCTTCTATGTCGTTGCCGTCGACCAGGATACCCGGCATGCCGTAGGCTGGGCCTCCCCGGAGGGTCAGATCGGTGGTCCAGGAGTGGCGATGGAGTTGGGTACCCATCGACATCATGTTGTTCTCGACGATGTAGATGACCGGCAGCTTCCAGAGCGAGGCGATATTAAACGCTTCGTGGAGCGCACCTTGGTCCATCGCGCCGTCGCCGAAGTAGCAGAGGCAGGCCTGGTCCCCGCCCTTGTATTTGATGGCGAAGGCGACACCGGCGGCGAGGGGGATGTGGCTGCCGACGATCGCGTGGCCGCCCATGAACCCCTTCTCGGCGTCGAAGAAGTGCATCGACCCGCCCTTGCCCTTCGAGCATCCGGAGACCTTGCCGAGCATCTCGGCCATCCCCGCCTTGGGGTCCATGCCCCGAGCGATCGCGTGGCCGTGGTCTCGATACGCGGTAAAAACGTAGTCGTCTTCGCGGAGGACACCGATCGAACCGACTGCGACCGCTTCCTGTCCACTATAGAGGTGGCAAAATCCCAAGATCTTCTGCTGCTGGTAGAGCTTCGCCGATTGTTCTTCGAAACGGCGGATCAGCAGCATCTGCCGCAACCAACCCACCGACTGATTTCGCGTAACCGCGGGCTTGGCTTCCGTCGTCGTTTGGGCCATGAACGCCAACTCCTGCTCATGTTCTGGGCCGGGAGACCCGTGGGGCGGGCCGGTCGCCGGCGCGGCGTCTGGGGATAAAGCCCGAGGTGCGATCCATTCTCGGGGCGGTGAAACGGGCGAATCGGGCAGCCCCTGGGAAGGGCGACGCCCGTGGAGGAGGTCGAGGACGTGTTGTATCTTACCGAGAATCCGTGATTTCAATCCAGGCGGGTCCGCATCGTTTTTGAACGGCCCCGATCTGGAAGCCGAGATCGGGGCACCGCGATACATCGGGACGCCCCGCTAAGGCCGTGATCAGCTCTTGTCGGCGAGCAGTTGCCTCAAGACATAAGGCAAGATCCCGCCGTGTTCATAGTAGCGGATCTCCTGCGGCGTGTCGATCCGTACCGTCGCCGCGAACCGGTGGGTCTCGCCGTCGGGCCGGATCGCGACGACCGTCACCTCGCGGCCGTGCGTCAGGTTGTCGGCAAGAACTTCGGGAAGTCCCTCGATCGAGAAGAGTTCCTCGCCCGTCAGGCCCAGGCTCTCGGCGTTGTCACCAGCGCCGAACTGGAGCGGCAGGATACCCATGCCGACCAGGTTCGAGCGGTGGATACGCTCGTAACTCTCGGCAATCACGGCTTGGATGCCCAGCAGCTTCGGACCCTTTGCGGCCCAGTCTCGCGACGACCCCGAGCCGTACTCTTTGCCCGCCAGGATGATGAGCGGCACGCCCTCCTCGCGGTATCGCTCCGACGCATCGAAAATCGACATCCCCTCGCCGTCAGGCAGGTGCCGCGTGACGCCCCCCTCGGTCCCTGGGGCGAGCTTGTTGCGGAGCCGGATGTTGGCGAACGTTCCCCGGACCATCACCTCATGGTTGCCCCGGCGCGACCCGTAAGAGTTGAAGTCGGCGACGCCGACCCCGTGCTCGGACAGGTAGCGGCCCGCCGGCCCCTGGACCTTGATTGAGCCAGCCGGCGAGATGTGGTCGGTCGTGATGCTGTCGCCCAGGACGGCCAATGCCCGCGCCCCCTTGATCTCGGCGATCGGCGGTGGTTGGGGCGGCATGTCGATGAAGTAGGGGGGGTTCTTGACGTAAGTCGAAGAGTCGTCCCATTGGAACTGGTCGCCCAGCGGTACTTCCAGCGAGTTCCAGCGATCATCGCCCTTGAAGACCTCGCCGTATTCCTTGTGGAACATCTCGGTGCGGACCGAGTGGCCAACGGTGTCGCTCACCTCGCGCTGGGTCGGCCAGATGTCGCTGAGGTAGACCGGGTTGCCTTGCTTGTCGTTTCCCAGCGGTTCGGTGTGGAGGTCGATATCCATCGTTCCCGCGAGCGCGTAGGCGACGACGAGCGGAGGCGAGGCGAGGTAGTTCGCCCGGACGTCGGAATTGATTCGGCCTTCGAAGTTGCGGTTGCCCGAGAGGACGGCGACGGCAACGAGGTCGTCGTCGTGGATCGCCTGCGAGATCTCAGCCGAGAGCGGGCCGGAGTTGCCGATACAGGTCGTGCAGCCGTAGCCGACGAGGTTGAACCGCAAGGCGTTGAGCGGTTCGGTTAGCCCGGCGTCGTCGAGGTAGTCGGTCACAACCTTCGAGCCGGGGGCGAGGCTGGCCTTCACCCAGGGCTTGGTGGAAAGCCCCTTCTCGACCGCCTTCTTGGCGAGCAGTCCGGCGGCGATCATCACCGAGGGATTTGACGTGTTCGTGCAGCTCGTAATCGCGGCGATCACGACCGACCCATTCGCGATAAACCCGTTTCGCAACGGTCGATACGCCGCCGAGGGTGCTGACGGATCTTCCGAGCCGACCGCCGTGCCGCCGCCGCCTTCGCCTTCGAGCCGAAGCTCTCCCTTGACGTCAGTCATTGCCGATTCCGATGCCCCGACCAGTTTGGTCGTGGCCGGTTTGGCGTCGAGCATCACCTTCAGGGCCTTCTGGAACGACGCCTTGGCATCGCTCAGCGCCACGCGGTCTTGCGGCCGTTTCGGACCGGCGAGGCTCGGCTCGACGGTCGATAGGTCAAGTTCGAGCGTGTCGGAATAGTCGGCCTCGGGCGTCTCGGCGCTGTGGAAGAAGCCCTGGGCGATCGCATATTCTTCGACTAGCCGGATCAAGCTTGCGGGCCGTCCCGAGAGGTGGAGGTAGCGGATGGTCTCGGCGTCGATCGGGAAGATGCCGCAGGTCGCGCCATATTCGGGGGCCATGTTGGCGATCGTCGCCCGGTCGGCCAAGGGGAGGTTGGCAAGGCCCGGCCCGTAGAACTCGACGAACTTGCCGACAACTCCCTTGCGGCGGAGCATCTCGGTGACGGTCAGCACAAGGTCGGTCGCCGTCGCCCCTTCACGCAGGCTGCCGGCGAGCTTGAAACCGACAACTTGCGGCACAAGCATCGAGACCGGCTGTCCGAGCATCGCTGCCTCAGCCTCGATCCCGCCGACGCCCCAGCCGAGCACGCCCAGGCCGTTAATCATGGTCGTGTGCGAGTCGGTGCCGACCAGCGTGTCGGGATAGGCGAGTGGCTCAGGGTCGCCCTCGCCGCCTTCGACGTCGGTCGAGGTGAAGACGACGCGGGCGAGGTATTCGAGATTAACCTGGTGGACGATCCCTGTATCCGGCGGCACGACGCGGAAGTTATGGAAGGCGTCTTGGCCCCATCTCAGGAACGCATATCGCTCGCAATTTCGCGAGAATTCCAGTTCCGCGTTGGTCGCGAAGGATAACAGAGTGCCCGCCTCGTCAACCTGGACCGAGTGGTCGATCACCAGTTCGACCGGCTGGAGGGGATTGATCCGCTTCGGGTCGCCTCCCATGCGTTGCATAGCGTCTCGCATGGCGGCGAGGTCGACGACGGCGGGGACGCCGGTGAAGTCTTGCAGGAGCACGCGACTCGGTCGGAATGCAATCTCGCGACTTGGGATCGCCTTGGCGTCCCATCGGGCCAGACCCTTGATGTCGTCGGCCGTGACGGTCGTCCCATCTTCGTTGCGAAGTAAGTTTTCCAGGAGGATTTTCAGCGAGAACGGCAATCGGCCCACTTCGAACCCCGAATCCGTCAGGGCATCGAGCCGATAGTAGCGGAAGGTGCGGTCGTCGACCTTCAACGTCGAAAGGGCCTGAAAGCTGTTGGACATCGGGTATTGAACCTAAGGGAGATTGCGACCCAAGCGGCCGCGAACCGTCAACGGCGCGGTGGGAGAGGTAGTTAAGTATAATCGGATTGACGGGCTTGGGATACCTCTCAGAATGAGCCTTCGAGGCAATTTCGTCCCCCATCCGAATCCGACGACTACGGGCATCAAGGGCCTCGACCATGCCGCAACCGCACCGGACCGCCGATCGCCTTGGTATGATCGGGCTGCCGGCTCCAATTGCCGAACTTGCAAGCCGACGGTGGGATGCGATCGTGATCGGGGCAGGGCACAACGGCCTGACGTGCGCGGCCTATCTGGCCAGGGCGGGGAAACGGGTGCTCGTCCTTGAAGCCCGCAAGCGAGTTGGAGGCGCATGCACTCTTGACGACATGTGGCCCGGCTATCGGATCTCGCCTTGTGCCTATCTCGTGGGGTTGCTTCACGAACGGGTGATTCGCGAGCTTGACTTGATCGGACATGGGTTCGAATTCATCCCCGCGACGGCCGGGATGTTCGTCCCGTTCGACGACGGGTCGAGCCTCCAACTCGGCGAAGACGACGCCCGCTGCGAGGCCGAGATCCGCCGCCTTAGACCGGCCGACCTGGCGGGATGGCGAGGCTTCTGCGACGTGAAGCGGCGACTCCGCGATGCCCTCAGACCGCCCGGCGACGCTGACCTCTGGCTCGATCCCAACCCGACTCGCGAGGACATCGAGCGCCGACTCCAAGGAGACGACGAGGCTCGGTCGCTACTATTCGACTGGTCGATGGTCGAGTTCGTCGAGCGGTTTTTTGACGACGAACGGCTCCAGATGGCCTATCTCGGCCAAGGGGTGATCGGGACCAACGCCAGCCCTCACGACCCGGGCACCGCATCGATCCACTTCCATCACAACTCCGGCCGGATGGAGGGGGTGGCCGGGATGTGGGGCTACGTGAAGGGGGGAATGGGGATGGTCTCGTTCATCCTCTGCGACGTTGCACGCGAGGCAGGTGCCGTCGTGGCGACCGATGTCGAAGTGGCTCGGATCGTGCCGGGCCGGGGTGTTGAACTGGCGGGTGGGGAGCGGATCGACGCGCCCGTCGTCGTCTCGAACGCAGACCCGCGAGTCACCCTCCGGCTCCTTGGGGACGCCGCCGATCCCGACTGGTCAGCTCAGGTCCGGTCGGTGCCGATCGTCGGCTGCACGGTCAAGCTCAACGTCGCCCTCCGCGCCCTGCCAAACTTCACGGCACGACCTGGCCCTCTGATGGAGCATCACTTCGGTCAGATCAATACGCCACTTTCAAAGGCGGAGTGGCAGACCGCCTTTGAGTCCGCGCGGTCCGGCCGACTCCCCGAACGGCTCTGGACCGAACTCTACTTCCAGACGGTCCACGACCCCGGCGTCGCACCCGAGGGGGTGCAGACAATGAGCGTCTTTGCGCAGTACGTCCCCTATGCCTTCGACGAGGGAAACTGGGAAACACGCCGAGATGAGGTCACGCAGCTCGCCTTGGCGTCGATCGGCCGCTACGCCCCGAATATCCTCGACGCGGTGATCGCTGTCGAAACCCTCGGGCCGCCCGATATCGAGAAAAAGGTGGGACTGACGGGCGGACACATCTTTCAAGGAGAATGCCTGCCCGCCTCAATGTGGGAACGACGCCTCACGGCCCGGACACCCATGAAAGGGCTCTATCTCTGCGGTGCCTGCACGCATCCGGGCGGGAGCGTGATCGCCGTCAACGGGCGGAATGCCGCGATGGAAATATTAACTGGAGTTTTGCAAAGTCAGGAAATGCGCAAATGGGCCATCACATGATCCAATGGCCGCTCCCTCTCGGTGACTTCCGCGATCGCCCAGGTCAGAGTC
>JANXSY010000034.1 GCA_025356435.1 Isosphaeraceae bacterium | reverse complement strand
CGCTACCTGAAATCGAGATCGTGTTCGTGGATCGTGCAAGGATCTTGTGAACCACTTCTGACGCCGTCCTTCACGCCGCTATCAACGATTTCGGTTCGAGCGCGAATTCCCCCGGAACCTTGACAATGCGCATGAACGCCTTGCGGATCAGGGACCGAAGTCGTGCGAATAGGCGTTCGCGGGAACTACTCCTCCGGTCATCGCGCCGGGGCCGACAAGGAAATGTTGCATTTCTTCATCACGTTTTCGATTATTGACTTGCAATTGCGTGCCAAGGGTCTCAATATCATCCACGAGATTGCTTCTTGGTATCAAGATACACACCATTTTCTTTAAAAAGATTTATGAACGACTTAGAAAATAGCCCAATACCCCAAGAGACATTTTTAAAAAACGCAATACCTCTCTGGGTGACAAGTGGGCGTGTCCCGTGCCTGGATGGGCTCCGCGCTGTGGCGATCGCTCTCGTCTTCTACGCCCATGGCACGAAGGGATGGTCCTTGATGACGGCGGTCGGTGGCCACTTCGCCGCCGCGAGGTTAGGAGTTGATCTCTTCTTTGTGCTCTCGGGCTTCCTGATCACACTTTTGCTCTTCCGCGAGCAAGATCGCGACGGCCGGATCTCTCTGCGGGCATTCTACACCCGCCGCTCGCTACGAATCCTCCCTGCCTATTACACCTACCTCGCGTTCGTCTCTTTGCTTTGGGCGACCGGGCAAATAAAGCTTTCGGCGTCGGATTGGGTCGGCCCGCTGACGTTCCTTACGAATCTGACCTCTCCATCTCGGATTCTTGGGCATACGTGGAGCCTGTCCGTCGAGGAGCAGTTCTACCTCTGTTGGCCGCTCATTCTGTTCACGTTCGGACGACGACAGGCGGTTTTCGTTCTGATCGGCGTGTCATGCTTTGCTCCCATCGCGAGGTTCATCGTCGTGCGTCGCTGGCCAGGAGATTACGCCTCTTTCATCACCCCTTGCGTGGCCGATTCGATCGCTTTCGGATGCCTGCTCGCGTACGTTGTGGTCTCATGCCCCCGGGTTGTGGCCTGGGTCGAGCGGCGTGCAGGAGCGGTGCTGATCCTCTCGGCCCTTCTGATCGGCTTCGCGTTCGTGCAGACCGGTCCGATTCGTGTGCCGTCGTTCCTGACTTCCAGCGTCTGGCGGATCGCACTCGCCTCCGGAATCCTCGCGACGATTGGGCTGCGGCATTCGCCCTTGGGTCGGTTGCTCGGGTCGCAACCGGTCGCCTGGGTCGGGGTGCTGTCCTACTCGCTTTACCTCTGGCACCAGCCCTTCCTCGTCGCGCACTCGACGGAATGGTATTGTCAAAGACCGGTGAACATCCTGCTAACCGTCGCGGCGGCGATCGCCTCGCATTATCTGATCGAGCGGCCGTTCCTGCGGATCAAGGATCGGTTGTTAAGCTGCGATCGAACGGTTCCCGCCACCCCGCATTTCGGACCGACTGCGGGGCTAGTGTCCCATTCTTGAACCCGTCTCGGATCGACGGGGACATTGCTATATCTCGGCGTAAAACAAGGTGACTGGGCAACATTGTAATGTAATTGCTTGCAGACATGAAGAGAACTCGTTGACGATCTACTGCATTTCTGCACATCGCTAAGACAAATAGCAATGCTTTCTTTTTCATTTCAAATCGCCCAAGAGTTCGATACGAACCCTCAAAATGACTCGTGGACAAATCCCATGCAAACTGTTACCGAAAAGCCTAAATTCCACGCCACCCTCGAAGGTAAGGCGAGCCTGTTGCTGGGGCGTCACTTCTTGATAGGGATTATGGCCGTGGCCGCCTTCCAGGGTGTCGTCGCAATTGTCATCACCGCCATGCCCATTCATGGAGGTATCGACAAAAACGATATTTTTAACGACGTACATATTTACTACAAATTTGCCGACCGGATTTTCAAAGGCGAGGTCCCTTATCGCGACTTCACGGTCGAGTATCCAATTCTTGCGCTACCCCTTTTCCTGATACCTCGATTCTTTGTATCGTCGTTCAAAAACTATGCTTTTTTCTGGTCCGTTCAGATCCTAGCTGTCAACGCGATCGGGCTCTGGTTGGCGGCGCGTTGGGTAGCCGCGAACGCAGGCATGGATCGAGTGCCCCGCTGCCTGGCCTGGTACACGCTGTTCTTCGTGCTTTGCAACCCGGTGGCTCTTGCGAGGTTCGACCTCGCCGCGATGGCCTGTGCATTCGGGGCGGTTACGTATCTGATGAGCGGACGTCCCGTGGTTGGAGGGGGGCTCGCGGCGAGCGTGGTCCTCATGAAACTCGTCCCCGGGGTTGCCGCAGCACCGATGTTCCTTAAAGAGGTGCTCGACCTCAGATCGTCACGGTTGCGTGGAGTAATGACGGCCGCGCTCGTCTTTGCCGCGGGGATGGCAGGTTGGTACGTGCTCGGTCGCGGAGGTGTCTTTGACACGTTTCGCTATCACTTCGAGCGCAGCCTGGAGATCGGGTCGCTCTATACGGGACTTCTGAAACTCGTCTATAAAATCCAGGGGCTGCCGCTCGTGTTCGTCAAGGATCACGGAGCGAAGCACCTCAACATCCCACTCGCGGCCCGGATCGCATCACTATCAATCGCTTTCCAGTTGGGCGCGATGCTCCTGGCCTTGTTCGCCTTCTGGAAGGCTGGGATGAAGGACGCCCTCCGGTGTTCGGCGGCGTGCCTGGCGGCGTTTATCGTATTCGGCAAGATCCTCTCGCCCCAGTTCGTCGTCTGGCTGATTCCATTCGTCGCCTGCCTGGAGGGGCGGGCCGGCACCCGAGCCAAATGGGCTTATGCGATTTGCCTTGTCTTGAACTACCTGACATACCCTTGGTACTACGACCACCTTCACGAGATGACACACGCGGCGATCGGCTTGCTCAACGCTCGGAATCTCTCGCTGTTGGTCCTATTCGGCCTCCTCGCCTTCGACCGCAATCGTGATTCGATATCTCGAGAAGACGACCTCGCGGATCCGGTTCGGAGTCGGCGGGATCAAGCTGCTCTGAGAAGGCGGTCGTAATCGGCGTGCGACCCGATCCAGTACCACAGGTTTCCCTCCCGGCCCGATGTTCGGCCAAGGCAGCGTCTCGGAGCGTGACGAGACCCTCCGGAAGGGGGGCATCGTCGCGGATGTCGGGCTTGGCCATTCGGACGTTGGCGACGAGGACGTTCAACCTTTTGAATTCGAATCCCTCGCAGGCGCGGATGGTGCTACGAGGTGATCGAGCTTCCAACCCTCAACGCTCTCGTCGGTTCGATCGGAGAATTCCGCCAGCGCCTGTTCGGTCCACTCTTTCGGGGCAGAGATGGCCGGTCATCCTCTCTTTCTGTCGAACCTCGGGTTCGATCACCGGCCGCGATCATAGCCATTGGTGAGCACGATCGACCGGACCGGACCCGGCATCTCGATCCGGACGAAGTCGACCGGGTCGGGTGCGGCGGACTCGGGACGGAGGGGGAGGGGCGGGTCTGACTTCCAGGTGTCAAGCCAGTGCAGGCTGACGACCACCGCGCCATTCTCGGGCTCGACGTCGGCCAGCTCGACCCGGTTCGGTGAGGCGGACACAATCCGTCCCTTACCGCGTAGGAAGTAGGATAGGGGTCGATCAACCCGGTAGATCGCAAAGACGCTCTCGCCTTCGAACATATAGCGACGAGCCGTATTGAGCCCCGCGCCGGCGATCATCGCCGTCCACTCGTGCTCATTGGTCGAGACGGGTCGGTTGGGCGTGACGAATCGCGAGAGGGTGGCAACGCGAGTCGCCGGGCCGAAGCGGTCGAACCGATAACGCGAGAGCGGAGACCAGCAGACGATCCATCCGACGTTGTAACGGTCGCAATACCGTTTCAAATCGGCATCAGACCACTCGTCGATCGGGCGGTCACCGAGTTGAAAATCACCGAAGGCGGCCATCGCGTGGTGGCGAATGAATGCCGTCTGGTAGAGACCGCCGATGAACAGGCGGGCGTCGGGCCGGAGCAGGAACGGGAGCAGGGGGGTCCAGTGAACGCTTTCGCGGTCGGTCTCTTCGAGGAGCCTGAGCTGGTCCTCGAACAAGATTCGCGCCGAGATGTCGGTGTTCGCCCTGATCCAGCCGGCCATCCCCGTCATCTCGGGCGAAAAGCCGACGACCAGCGGGCGATGCCGCATGAGCAACTGGTACGATGCCTGGAAGACGCCGCGGTCGAGCGAGCCCCACGCCGCCAAGATCCCAGCCACCCCCACCGCGATGATAACCGCCCCGCGCCTCCCTCCGCCGACCCGACGCACCGCCCACCCCACGACTCCCGCGATCATCGAGCCCGCCGGGACCGCGAGCAGGAGGTGGAGGGCGACCCGAAACCGGAGCGGTTCGAGAGTCTGGGTCGGCCCCCAGACGCTGCCGAAACCGATCAGGAGCAGCAGCGTGAAGATCGACCCCCCGAACGCCGCCGCAGCCGGCCGACGGCCCCGGAACCACCAGCGGGTAAGCCCGGCAAGCCCCGCACAGATCAAGATCAAGCCGCTCCGACCGTCGATCGTCGAGGCCGTATAGTAGCTCCAGAGGAACCACGCCGAGTTCGCGGTCATGAACTGGCCTGAACCGCTCCGGATCGTGCGAAACTGCCAGAGCGGGACCAGCCAGAACAGATTCAGCGCGACCGTCAACGCCAGCGCGCCCCACACCGCCATATGCCAACGCCGACCGTGCCGACGCGCGACCGTCGCATAGAAGGCGAGGGCACCTCCCGCCACCATGATCGGTGTCGTGACATGGACAAAGAACAGCCCAGCCGCGACTGCAGTCAAGAGCAGCCACGTCATCCTCGACGGTCGTCGATCGAACAGGACGCAGAGTCCGAGCAAGAGCCCGATCCCGCTCGACGCGGAGACAAACGCGAACAGGCCGCTCTGCCAGAGCACGAAGGGAAATCCGGTCCAGAAGACGAACCATGCCAGCAGCATCGCGACCGCGACTTCTGCCGCCCCCAGCCCCGTTGCCGAAGCGCCGCCCGCGACTGCCGCCAGGACCAGGATCGACGCGACGAACAGTCCGACCTTGTAGGACCGAAAGTTGTCTCCGCCCAGCAGGTTGAACGCGATCGAAGGATTGCTGCTCGAATCCCAGACCGGGGTCTCGGGGTATCCGGCCATGAAGAACGGGTCATAGCCCCAGGTCGTCGCGTGTTGACGGAAGAAATTCGCGCCGAGACTGCCGTGATATTCGTGGATCGCGTGGTCAACGACGACCACAGGCGAACTTGGGTCGACGATCGAGGCGAGCGTCGGGAAGAGCCGCGTCGCCTG
Source organism: Isosphaeraceae bacterium (assembly GCA_025356435.1). Classification (GTDB taxonomy): domain Bacteria; phylum Planctomycetota; class Planctomycetia; order Isosphaerales; family Isosphaeraceae; genus CAMFLR01. The sequence continues at coordinate 22,357 of JANXSY010000034.1, read as the reverse complement.
AAACGCATGCAACGCCAGGAGGGCGAAGATCGCCGCGATCGCCGCTCGACGCCCGGCCGTCTGGGAGATGCGCGGAGAGTCGGTCTGGGTGGTCATCGGAGCCAGATTAGCACCCGGCCCAGAGGGCGACAAGGAAGGAGAATTGGGCCGGGTTAATACGAGTCTCCGGCGGAGATCTCCCCGCCGCCCACCGTGCCCAACGCCCGCCAGGTGATCCCGTTGATCGAACTCTTCACGAACCGAACGCTGCCGTCGCCCATCAGGGCGTTGACGCCGCCGGGGTGATAGCTCCTCGACGTGATCGCGGCGAAGGTCGGGCCGCCGTCCTCTTCGTTGCGGCCGTTGAGATCGAGGTCGAGCCCTTTGTAGAACGAGACGCCGATGATCGCCTTGTTCGGCGGCCAGGCCGTGGTGAAACCCGCCGCGTGGACGTTGCCGTCGGACCACTCGGTGTGGAACTCCGACTGATTCTCGGTCACGCACCCGCCGTCGTCATACTCGGGAGCAACGCTGAAGGGGTTCGCATTCGGGTCGGGGATCGCGTTCGGGTTGAAGATTGAAGGCAGAGTGGTATGTCGGCAATTCGATGACGCCTGGTTCGTCTTCACCTCGGCGGCGAGCAGGGTCTGACTCAGGCCATCGGTAAACTCGGCAAGGCGACGGCTCCGGTTCGGCCCGAACGCCGACCGATTCTGCGGCCCCTTGAAGCCGCCCCAGACGAACCAATCGCCCTGGTTGACGCCGTAATTAATGACCCCCGCCAACCCGTAGTCGTGCAGATAGGGCTGCCGCCTGACCTCGCTCGGGCAGAGGAAGACGTTGATGCTCAACGCGACGATCGTGGCGTTGGCCGGGTCTTCCTTGAACACCCCGATGTTCGCCGAGTTGAACAGGGTCGACTGTTCGAGATAGGGCAGGATGCGGGCCTGGGCGCTCCAGCCGGTGAAGTCGGCGGTCGACGTTCCCGAACCCCTGAGCGCCATCGACATCGGTAAGGCCCCGACCGTCGACTCATAGTTGAGCAACCCCAGCCCCATCTGCTTGAGGTTGTTCACGCATTGAACCCGCCTCGCCGCCTCGCGGGCCGCCTGCACCGCCGGCAACACGAGCGCGATCAAGACCGCAATGATCGCGATCACCACCAACAGCTCGATCAGCGTGAAGCCCCGACCCGCGGTCTTCATGACACTTGCCCTGGTGAAGAGAGAGCTGTACGTCCTTCTTTTCAAACATAAACAACTGTAAGATAGCAGTCAATAAATTCTTTAAGAAGCCAGGACGATTGCCAAGTCCTCTTCCTGCGAGAGCACGCGTTCGTGTCGGGTGGCTCCGGGTCTCGAACCGGGGGGTGGGGCGAGAGCAAAGAGGCCGCCCGGACGGAGGTGGCGATTTTTCCGCCGGTTTGAGACGCCGTCGTCCTTGACCCGGCCACGTGCGATCGTCACTCTTGAGCAGGATCGACCGTCCGCAGTTCGGCCACGCAACGGAGATGATCGATGAGCCGGTTCGCCTTGGGGTTTACCGTCGTCCTGGCCTGGCTCTCGGTCGGGTCGGCCCCGGGACAGGAGACAATCCCGATCGGCGTGGCAAAGGTCGATATCACGCCGGAATACCCGACCCGGCTGGGCGGCTATGCCGCGAGGAAGGGCGAGGCGGCCGGTGTCGGCCAGCGGATCTGGGCGAAGGCGATCGCGATCGGGTCAGATGAAGCGAAGCCGGTCGTCCTCATCGCGGTCGATAGCCTTGGCGTCCCTGAGGCAATGGTGGCTGAGCTGTCTCGGAGGCTCGCGAAGTCGGCGGGGCTGACGCGAGACGCGCTGGTCGTCGCCGCGACCCACACCCATAGCGCTCCGATCTTGAGGGGCGTCGCGCCCAACATCTTTGGCCGACCATTCACCGTCCCCGAACTCGCGAGCATTGACCGCTATACCGACGAGACGCTCGCCAAGTACGAATCGGTCGCCCTTGCCGCGCTCCGAGACCGCCGCCCCTCGACGCTCTCCTGGGGCCAGGGCACGCTCGACTTCGCCGCGAACCGTCGGACGCCGGGCGGTCCGGTCGACCACTCAATGCCGGTCCTGCGGGTGCTCAATCTTGACCGCACCGTCCGGGCGATCGTCGTGAATTATGCCTGCCACTGCACGACGCTTGATCCGGCCGACAACGTCGTCCACGGAGACTGGGCCGGCCTCGCGCAGGAGTTCCTCGAACAGGTCTACCCCGGCGCGGTCGCCTTCACCGTGATCGGCTGCGGGGCCGACGCCAATCCCTCGGCGATGCACGGCCGGAGGTCGGTCGACAAGGCAATCGCCCACGCCAAGGCGCTCGTTGACGCCGTCGACCGCGTGTTCAAGACCCCGCTCAAGCCGCTCCGCTCGGTCCCCTCTCGCCGATCGGCCCGCATCGCGCTGCCGTTCGACACCCTCCCCACCCGCGAGGCGCTCGACGCCCTTGTCAAGACGGGTGGCTATCCCGGCTTCAACGCCTCCACCTTCCTCGCGAGACTCGACAGGGGCGAGCCAATTCCCGACCACGTCGACTATACGATCACCGCGTGGCAGTTCGACGACGACCTCGCGATGATCTTCCTGCCGGGCGAGGTCGTGGTCGATTATGCCTTGCGGCTCAAGAGGGAACTCGACCCCGCACGGCTCTGGATCACGGCCTATACCAACGACGCTCCGTGCTATATCCCGTCGGAACGCATCCTCGCCGAAGGGGGCTAGGAAGGGGGCGGGGCGATGGTCTATTACGGCCAACCGACCCGGTTCAAGCCGGGGGTTGAGGGCCTGATCGTCGCCGCGATCCACACGCTGATTTCGCCCGCATTCCTGCCCGAGATAACGCCCCCCAAGCTCGACCCCGAGGCCGCGCGTGAGGCAATCCGCACCGCGCCGGGGCTGCGGGTCGAACTCGTGGCCTCTGAGCCGATGATCCAGAGCCCGGTCGCGATCGATTGGGGGGCCGACGGGACGTTGTGGGTCGCCGAGATGCGTGACTATCCGATGGGGATCGACGGCAAGTTTGCTCCCGGAGGTGTCATCAAGGCACTCACCGACACAGACGGCGACGGCCGCTACGACAAGGCGACCGAGTTCCTCACCGGCGTCGTGTTTCCGACCGGCGTGATGGCTTGGAGACTGTCTCATAAGGGGAACTTTGGGTTGCCGAGCGGCCTAGAAGTGGGATGAGAACGCACAACTATCCCAGCGACGTCACCGACGAGCAATGGGCCCTGATCGAGCCCCACATTCCCGTGTACCCCGGCGGACGGCCCCGCAAGACTGACGTGCGGGACGTCCTCGACGCCGTTCTCTATATCCTACGAACCGGCTGCCAGTGGCGCTACCTGCCCAAGGACTTCCCGCCCAAGTCCACCGTCTGGCGGTACTTCAACGAGTGGCGTCAGGACAGCACCCTGGACAGGATTCACGACCTACTCCGCAAGAGAGTCCGGACCGCGGAAAAGCCCTATCACCCCCGAACTTCCGCCAGCGTCGACAGCCAGTCGGTCGACACCACCTCTGGCGGCGAACAGCGGGGCCGCGACAACGCCAAGAACGTCGACGGTCGGAAACGCCATATCGCCGTGGACAGCATGGGGTTGCTGCTGGCGGTTTTGGTGACGGCGGCCGACGTCGATGACGCCAAGGGGGCGGCGGAGTTGTTCGCCCGGCTGGGCGATCAGCCGATGAGCAAGGTCAAGAAAATGTACGCGGATACCAATCCTCCGAGGCGTTTATCAAGTTGGCCATGATCCGGTTGATGCTCCACCGTCTCCGGCCCGATGAAACCGACCCCGAGTTCTGCTACCGAAAGGCCGTCTGAAGTCACTTATGGGACAGTCTCTGAGCGTCCAAAGACGTTCGCGGGCAACCGGCCCCGATCGGTGTCTCAGGGGTTGGACGGCACGATCCGGCTCGACGCCGCGTCGGCCGAGGTTTACGGCCCTGCTCTAACCTTCAAAGGCAAGTTCGGCAATCTGGGCTTCTGGTCGTCTCCCTCCGACCATGCCTCCTGGAGGTTCCAGGCGGACCTCGCCGGGGTCTACACCCTGGCTCACGACTACGCCTGCGACGACGACTCGGCCGGCAACGCCTACGAAGTCCGTATCGGCGACGCCCGGCTCCGGCGCATCGTCGTCGCCACCGGCGCATGGTCGACCTACCGCAGCCTCTTCGTCTGCGAGACCCCCCTCTTCGCCGGCCCTCACCGCCTCGAACTCCGCCCGGCCAGCCCCATCCGCAACGCCCTACTCGATCTGCGTGCGGTCGTCCTCACCCCGACGCCGTAGGCAAACCCAATCCTGGAAGGAACGTAGTCCACCGTCTTCTGTCCGAAATATTGTTTTTTCAGACCGAGCCGGCCTCTACCCCGGAATCCATCATAAGCCATCGCCTACTCATCACTAAATCATTTAAGCCTATAGAATTGCCAATGCTCCACGTGTTACCCCGTACTTACTCGTCGCCTTGAGGTCTCGATAGAGGTTTTTCCCCTCGCGACGGCCCGCGAGGGCTTCGCGATAGAGTCCAATGATCCGCGTGACGTCGCTGGGCGAGTCGTCGAGGAATTCGATCCGGAAGTGTCTCGCGCCTCGGGAGACGAACCGCGGTAGATACTCGGCGGAGGTCTGGGGCACGGCGTTATACAGGGTGTTCCGGCAGCCGACGTCGGCTTTGAGCGGGTGCTCCATGCCGACGCGATCTCTCAGCTTCACGTCGTGATCGTCGCAAGGACGGCCGCAGTTGGTGGCGTCTGTGCCGGGGGAGAGGAAGGCGCAAAAGACACAGTGCTCCATGTGGAACATTGGGATCTGCTGGTGGATGACGACCTCAAGCCAGCGCGGGGGGACGGCCGAGATCAGGTCGTCGAGCTGGTCGGCCGAGAGGTCATAGCTGGCGGTAACTCGGAGAGCTCCCTTGGCCTTGAGCAGCTCGACCGTTAGCTCATTGGCGGCATTCAGGCTGAAGTCGGCAACGAACGGGATGCCTTCGTCGGCGCAGTAATACAGTCCGCCCGCGTTGCGGACAAGGAGACCGTCGGCCCCTTGCCTGGCCAGGAATTTGAACAGGTTCGCCTCGCCCGGCTTCTGGATGCGGGGGGTAGCGATGAAGAGTTTGGTCCCCTCGACACGTCGAGCGGCGGCAACGGCGTCTGGATAGATCTTGATGTCTTGATACTCAACGTAAATCGTGCCGATCCCGGCCGCGACCGCCGCCTCGACTTGCGCGGTCGTCCGGCAGAGGACAGAAAGCGCGGGCGCGGCGACTGGGTGAACTTCAGCCCCCTCGCGGAGCGATTGGCGAAAGATTGGCACCACCGGGTCGGAGGCAATAGGCCGCCGGGCGGGAATGGTGGCGAGGACGTCCAGTTGCGCGGTCAGATCGCGGCGAAGGGCGTTGAGCACGCTCTTGGGGACCATCGGGTCGCCACTGAGCGTGAGAGATATCTCACCAAGGGCGTAGATCGTGTCGCCTAGGCGATCGAGCCCAGCGCGGATTTCCTCCAGAGTCGCCACCTGACGCTCGCCGACGTGGAGAGGGGCTTCGGCCGAGACGGTGGCGGTGAAGCCGGTGGCGGTGCGCCCGGTCAAAGAGAGCGGTTCGCCCGCCACGGCACGCGCGGTGATATCGAGAGTCACCTTGTGGCGGACTGGGCCCTCGAATGTCTTTCTCAACCGGCGAGTCAGTTCGGGGTCGTCGGTCTTCCAGACACGCTGGCCGACCCGGAGCCGGCTCGGGTCGAGGTCGCGTCGGCCGAACCCGAGTTCGGCAGGGCCTGCGGAGAGGCCCGTGTCTGGGGCAGACTGAGCAGCTTGCCGGTTTCGGGAGGGCCGGAAGACCTCGTAAACTCTCCCGCCCTGCTCAGGTATGTCGGCCGACTCGTCGCCGTCGAAGACGAGGCCGTCACCCTTCTTCACAGGAGCGGCGAGGTCGAGACGGACCCGACCACCGGAAACCGATTCGACGTGGCCCAGGAACACCCCTCGCTTCTTGGCGTAGTCGCCGCGCACGAGGATTTTGTGGTTGTTGCCGTCGAAGAAGCCGTGGCTGAATCCGCGAGAGAACGAGAGTTCCATCTCGCGAACATCATTCGCCCCGATCCCCGAGGGGCGGTCAGCGACAGCGTCGTCGATCGCCCGGCGATATTGACGGGTGATGTTGGCCACGTATTCGGGGGCTTTGAGACGCCCCTCGATCTTCAGGCTCGACACACCCAGTTCGATCAGTCGGGGGACGAGGTCATACGCAGCAAGGTCTTGAGGGCTGAGGAGGTATTGGACCGAGTCGAGGTCCTGCAACTCGCCGTCGCAGACGATCTGATAAGGCATCCGGCACGCCTGGGCGCACTCGCCGCGATTGGCCGAACGACCGCCGAGGGCCTCGCTGGTGAGGCACTGGCCCGAATAGGCGACACACAAGGCCCCGTGGACGAAGACCTCGACCGGCAGGCGGGACACCTCGCGGACCTTGGCGATCTCGGCGAGCGAGAGTTCGCGAGCGAGGATCACGCGGGAGCAGCCGAGTTCCTCTGCAAGCCGCAGGCTCTCGGCGCTGGTGATCGACATCTGGGTCGAGGCGTGGATCTCCAGATCGGGGCAGATCGCCCGGATCAACCGGACGAGCCCAAGATCCTGCACGATGACGGCGTCGACGCCGGCTTCTGCCACTTTGCGGACGACCGTCTCGACGTCGTCGAGTTCTGAGGGGAAGACGAGGGTGTTGAGGGTGACATAGCCCTTCACTCCCCGAGCGTGGAGCGTGGCCATCGTCTCGGACAGGCTGTCGGCGTCGAAGTTCGTGGCGCGGGCGCGGGCGTTATGACCCTGGAGTCCGAAATAGACGGCGTCGGCCCCGTTCTCGATCGCCGCGATCAGGCAAGTGCGGTCGCCCGCCGGGGCAAGCAGTTCGGGACGGGTCAACACGCGCTCCCTCACTCGCTGGTCCGGAGATGAATTCTCTAATCGTGTTTCGGGCGTGACCAAAGGATCTCGATTCAGGTCAAAGCGTGTCGTCTGGCCGGTCTCTGGATGCACGAGGCTCGGAACTATCCCAAGCACGATCACGACCAATAGTGATTTCCTATTCTACCGGTGACCTGGCCAATCCGACAGCTTCGCCGATCGCTTGGCCTGTCTCATTTTGCCTCGAAGGTCTTGGACACATGGAATAGTCCGCCCCGAGCGGGAATGCCTCGACAATTATTGGCTTCGTTCGGTCAAACCTCAGGAAAGCCCCCGATTGGCTTTGTTTCGTCTGACGTCCGGCGGCTTAGTCCAGCGATTGGCTTCGTTTCGTCAGGGCGACTCGACCACGGAGATCGATTGGCTTCCTTTCGGCGGGCGGCGAGAGCATACCCTGACGATTGGCTTCGTTTCGGCGAGGGCCATTGGGGGCCGCGAGAGCGTACGCTGAGGGACCGCCGACCCACATGAGAATGATCGCAATTTCGCGACCTCTCGTCCCGCGAATCCCGATCATGCCGGCTTCACTTCCCGAGGGTCGATCGCCATTCGGCGTCGAGTTCTGGGAGCGTCTTGCCGGTGAGGGCTTTGAAAGTCTCTGGGGTGTACTTGCCTTCTCGCATGAGTGCGTTCAGTTTGGGCACGAGTCCAATGTCGTATTTGCCAGTTGCATAGGCGAGAAAGGCGGCGGTCGTACGATAGCTGTCGTTGTAGTGGGGGTCGGGGTTGATCCGGCCGAGGTTGCCCGGCTCGAAGATGAAGAACCGGAAGTAATCGGCGACCCCTTCAACCAGCCATCCGGGATTACCCCGGCTTTGGTAGTTCTGAACGATGTGGCAGGTCTCGTGGATCATCGCGCCGAAGTCTCGCGGATGGTCCTTGAAGAACTTCACCGACCCCGTGATCCGGCTACCGCCGGCCTCGGCGACCCCTTTATAGCTCGTCTTGAGCGCCATCGAGACGTGGTGCCTCGGCTTGAATCCTTCGCTCTTGAACTCCTCATTGATCCTCGGATACCAGCGCTCGCAGAGCCTGGCCGCCTTGTCGGCCCACTCCTTCATCTCGGGCGCGTCGGAGACGTCGACCGCGAATTCGATAGGATATCGGAACCGGGCCAGAGTCGGGTTCGACTCGATCGAGACCTCGCGGATCGTCAGCGGGTGCGTCGAGCCGGCACTGGGCTTGATCCGAATGGCCCGAACCTCACCACGATTGGGGACGGCCGTGACCCGGCCGTCGGTGAACGTCGCGAGGGGGTGGAACGTCTTGCCGTCATCGGAGACCTCGAGCGTCCCGGCTTCGAGTCGCTCGACGCCGTCGGGCTTGCCGGTGACGACCGCGATCGATTTCACCACCACCGGCGCGTCAAGGACGAGTGTGAAGTGATCGGCCTCGGTCGGGATCCGATCCGAGCGAAAATAGGTGGTGTCGTCGCCGTCGAAGGCGAACTGACGGATCTGCCCCGACCCGGTATTGAGCGTCGATTCGACCGTCACGACCACGGGACCATCGGCGGCGCAGGCCGCAGTCGTCGAGAACAGCAGGGCGAACACGAATCGGGGTAAAAGCATCAAATTCTCCACAAACGATCGGGCCCGACGGATCGAGACGGAGGCGATTGTCTCACGATTCTCAAGGAACGGAAGTGGGAGAACGTGGGCAATCCGTCCGGCGCCGAGAACGAACCGACCTCGCGGGTTGGAACCCGCGAGGTCGTGGTTGGGGGGCGATTCGATGGCGGAGGTAGCCGGTCAGGCGAAGAGTTCTTTCACCGAGGTACCGCCGTCGACGAGCTTGATCGGTCGGCCGAGGGGGCTCATATTTTCCTTCTTGGGGTCGATCTTGAGCGAGTGGTAGAAGCTCGCCATAAGGTCGTTGACGGCCACGGGGCGGTCTTTCACGTCGGTTCCGGTGGGGTTAGAACTGCCGATGACCTGCCCCCCCTTGACGCCGCCACCGGCGAGCGCGACGTTGAAGACACGCGGGAAGTGGTCGCGGCCGGCGGTAGGGTTGATCTTGGGGGTGCGGCCGAACTCGCCCATCCAGATCACGAGGGTCTTGTCGAGCATCCCCTTGGCCTTCAGGTCGGAGATCAGCGTGGCGAGGCCGGCGTCGGCCTGGCCGGCGACGGTCGTCATCCGGTCTTTAAGATTATTATGCATGTCCCAGCCGCCGAGCCGCACCTCGACGAATGTCACACCCGTCTGGACTAGCCGACGCGCGAGCAGGCAGCCTTGGCCGAAGGGGTTCTGACCGTAGGCCGCGCGGAGCTTGGCGTCTTCACCTTCGAGGTCGAACGCCTTGATCCGGGGGGAGAGGACCATGCCGGCAGTCTGTTTGTAGACGCTGTGGTGCTCGCGGACGCGGTCCATGCCGCCGGTCGATGCGAAGCCCGAGGCTTCGAGCGACTGGAGCAACCCAAGCCGGCGCGAGAACCGAGCGACCGGCACCTGTGGGGCGACGTTCTGGGGCGGCTGGAGCGCGTTGGCAACCAGAAATGGCTCATACGCGACGCCCAAGATCCCTGCGCCGACCGTCGGACCGTTGCCGATGCTGACGATGTGCGGCAGGTCGAACTTGGGGTCGCCCAGCTCGGCGGCGGTGACGCTGCCGAAGCTCGGGTGCTTCACGGTTCCCGAAGGCGAGTAGCCGGTATGGAGTTGATAGGTCGCACGCTGGTGGTTGCCCTCTTTGTTCGTCATCGAACGGATGAGGGCAATGTCTTTCATCATCTTGGCGGTGTGGGGCCAGAACTCGGCGACCTGGATGCCGGAAACGGACGTATTGATCGCCTTGGTCTCGCCGCCGTTAGGTGTGTTCGGCTTGGGGTCGAAGGTGTCGAATTGGCTCGGACCACCGTTCATCCAGAGGAGGATGCAGGCCATCTGCCGCTTCCGAAGCTCTTCGGCCTGGAGCGCCATGATATCGGTGAAGCTGGCGGCGGCGAGGCCCGCCGCGCCCAGGCCGACAGAGCGGATAAAACCGCGACGGCTGACGACGCCTTGGCCGTCCATCGAGACGTTGACGATCATTTTATCGGTCATCGGCTTGCATCCAAGAAGGTGGGCGGGCTCGCCCGTTGGTTGGGTGGAAGATGTCGGGATCGTGGAGCGACACGCGTCGGACCGAGACCCGCCGTCGCATGGAGCTTTCGCCGATTGAATCAGCGTCGACTGATGAACTCGGTCGAGTTGAGCAGGCCCCAGATGATATCTTCGAAGCCCTCAGCGCGGTTGCCGACGGTCTCAATATAGCGACCGCAGACGTGGACTTCCTTGGCGTTCGGCCGGCGGGCGAGCACCCGAAGATAGAGAATTTCGAGGACCGCGCGGTTGTCGGGGGTCGTGCGGAGCAACTCCCCAAGCATCGAGATATTCGTCGCCTTCAGCCCGTTGTTCACAGCCGGGCTATTCATGAGGAAGAGAGCTTGCGGGATCGTGCCGAGCACGTCGTCGTTCGGGGTCGAGGGATCGACGCCGAACGTCCGGTTGAACTGCGATCGCGGGCTATTGCGCTGGATAGCCGGAGCGACGGTGACCTGCTGCATGGCCTTGGGCTGCTCGGCCTTGGGCTGCTCGGCGAGACGCTTGGCCAGCTCCGCCCGCTGGGCCTTGGCGATCGCGTTGGGATTCGGCCGTGAGAACGTCTCGACCGGGAGGCCGAGGGCCTGGGCCAGGCCGTCGAAGATCTGATCGGCGCGGAGGCGGCTCGGGCAGTTTGAAGCGAAGGCCGTTCTCCCCGCCGCGCTGTTGGTCGAGCGTGACTCGCGCTGATACGCTTTCGTGTTCAGGATCGTCCGGAAGAGCCACTGGACATCATAGCCCCCCTGCTGCCACTGCGAAGCGAGCACATCGAGCACTTCGAGGTTATGGACTTCCTTCGTCGGTCCGATGTCGTCGATGGGGTTGTAGAACCCCTCGCCCATTAGCGAGCCCCAGACTCGGTTGACGAACGCCTTGGCGAACCATGGGTTGTCCTGGCCCGTGATGTAAGAGGCGACCCACTCTCGCCTCAGTTCGGGCTTGAGGCCGACGAGCGAGCGCGACTTCTCGCCGAGGAAGAACTTCGGGTTGACAGGATGCAATTTGGTCGGGTCTTTCAGGTCGGGCATCGTGTATGTGGGATTTTTCCCATTCGCCATGATCCCGAAGACCGGCGGCTTGCCGGGTTCCCGCTTTTGCATGTTCTGCTGACGATAACCGGCGAAGAACGCGGCGAACTCGTGAAACTGCTCACGCTTCCAGGCGTCGCTCGGATGGTCGTGGCACTGGGCGCACTGAATCTGCACGCCCATGAAGATCCGCGAGACCTCACCCGCCATCTCGACCGGCTGGCTCATCTGGGCCAGTGAAAACGAGACGGCGCCGTTCTCATTGTTCGCCCCTTTGGCGGTGAGGATCGCGGTGGCGATCTCATCCCACGGCTTATTCTTCTTCAACTCGGCGGCGAGCCACTCCTCAAACATCGGGTAGTTCACTTGAACGAGGTTCTCGTTCGGGGCCCGATAGGCAATCACGTCGCGCCAGTAACGCGACCAGTTGACGGCATAGACCTCGCTCTTGAGGAGCGAGTCGACCAGCTTCGCACGTTTGTCCTTGTCCCTGGCGTGGACGAACGCCCGCATCTCCTCGATCGTGGGGAGCTTGCCGGTGACGTCGAGATAAACGCGGCGGACAAATTCCTCGTCGGTCGTGACGGGCGAGACCGGCGTCTTGGTCGTCGAAAGCGACTTGTCAAGCAGGGCGTCGAGGGCGGCGGGGGTGAGGGTCGGTGGCGTGATGACCTTCTTCGGCCGACCTTCGAGCGATGTCGAAGCGGAATGTGTGCCGGGCTTGTCGGCCACGTCAAGCGCGGTCTGGAGGGCGCGGATCGCCTCGATAGTCTGACGCGCCTTGTCAACGTCCGTCGCCTCGGACTTCTTCAATTCGGGCACGGCCGGCTTCTGGGCGTCCGCGACGAGCCTTACAACGGCCTGCTTCGCGATCTTGGACTTTGGCGGATCGGCTCCGGCCGAGAGGCCAACCAAGGGAGCGGCAATCAGCGCCGTCAGGATCGACCGCACCCATTGAGGTCGAGCTTGGCTCATCATGGTCATGTCAGACCCACCTTTCCGCGGATATCGGGCCATCGGGGGCGGCGTCTGTCGCATCACCCCCATGCCCAATGGAACACCCCGGCCGGGGCGAGGTTCCGCAGAAAGCATAGGCCGAATTTCGATCCGGGCTTCCCACCTTTGAAGTCAGATCGAGCAGACCATCACGGCGATGACCACCAAGCTTGCAAGAGTCATCAGACCCGCCGGCATGAACTTGCGGGCCGTCATCGCTCGGGGTGCGAAAAAGAGGAACATCAGGATGGCCAGGACGAGGGCAATCCCGAATCCGCCGTCTTCGTTGGAAGTCCGCGAAATCACGATCGCGCCGATTGTAATCAGGCCGCTGACCACGCCCGCGATCAGCGACGCCCGGCTCTTTGCCTTCACGAACCCCATCACGCCGCCGATGATCAACAGTACGGCGTAAACACCGAGGACGACCAGACCGATACGCGGATTCATTATTCGAGGACCTCGGAACGAAAAAGGGGCCGGACGTAAATTTCAAGAAATCAGGAGGTTGCAACTCCCCGAAGATATCCACTCTAAGATCGATGTCGAGTTCGGTCAACGGATTCATCGACAAGACCTTGACAGTGCAACTCCCGCGCCTAAGCCAGTTGGTGACTACAGCACAATTGACCTGTCGAGATGCTCGGGAGAAAAGCCATGAAATTCGGTCAGAGAATCTCACTACTCCTGTTTTTTTCACTCCTTGGCCTCGCGCAGGCCGAGGAACCGAAGGCTGCCGACGGAGACGCCCCGCTGCCCGAGGGGTGGCCCGCCGCGACCAAACCCGGCGTAACCGAGATCAAGAACTACCCTCCTTACCGGAGCGCAGTTGCCAGGGCTAAGGGGGCGGCAATGGGGACTGATAACGTCCTTTTCTTCTCGCTGTTTCGTCACATCAGCAAGAAGGAGATCGCCATGACCGCGCCCGTGGTCAACACCTATGACCCGGGGATGATCGACAACCCGAAGCAGACTGGCGAGATCTCGATGGAGTTTCTCTACCGGACGCCAACCCAGGGCGAGTTAGGGCCGGGCGTCGGCGCGGTGAATGTCGAAGATCACCCCGCCGCAACCTATATCTGCCGAGGTGTTCAGGGCGAAATGTCGCCGGATCGACTCCGCTCCGAGCTTGCGACGCTCAAGACATGGCTCGCCGCTCATCGGCAAGAGTGGCAAGAGGCAGGCGAACCGAGACGGCTCGGCTATCACGGACCGATGACCCCCATGACTCGTCGACTCTGGGAGTTGCAGATACCCATCAAGTCTGCGATCAAGCGTCCCGACTAACTGACGTCTTCTCCCAACAACCCGCCCACCCGAGTGCCTGGCCCACGTAAGGCTCGGCCCGGGGCAGGATGTCGGCCAGCGACGGCGGGACGATCAGCGCACATTCTTCAACGAGCGTAAGCCCCGCCGACGATGCGGCCCCGAGATAGTCGCCGACCTCGCGATGGATGGTGCGGATCGGCCGGCGAATCCCCGACTCGGGGTCGATGAATCGAGCGGTCTGTCCCTGCGCGGTCCGGTCGGGGTGAAGGGTCGAGACCAGGCACCGGCCGCCGGGCATCAAAACCCGCGCGACCTCTGCGAGCGAACCCGACAGGTCCGAAAGATGTTCCGCGACGAGGCCCAAGACGACGAGGGTGAAGCTCGCGTCGGCGAAGGGCAGGGGGCCGGGCAGGGCGACGCGGAGCCAGCCGACGCGGTGATCGCCGAGGTTGATGCGGGCGCGATCGAGCATTGCGCGTGTAAGGTCGGCGGCGACGACCTCCGCACCGGCGTCGATAAGTGCCCTGGTATGTCGTCCCGTGCCGCAGCCCAGATCGAGGACGCGACAACCGGCGATATCGCCATACCATGAAGCGAGCGCCGGCCCCTCGATCGCAGTCAGTGGGTTGCCATCATCATCGTAGCAAGACGCCCACAGCGAATAGCCTGCCTCGACAGAGAGTTCGTCCTTGGCAATCACGCAACGGTCCCGATCAGGGTTGCATTCGTTCAAAGAAACTGTCGCACATTATGAGGATATGAGCGGAGAAATCCAGCAATGAAAACGCCGCGGCCTTCCACCGAATTGGATCGGCGGAAGGACGCGGCGACTGAGGGAGATCGGTTCGTCCCCGTGATCAGTTCGGAACAACGGCGGGCGGGACGGTGCCCGGAGTTACGGTCGCGCCCGGGGGCGGCGGGACCGGATTGGGATTCGGGACGGCCGGAATCGTTGCGCCCGGAGCGGGCGCGACCGGGATGGCACCCGGAGCACCACCACCGCCCGGAATACCTGCCGGGGCGGGAGCCATCGGGCCGAGGCGCGGGTTGCCGACGGCATTGGGGTCGGACGGGGCGACCGTACCCGGCGGCGGCGGGGGCACGAAGCCCATCGCCGACATTCTGGCACGTTGGGTCGCGGCCTGAGTGTTGGCCCACGGAAACGTCGGGCCTTTGGCGAAGTATTGAACGTCGTCGTGCATGTATTTGCCCGAGGGCAAAGTCATGCCGGCGTATTCGACCTGGCAGCCGGTGAGTGGCGCAAGGCCAAGCACCGCGAGGCCGGTCAGGAGCGACCAGCGTCGGCGATTGGGCCGCCGCGACGATCCCGCGTGAGGGGACTGCATCGGTTCCACCCTCCTTGGTTAAACGCGGCGGTCGGATCCTCTCGACCACCGTTATTATCTTGCTTGCGTCAAAGACGGAACCCTTCCGAACGGCCGGTTGGCGCGATAGTGGGGGTTCCGCCACAAGAATGGAATCGGCTTAACGGGGGGGTCAAGCCCAATGATTCCGGCGAATCGGACGAAAACGAGTGTTCCGCATCGAAACGCAAAAAGAACACGGAGTCGGGAGGATCGCTCCTCCCGACTCCGTGTCCTCTTGTTGATACTCAAAGGCCGTGATCACTCAGTTCGGCGACTGATCGGGCGTGGGATGGGCCTCGTTGGTCGGCTCGATCTGGGGCGGGGCCTGCGATTCGGGAACGGACTGGCCACTCGCGTCGCTTTGTCCCCCCTGCGTCGTTTCGTCACCCGGCTCGTCGACCTTTGCCTGCCAGAGTTGCTTGAGTTGACCGAAGCTCCGCAAGGGGACGCTACCCGCGAGCGCGTCCTTAGAGAGCGGGGGCGGCGGCGGTGCGGGCTTCGCCGGCTTCACGGGCAACTGAGGCCGGGGTGCCTGAGCCCGCTCGAACCTGCCGCTTGGGCCGCCGGGACCGCCAGGTCTGGGTCCGCCTCTGCCTGAGGGATCGCCACCGGGACGCCCGCCGCCGGGTCCCCCGGGGCCACGTCCGGGCCCTCGATCACTGGGTCCGCGATCCATCGGTCGGCGTTGACCGCCATCTCCCGAGCCTTGGCCAGCACCGACACCAGTGGAAGGCGTGCCGACGGGCGGGGCCTGGAGCTGAGGCGAGGGGGGAGTTCCTTGACGGGGCGGACGCCCGCCTTGCCCCTGTCCACCGCGGCGGTCGCCGGGCTGGGCTTGCCCCTGAGCCGGTCCTCGACCTCGACCGCCAGTAGGACCGCCAGCGGGCCCCCCGCCGCCACGCTCGATCCGTGGGCGTTCGGTGCCGGGTTTGACCATCGTGAGCGACACTCGCTTACGCTCATTGTCGACGCCAATGACCCAAGCTGTCACCACGTCGCCGACGCTGACGACGTCGTGCGGGCTCTTGATGTAGCGGTTCGCGAGTTGGCTGATGTGAACGAGACCCGAGTCTTTCAATCCGATGTCGATGAACGCTCCGAAGTCGACAACGTTGAGCACGGTGCCCTTCAATTCCATCCCTGCGCTGAGGTCTTCGAGCTTGAGGACGCCCTTTTTGAAGATCGGCTTCGGGAGGTCATCTCGCGGGTCGCGGTCGGGGCGGGCGAGCGCCTCGAAGATGTCGTTGAGGGTCGGCTCTCCGACTTCGAGCTCGCGGGCGAGTTCGGGAAGGTCGACCTCGTTCATCTTCTCGTGAAGGATAGGGAGCCGCTCGTGATCTTTGATCACGTCGGGTCCGAAGCCGAGCTTTTCGAGGGCGCGGATGGCAACCTCGTAGCTTTCGGGGTGGACCCAGGTCCTGTCGAGCGGATTCTCGCTGCCGGGCAGCTTGAGGAATCCGGCCGCTTGCGTATAAGTGACCGGCCCGATCCCCTCGATCTCGGCCAGTTCCTCACGTTTGGTGAACGGCCCGCGCTCCTTGCGACGATCGACGATACGTCTCGCGGTGAGCTGGTTCAGGCCCGACACATGCCGTAGCAGCGGGATGCTCGCGGTGTTGAGGTCGACTCCGACGAAGTTCACGCAACTTGAAATCACTCCTTCGAGCGATTCCTTGAGCTGCTTCGGGTTGACGTCGTGCTGGTAGAGGCCGACGCCGATATTCTGTGGCTCGATCTTGACCAGTTCGGAGAGCGGATCTTGGAGCCGCCGACCGATCGAAACCGTTCCCCGAAGGGTGGCGTCAAACTCGGGGAACTCTTCGCGTCCGACCGTGCTTGTCGAGTAGACGCTCGCGCCCGCTTCATTGACGATCACATAGGCAAGCTGAGCGAGTTGAGCATCGGCCGCGTGGGGTTTCGGCGGCGGCGGTGGCCCTTTGGGCTTGGGTGGGCGAGGCTCACCCTTCTGCCTGGGCGGCCGTCCCCCTTCTCTCCGTTCTTGAGTCGCTGGGGCCGGGCTTGCAGGCTGGGCCTCGGCGGGGGAGCTCGCCTCACCCGTTGCGGCCACCTCGGGCAGCGATTCGGCCGGATGGTCCGACGGAGCGGCATCGGGGGCGTCGTGAGCCGTGACCGCTTCGGGGATCGCGGATGCCTCGGGTGTCGCTTCGTGATGCTCGGCGGTCGGCGGGTGATTTTCACCCGAATGATGAGCCTCTTCGACGACCGGCGCGGCCTCTTCGCCCTCGGGGGCTCCGCCTGAGATTGGGGCCGGTTCCTCGGAGGTCGGATCGGCCAGCGGCTCCGACGGCTCGGCTTCGGCCGCACGCTCCTCAGCCGTTGGTGCGGCTTCGGGATCGGCGGGGGCCTCGGCAATGGCCGTCGCAGCGGGCTCGGGGACCATCGATTCGGCACCCGGGTTCAGATGAAAATGAGTCCCCTCGGAGATGATCTCGGCGATCAATTCTTCGGTCTCGCGGCAGGCGGTGCCGTTGCCGATCGCGACGACGCCGACCTGGTGCTTGCCCACGAGGTCTTTAAGGTAGAGCTTCGCCTCGTGGCGGCGATTCTGGGGAGCATGGGGATGGATGACGCCCTGCTCGATCAAGTTGCCGAAACCGTCGAGCACGGCGACCTTGCAACCCGATTTGAGGCCGGGATCGATCGCGAGCACGACCTGCTTCGTGATCGGCGGCTGGAGCAACAGGCTGCGAAGGTTGCGGGCGAAAACGTCGACCGCGTGGCGCTCGGCCGCCTCGGTCAGGTCGCGACGGACTTCGCGTTCCATGCTCGGCAACAGCAGGCGGTCAAGCGCGTCTCCGGCCGCGGCGCGGAAAAAGTCACCTTGGGGGTGGCCTTCGAGCGGCAACTGGCCGAACGTAGCGTGTTCGAGTTCAGGGCGGGAGACTTCAAGCTTGACCTTGAGCGGACCTTCTTTGTCGCCACGATTGATGGCGAGGACTCGGTGGGGCGGAATGTGCGCGATCGGCTCGGAGTAGGAGAAATAGTCGCGATACTCCAGCCCTTCACCTTCGGGGATCTCCGACTTCGACGTGACGATCTTTCCCGTCTTCCACACCACGCGTCGGACGGCTTCCCGGATGTTCGCCAACTCGCTGATCGCCTCAGCAAGGATATAACCTACCCCTTCGAGAACCTTCTCGGAGGTGTCGAGGTCTTTCTCGGGGTTGAGGAATTCAGCCGTTGCGGCTTGGAGGTCGAGCAGGGTCTCGTCGCGGTTCCAAATCCTCAGCGCGAGCGGTTCGAGACCCTTCTCGCGGGCGTCGGACGCTTTTGTCTTCTTCTTCGGCTTGTAGGGGAGGTAGAGGTCTTCGAGCCGCTTGGCGTTCTCGGCCCCTCGGATGGCGGCCGTCAACTCTTCGGTGAGCTTGCCCTGGGCTTCGATCGACTTGAGGATGGTCTCTTTACGCTCGCCCAATTCGCGAAGGCGGCCGACGCGGAGCTGGATCTCGCGGATCACCACCTCGTTCAACCCGCCGGTCCGCTCTTTGCGATAGCGTGTGATGAAGGGGACCGTATTACCCTCGTCGAGCAACTGGACGACGCTCTCCACCTGAACGCGCCGGATTTGAAGGTCCTGCGCGATCCGGCCCAGGTCGACCTGAATCGGGTTGTCCATGAGAAGATGCACCTGAGAAAGGAGAACGGCGACGACGGATGCGGCGGGGCCGGCCCGCCGCGTGGTCGGGAGATCAGGAGGCCGCATGACGAGCGCGCGGACCGTCCCAGCCTCAGACCTCGAATGAGAGATCGATCACTTTAGAAGATGGCCCTTGAACTGTCAAGCTTGTGGACCCGTCGGAACGCACCGAACCGCCCGAAGGCACATAAGTTCGGTACCGTCCCCGTCGAGCGTGCCTAGGCTTGCCCGTCCTCGTGCGGGGCGGTATCGTATGAATCGTTTG
Source organism: Isosphaeraceae bacterium (assembly GCA_025356435.1). GTDB lineage: Bacteria > Planctomycetota > Planctomycetia > Isosphaerales > Isosphaeraceae > CAMFLR01. The sequence continues at coordinate 3,724 of JANXSY010000034.1, read as the reverse complement.
GCGAACGCCGTTCGACATTCCAACCAATTCATGCATCCAATCGTGCTCCGCAGAGCAGCCTGATGTCGATGCCCACACGCGACCCGCTCGATTCCCTGGCATACGCCCTCTCACGCTATGAAGACGTGCAGCGGGGCCTCGCATTCCCTGGCGGCGGGCCCGGGTTGATCGCCGAGTGGAGAGCCTCCGCCCGCGCGAAGCTAACCGAACTACTCGGGCCTCTGCCGACCCGGCACAATCCCTTGCAAGTCGAAATCGGCCAACCTGTTCGCAAGCGAGGTTACACCCGATCGACGGTCACTTATACGACCCATCCTGACATGGCCTCGTTCGGATATCTGCTCATCCCCGATGGGTTGAACGGTCGTGTCCCGGCGGTCGTATGTGTCCCGGGCCACGGTCGAGGGGTCGACGACCTGGTAGGGATCGGGACCGACGGTTCAGAACGCGAGCACAAAGACGGCTATCAGCACGATTTCGCCGTACAATGCGTTGAGCACGGGTATGTCACCTTGGCGATCGAGCCGATCGGTTTCGGCCATCGGCGCGACCCGTCGGCGCGGAAGTCCGGTCCGGAATCGAGCAGTTGCCAGCCGACGGCCGGCGTGGCACTGATGCTGGGCGAGACGATCCTTGGGTGGCGGGTCTGGGACGCGATCCGGTCTCTCGACTATCTCGAAACACGCCCCGAGGTCGACCCGACCCGCATGGCGATGATGGGAATCTCGGGCGGTGGGACAATCACCCTTTATGCCGCCGCTCTCGACGAGCGGATCAAGGCCGCAGTCGTCTCGTGCTCGTTTTGCACATTCCGAGACTCGATCTATTCGGTCTCGCACTGCATCGACAACTATGTCCCCGGCATCCTCCGTTGGTTCGAAGCCGCCGACATTGCCGGCCTGATCGCGCCTCGATTTCTCTTCGCCGAGAATGGCCTGGACGACACGATTTTCCCCGAGCGGGGAGTCCGGGTCGCCCTGAAAGAGGCTGAGCGAATCTTCTCCGAACAGGGAGCGGCCGGGCGGGTTGATCACCACTTTTTCGACGCCGGTCACGTCTTCAACGGCTCTCGGGCCTTCCCTCGCCTCAAAGAATGGCTCGGGGCCTGATCCAATCTCTCAGAAAACGACGGTGGGCGGTGCCCACCCTCTTCGACAAGGGAACACCTATCATGCTGCTGATCGGGACCGACGAGGGGATTTACCGCTGGACCGAGGGGAACAACTGGCCGGTCTTCCACAGCCTCCAGGAGTGCTCGGTGGTCGGCCTCGCCTCTCCGGGAGCCGGGTTCCTGGCAGTGCTCGACAGTACCGGCAAGGTCTGGGAGAGCGGCAACAACGGGCAGGTCTGGCGCGAGGTGGTCCTGCCGGAGGGGGTCGGTCGTCCGACCGCGATCGCGGTCGGTGGGACCCCGGCATCGATCCTCCTGGCCGGGAGCGGCCTGGGGCATTATCGCCGGATGATGGGATCAACCGCGAGGACAGCTTCACCGATCGAATTCGTCCGGCAGGCGACCCCCGTCCTCATCAACCGCGCCCGGTCGATCGTCGGTGGCAAGAGAGGAGACACACTGTCGGCTGTCTCCCCCTCGAAGCGCACGGCCAACCTCAACGGCTGGACCAAACTCGGGACGCCTAAAATGGTCAAGAGTCCCACGGTGAACAGCCTGGCCTCGATCCCGGGCGCGTGGTTTTCGGCCGTCGCGGGAGAAGGTCTCTGGCGAAGCGGCGATGATGGGGCCAACTGGACGAGATGTGAGGCCTTGCCCGCGACCGTCCACGCGATCAGGCCCGTGCCGGGCCAGCCGGGCCAGCTCTATGCCGCCACCTCTGAGGGGGTGAAATTCAGCAACGACGCCGGCAAGATCTGGGAAGACCGGAGTAAGGGACTCGAGGCCGTCAAGTTCGTCCGTGCCATCGAGGTCTGCTCCGACGACCCCTCCTATCTCCTCGCCGGCGCGGCCCCGGCGGCGACGGGGGGCGGTTACGGCCTTTACGAGAGTAAAGACGCCGGCAAGACCTGGGCGCGGGTGCTCAGGAGCTTCCCGGAAAACATGCAGTCCGACCCGATCGTCGATATCCGCTTCGATCCGACGCAGCCGACCCGCGCGGCCGTTGCATTCGAATCCGGCGAGATGTGGATGACCCTAACCGGCGGCGACTACTGGCAGCCCTTCGCGAGAGACATCCGCTCGGTGCGGGTTCTCTGCAGGATCGGCTGAGCCTCGAATTCACGCCATAACCACCGACCGAGACGAGATCGGAAGCCATCCCCGCCGCGCGACGGACCACTCAACGCGCGGCGGGCCAGACCGGACCCCCAAGCCCTCCGGGAGCCCGCGCATGAGCGACCTTCGCCTCCGCCTCGCCCGAGCGTTTGACTTCGCCGCCCACCAGGTCAAGGCGACGATCGAACGTACCCCCGACTTTTCACCGAGTTACACCCGTGAGGGCCGCTGGAAACACGGCGGCGACGTCTGGACTGACTGGTCATCGGGATTCCACGCCGGGATGATGTGGAAGATCGCCGAGCACACTGGGTCGGCTGAGTGGCGGGCCACGGCCGAGCACTATTCTCGCCTCCTGCAGCGCAAGCAGCACGATCGCTCGGCGCACGATCTTGGGTTTATCTTCATCCCGACATATCTCCCCTGGTATCGCCTCACGGCCGACCCCGCGATAAACGACGTGCTCGTCACTGCGGGACGATCGCTGGCGACGCGTTACAACGCCAAGGGCATGTATCTGCGGTCGTTCGTCGCGCCGGAGAGCCTGCTGATCGACATCATGATGAACGTCCCGCTGGTCTTCCACGCCGCGATCGCGACCGAAGATCAACTGCTCTATGACCAGGCCGTCGCCCACTGTCGGACCACCGCGCAAACACTCGTCCGCCCCGACGGAGGCACCGCCCAGGAGGCTATCTTCGACCTCGACACGGGCGCATTCCTGTGTCAGACCACCGAACAAGGCTTTGGACCACACTCGGATTGGACCCGGGGACTTGCCTGGTCGATCTACGGCTTCGCCACGGTCTACACTCTGACCAGCGACCCAACCGACCTCGCAGTGGCTGAGCGCAACGCCGACCATTTCCTCTCCCGATGCCCGACAGGCACCGTTCCCCCCTGGGACTTCGACGTGCTCCCCGGACCCGACCGAATCGAAGACACGTCAGCCGCCGCGATCGCCGCCTCAGGCCTATTGAATCTCGCCGAACTTTCGCTCGACCCCACCCGCGCGACCCGATACCGAGACGCCGCGATCGCTCTCCTCGACACGCTCTGTCACGACCGATATCTCGCGTCGTCGACGCCCGAGTGGGAAGGTGTGCTCCTCCACGGGGTCTATCACTTTCAAAAAAAGTTTGGCGTCGATGAATCGACGATCTGGGGAGATTATTATTTTCTGGAAGCCGTGGATAAGGCGCTTCGACTCGTCTAATCGTATGCTTTCGCTGCAAGCTGAGTCTGTGCGCCACTTCTCGGCGAGCTGACGGCAGATTTCTTTTAGGCTCATACTGGATTCCAGGGTGGTGGTTTCGATCGGGTGTCCGGGCGGTTAGGATAGCCTGGATCTCTCGCCCCGCACCGCAGGATCGGCTCCGGCGTTTCGCCGGGTCAAGGGACTGTCCGATGGTCAACATCCGCGACCTCATCGACGACGCCAAGTGCTTCCAAACCGTCCGACAGATGCGTTGGCCCGACCGGGTCGCCTGCCCCCAT
>JANXSY010000023.1 GCA_025356435.1 Isosphaeraceae bacterium | reverse complement strand
GCCGGGACGTTGGGGCGGAGCATAACCGCCTTGCGGACCGTAGCCGGGCGTGGGCTGTTGCGGCATCGGCTGGCCCGTCGCGTAGGCATTCGGGTTGATGGCGTTCCGCCTGGGTCCGAACGCCCGCATCAGTACCCAGAGCATCACGACCGCAGCGACGCCGAGCCCGAGATACAGCGGCAAGCGGTTCGTCGCGGGTGGCGCAAGCTTCTCGATCGAATCCGACATCTTCGTCGAGAGCGAGGTCGTCACGGTCGCGGGCGTGGCGGCGGTGATCGCGGCGGCCGGGCTGATCCGGCGGATCGTCGCGACCGCGTCGTCCAGACCCTGGTCGAATTTGCCGGCCTTGAAGTCCGCCTGGAGTGCCGAGACGACGGTGCCGATCTTCGCCTTCGTGAAGGTCGATTCGGCCGACACGCTGGGGATTATCTCGATCTTGTGGTCGGACTTCGAGATCAAGACGAACAGCCCATGCACCTTCGAAGCCGCCGCGTCCGTCACCGCGCGGGCCTTGATGTCCTGGCCGTTGAGCGAGTCGATCGTCGAGACGGCGACCTGCCACTTCGACTCTTTGGCGAAGGCACGCAGGGCCTCGTCGGCGCGGATGATGGCCTCGGGCGAGAAGAGCTTGGCCTTATCCCGCACGCCTATAGAGTTGCCTGTCGCGGGATGGGCCGCAGCCATGACGCGGACCTGCGCGACCGCAACGTCGAGCCCGTCGTCAAACTTCCCGGCCTTGAAGGCCGTCATGATCGCGGCGTCCATCGCCTTGATCCCGTCAGGCGTGAAGGTGCCCGAGGCGCTCTTTGACGGTTCGACGTAGAATTTCTTGTCTCCCTTTGAGAAGAGAAGAAAGAGCCCGTGGACGTTCGACGACTTCGCGCCGGCGATCGCTTCGTCCTTGATCGGCCGGCCGTCGAGTGACTCGACCGTCTTGACGACCACGTCCCACCCGGTCGCATGGCTGATCGTGTCGAGCGCGTCGTTCGCCTTGCTGACGCTCGATTCGGAAAACATCCTACCCCCGTCGGAGACGCGGGGACCGTGAGACGACGGACCTTGCAAGAAGGTGAGCGCGAGTACGATTGGGATCATCGGGTTCATGGAGTGTTCTCCAGGGAGTGTCAAGGCCGAGATCGCCGCAACGTCTTATGCTACCAATCGCCGCAATGCGAAGCGACGGCGAGCTTGAGGGGATTCGAGCCTGGGGTCGTTTTCTTGGAACGGTCGCGAATTCCAATCAGCCGCGTGACGCGAAGATCGGGCGAAGGGTCAAGAACAGACCCCCGGCCAGCAACATCGAGACGGGGAGGGTCAGCACCCAGGCGAGCACGATGTTGCGCACGGTCTTCCACTGGAGGCCCGACCGGTTCGCCGCCATCGTCCCCGCGACGCCTGAGGAGAGGACGTGGGTGGTGCTCACCGGCAGGCCGCCGACATCGGCCAGGCCAATCGTTGTCATCGCCACGATCTCGGCGCAGGCCCCTTGTGCATAGGTGAGGTGGGTCTTGCCGATCTTCTCGCCGATCGTCTTCACGATCCGCTTCCAGCCGACCGTCGTGCCCACGCCGAGCGCCGTCGCCACGGCGATCATGACCCACCTGGGTGCATATTCGGTCAGCGCCTGGAGATGGACTCGATGGGCGTCGATCGCCCTCCAATCGAGGGCGGCAGCCGTCTGGCCTTCGCGATTCTTGATCCCTTCGAGACTCTTCAGCATGTGCAGCAAATCGGAACGGAGCCGAAGCCGGTCGGCTGTCGGGAGGTCCTTGAGTGCGGTCGATCGGCCGAGGACGGTGCCGAGGTCGGCCAGCTCTCGCCGCAGCGATTCCGTGCCGTCGGTGCGCCCGATCAGCCCGTCCAGCTCACCGACTGACCTCTCCGCCGCCCGAAGCTGGGCGGGGGTCGTCGCGGGGTTGATGGCGTAGTGGGCGGGGATGATCCCGATCAGGATCAGCATGATGAGGCCAATCCCCTTCTGCCCGTCGTTCGAACCGTGCGCGAAGCTGACTCCCGAGCAGGTTGTGATCAGCACGGCGCGAATCCAGGTGGGGGGCGGCCGATCATCCCGGGCCGGCTCGTGGAGCGTGGGGTCGCTGATCGCCGCCTTGAAGACGAGGAGCAAGAGGGCAGAAAGCGTGAACCCGACCACGGGCGAGAGCAGGAGCGAGAGGCCGACCTCGGCGAGCTTGAGCCAGTTGACCCCCGCCCCGAAGCTGTGGCCAGGAAGCGCCGAGTTGGCGAGCCCGACCCCGACGATCGCGCCGATCAGAGTGTGCGAACTTGAAGCAGGCAGGGCGAGTAACCATGTCCCGAGGTTCCAGATGATCGCGGCGATCAAGAGTGCCATGACCATCGCCAGCCCCTCGCCCGATCCGCCCTGAATGAGCAGATCAACGGGCAGCAGGTTGACGATCCCGAAGGCGACGGCCGTCCCCCCGAGCGCGACCCCGGCGAAGTTGCACAGTCCTGACCAGACGACGGCGGGTTGCGGCTTGAGCGACTTCGTATAGATGACCGTCGCTACAGCGTTGGCCGTGTCGTGAAACCCGTTGACGAACTCGAATGCGAGTGCGATCGTCAGCGAGACGACGAGGAGCAGGATCGCCCCGCCGCCGAGGGAACCATCAAAGAGTGGGGAGGTCATCCGATGGGCGTCCAAGGTCCAAAGGGGATGGTTCTCGAATCAGGCGAGGAGTTCATGTACCACGCGGCCGTGGACGTCGGTCAGGCGGAAGTCGCGGCCGGCGTAGCGGTAGGTGAGCTTCTCGTGGTCGAAGCCGAGGAGGTGAAGGATCGTCGCATGGAGGTCGTGAACATGAACCTTGTCTTCGACTGCCGCGAACCCGAGTTCGTCG
>JANXSY010000019.1 GCA_025356435.1 Isosphaeraceae bacterium | reverse complement strand
GATCCCGAGCGCGTTCGTCGTCGCGACCTGAGCCCCGTTGACGAACGCGCTCACCTGCGCCGCACCCAGGTTGATCTGGATGGCGACCTTCTGCACGCTGGTCGCCAGGCCCGACGAGAATCCAAATCGACGAACTATGATCGGACCGAAGGGGGTGGCCTGGGTGCAAAACAACACCACATAGCTGTTTGGGCCATCGGTATAGAGCGAGAAGGGATAGAGCTGCCCCTTCCCCGCAACGCCGATCCCGGCGATCGGGATGTTCCCAGGCATCGCCCCGGTCGTGGGGCCTTCAACGGCTAGCTCAATCGTGAGCGTGTTCGTCTCGACCCAATTATCCGCCGTCCCGAAACGGCCGGTGCCGCCGCTTGAAATCGGGCTTGCCTGGCTCTGAATGAGAGAGTCGCCGTTCGATCGAAAGCCCCATCGTTGGCCCGGAGAACTCGCGGCGAGGGAGTCCAGCTTCCCGAAGAGGTCGGGCCGATAGCTCGCGTCGGGGACGAGCAGCTTTGGCACTCCCGGCCCAGCCGGCACCTGCCGCCTCAGGCCGAAAATGAAGATAGGATGGCAGATGGTCCCGTGCATCGAGAGAACGGTGCCTTCGCCCTCGCCCCGGATCTCGATGTAGGGCGAGTCGACCCAGACCGGCCCGTTGAAATAGTAGTAATTGATCGCCTGGGCAACGAAGACGGTCCCAACGACCCTGATGGCCGGGTTGGCCGCATGGGCGACGGCGAGCCGGGCCGCAAGTGCGTCGACCGCCGCCTGGAAGACGGGAGCATTATCGAATCCGTAAGCCGTGTTCGCGCCATAGTCACGGACGTCGACTCGGAAGGCCCCGGACGCGGGTCGCGAGGACGATCCACCACCAATTGCAGATGCCATAGTAACTTCACACTCCCCTATCGAATCCGACGGGCCCGGGACCTCCCGGGCATCCATCGGATCGCCTTTCTCACCTGAGCCACGACCTTCGCTAGGGGATTGAAACCCGAGGAGAGCAGGCTCTGCGATGGACCGAAGCCCTGAAGAATGATGGAATTCAAATTAGGTCCTCGCGGTCGGGATCGTCACGCTGTCAAGTGTGAAGGTCCGAACAATGGTCACGCCGTCCGGGCCGAAGAGCTTGAGCGTCTTCGCGTTGGGGTCGAGTAACCATTGCCCAAAACCCTGGGCGCGGGCGGCGTTCAGGGCGTCACCGATGGTTTGAGCCGTGTTCGAGAGCGGGATCGGCTGCGTCATGCTGACGCTGACTGCGCCCGTCGCGTCGGTCGCAATCAGGTTCGACGGCGACGCGAGAATCGCGGCGGCGATCGCCGAGGTCGGCGGAGCAGGCGAGTACGCCGATCCGGCCAGCCGCGACGACACAGCCGCATCGGCGTTATCGAGCTTCAACGCTCGTGTCGGTGTGTAGCCCTGACTCGTCAGATACGCGCCGGGGTCCTGACCGGTCGCATAGCCCGCGACGGTCATGGTCGACGGGAGATTGCCGGCCGTCACGCGGCCCGTCGCGTCAGTCGCAATCAGGTTCAAGGGCGACGCGAGAATCACGGCGGCGATCGCGCTCACCGAAGGCGCAGCTGCATACGAGGCACCGGCCAGCCGCGACGACACAGCCGCGTCGGCGTTGTCCAGCTTCAACGCTCGTGCCTGGGTGTAATCGCTCTCGGGGTAGAACTCACGCTCGGCAGTCAAGAGGCCGGCACCCGTCGCGGTCAAGGCCACGAGGTCGCCGTTCATCTCGGTGGCGGTGAGGACGAACTGCCAGCACCCGTTGCCGATGTGCGTCGGGGTGTTCAGGGTGTTGGCGAACGGGCTGCCGTCTTGCGAGACCTGCGTGACCGGTGTGACGGTCAAGTTCGCGGCACCGCTGGTGGTTAGGCTCTGAAAACCAATACGCCTAGACGCGTTCTTATAAACAGGCATGAGCAACCTTTTTATCAAAAAGAGACGCTGAAATGTTGGGAACCGACCGGAGAAAAGATGCTACCTGTCGGCGTGAAATAAACGCCGGGGACAGCCCCGATATCGTTCCCGTCGTGCCCCGCGTTGCGATAGGCGGTATTCGTCGGACGCCAGCCCGCCTTGATCCAGGCACCAACACTGGATGTCTGGATCGGGTTCGTGCTCAGGTAAGCGATCGTTGCCCGCCAGTCGCCGACGGTCGTGCCGGTCGTGGAGTTACCGAGCAGCTTGGCCCAGGCGGTGGAGAGGTCTCTCGTGCGGTCGAAGAACTTCGGGTCGACCTCACGGATGTCTGTGGTGTCGGCTAATGGAACGTGGCCTGCGGCGAACATATTGCCATTGACGTAACCATTCTTGAGCGGAAGCGTCGTCATCCGCGCAGAAGGGTCGCTCGCGATCAGATTGAATCCGCCGTTGTAACCGCACGATGTGTAGACCATCGCATCGAGTGATGCCGTCACGTTCCTGTAGTTGGTGGCAAGGGCGTTCCCGGCCCCGATCGCGGCCCCGTTGAATGCCACAGCGAGGTTCGATTGAAAACTCTTGATCGTGCCGGGGCTGGTGTTGTCAATGTCGCTGTAGAGCAGGATCGGCTGCCCAGCCGTGCCAGAATCGACGCATCCGGTGTTGTGCTCAATGTAGATTGAGTTTCCGGTCGGAATAAGCGAGCAGTTGAACACCGAACCCGACGCTCCTGGCTTGAGCGGGTTAATGTTGGGTAGGGAGATGTTGTAGCGACAATAGATGCGATTGGCTGTGTTGTTATACCCGCTATCGCAATACAGAAACGCCCCGCGGTTGTCGCTACAGTTCGCCTGAAAGATGTTGCCAGCAGGAGGCCCGGTCGGAGTGGTCTGACCAAAACAGATATCGACCGCGTTGCCGAGGAAGGTCGCCCGCGCGATGATGACGTTGGAGTCGACGTTATTCACCGATCCGGTCACGTCGGCGACGAAGAGGCAGTTTGTCACCGGACCGATATAAGGGCTTGACGTTGTGGCGTCGGTCTGCCTTACCAGACACGAGTCCATGATGGCCCAAGGCCCGATGCCG
>JANXSY010000011.1 GCA_025356435.1 Isosphaeraceae bacterium | reverse complement strand
CTCCTCGTCGAATCGGAGGATGCGGGTCTCGATCGCCTTGCGGTCGGGGGGCGGTGTTTCAAGGTTGGAGATGTCGCGGATGCCAAGTAGGCTCATATGAAGGGTGCGTGGGATCGGCGTGGCGGAGAGTGTGAGGATGTCGACGGTGGCCCTGAGCGACTTGAGCCACTCCTTGTCCTCGACGCCGAACCGCTGCTCTTCGTCGATCACGATCAGGCCGAGGTCTTTGAAGACGACATCCTTCTGCACAAGTCGATGAGTGCCGATGAGAATATCGACGGTCCCGGCCGCCGTCCGTTTCAGGGCATCCTTAATTTCTGACTTGGGCCGGAATCGATTCACAACCTCAATCGTGAAGGGAAACTCAGCCATCCGCTGCGTGAAGCTGCGATGGTGCTGTTCGGCGAGGATCGTCGTCGGCACGAGCACGGCGACCTGCTTGCCGGCGTCAATCGCCTTGAACGCAGCCCGCATCGCGACCTCGGTCTTGCCGTATCCGACGTCTCCGCAGATGAGCCGATCCATCGGCCGGGGCTTCGCCATATCGACTTTGATCGCCTCGATCGCCGAGAGTTGGTCGGGAGTCTCCTGATACGGAAAAGAGGCTTCGAATTCGGTCATCCAGTGGCTATTTTCGGCTGGATAGGCAATGCCCGGCTGGCTGGCACGCGAGGCCTGGATGTCGATGAGTTCGGCCGCGAGGTCGATCACCGCCTCGGCAACTCGCTTCTTTCGCTTCTCCCAGGCCGATCCACCGATCTTCGAGAGGGGCGGGTCGCCCTTGCCGCCGCCGACGTACTTCTGAACGAGGTCGATCTTGGCGATCGGCACAAACAGCTTTGTCCCCTCGGCGAACTCGAGCAGTAGCGTCTCCTCGCCGTGCTCGGCCGACTTATCGACCAGCGTCAGCCCGCGATATCGGGCGATTCCGTGGTTAAGATGGACGACGAGGTCGCCCTCGTTGAGGTCAAGGAAGCTGTCGATCGCGCGTGACTCGTATCGACGACGGGTCACGGGTCGTCGCACATCGGTCCTAGCGAACAGCTCATGATCGCCAATGACGAGCGTCGCCGCGTCGATCATGTGAAAGCCCGATCGCACCCGCCCCACGGTCAATTCCAGTCGGCCCGTACGCGCGATCTCGGTATCGGCGAACACCTCTCGGAGCCGTTCGACTTCCCCCTCGTTGTGGCAGGCAATCAGGACGCGGTCCCCGCCCGCAGCGCTGTCGAGTTCGGCCTTGACCTTCGTCAGCTCTCCCGAGAACCGCTCAATGCTCTCTATCCGGAGGTTGCAAGTCGTCTCCAAAGAACTCGCGACGAGAGTCGAAAGGGTGATCGAGGGGAACTTCACCAGACGGGCAAATGCCGCCTCGACGGGCACGATCCCCGTCTTGTCGTCGAGCCGGCCGAGGTAATGCCGGCCCTCTTCGCGAAGGTCATTCGGCTCGACGAGTGCGACCCAGGAACCTTTGGCCAGGTAGCCTGTGAGGTCGCCCATTGAGGAGAGGTCGGCACTCGACCACTCAGGAGCACCGGTGAGGAGGGCGTCGTCGAACCGGCCGAGCGATCGCTGAGATTCAGGGTCGAAAGGGCGGATTGACTCAACCTCATCGCCGAAGAACTCGATACGAATCGGCTCGTTGGCATCGATCGGGAAGACGTCGAGCAGACCGCCGCGGAGGCTGAATTCGCCCGCAACCTCGACCACGTCGACTCGCGTCATTCCCCGATGGACGAGCCAGCTTGACAGCTCCTCGACGGCGATCGTGTCGCCGACCTTGACCCGTCTCGCCCCGCGTTCGATTACTTCCGGAAGCGGCACCGGCTGGAGCAGGGCCTGCATCGGGACGACGACGATCCGAGGCGGCGTGTCAGACCGAAGCGCACGCAGGACGCGGAGCCGTCGGCCGAAGACCTCGTCACCGGCCGCAACCTCGCGCGGGTGTCGCTCCCAGGCGGGAAAGACTTCGGGCTGGATACCTGAGAAGGTGGCCACGTCGTCGCGGAAGTCGTCAAGGTCTCCCACATGGGCGAGCACGATGAGCAAAGTCTTCGGTGCATGCAAGCCGAGCGCGGCGGCAGCGAGCGGCCCGGCCGAGCCCCAGGCCCCGTCGATCGTGCCGCTGTGGCCGTTCTGGAGCGCGGCCAGAAGCTCGGGAAACCGTTCCGAGCGCTGGACCTGACGCGTCAGCTCTTTGAGGCCCCGCGAGGGGGTCGGGATCACGGCGGGAGTGGTCTTGGTGCTCATGAACGGCTCGCCGCGACAGGAATCCGGAACGCTTCGACCTGGATTTTAGGCTGTCCGCTTGGGATCGACCACCTCATGACGGCCGAGGCGGCGGACTCGCACCGGAGACGGCGGCAGTAAGTGACCGGCTTCGACCTGGGGCATCCTTAACCGGGCCGAGACGCGGTCCATCACGGAGATCAATTCGTCGACGTCGCAGGGCCATTCGAGGCAGGCTGAAGCCCCGGCTTCTCGGGCAAGAGAAATGGTCGATCGGTCCGGGAAGCTGAACAGGGCGATCACCGATGAGGCCCTCGCGTCGTGTGCCAACGCCTCAGGCCAGCCGGGTTCGAGGACCGGGATATCACAGAGCGTCACCCCGTTCGGCAACGGCTCTGTCTTTTCGCCCTGCCTCTCGACCCGATAGCCCGCGAACCGGCAGACCTCAACGAGCAACGATCTCATGTCGTGCAGTCCGCTGACGACCTGGACGGGCGGTCGTGGCGCGGTCGAACGGGGCAGCGGCTCGACGACCCGGCGGATCGTCTCGGCGGCAGTCGCCTCGGGTAGCGTTGCGTCGAACAGCCGGGACCACCGGACGAGGTCGTCGTGCCTGACGTGAGGACCGAAGCACAAGACCACGCGGGCCGGCGTCTCTCCCCGATCCCGAAGCCCGGCGATCCGCTCGGCGTCAAGCGGCGTCAGGATCGGCCGATGGACGACCACAACTCGGGGCGTTGAGGCCTCGCCGAGCCATTCCTCGGGCATCTCGGCCGTGCAGGGTCTACGCTCAAACGACTCGGGCAAGCGGTTCCCCAGCGCGACGACCCAGGGGTCGCCGAGGTCGCCGACAAACCAGGCCGGTCGCAGATGCCCTTCCATCGCGGTCACTCCCTCTTTCGGCCCCAGGGCGGACCGACGTCCGAATCGCGGGACGCTATCAGATTGGGCCGATTCGGACAAGCGAGATCGAGCGATTATCTATGCGAGTTAACTGATGTATCGCCTCTCCCCCTGCTATGGAGGATTTGCCAAGACACCCTCGATCGATTGCCGTTCCTGAGACCTCCACCTTGATCTGCCATACTGGCAGTTGGCTTCGGTCGGCAATCCGGTTCCAGGCAACAAAAATGGGTTCGTTCGGTCAATGCCACCCTTGGAATTGGCTTCGGTCGGCAATTAGTGGGGTATTTGCTCAGAATTTGGCTTCGTTTCGTAAATTCGAAGCAGAAAATCCACATTTGGGTTTGTACCGCCAACTTGCCGAGGCTGTCCTGTGATGCCAAATCGGCAGTTGGGTTCGGTCGGCGCACCGGGGTGGAGACTATCCTAAGGAGTTGCGTTTTGTTTGTGCGACGGCATGACAGGGTCATGATTGGGTTTGTTCGGTCGAGTCGCCGTGTCGTCATTCCAAAGAATTTGGCAGAATTCACAATCGCCTGTGGGGGGCTAGGCGTGTGAATCTGTGCTTAACTCCTGAATACGATCGTAATCAGGCGACCCCAAGTCCCGTCTTGGTTATCGGATTATTTTTGGTGGCTGAGTGAAAACCACCTTTGACAACGTCGCCCCCGCAGAGTTGCTCGGAGCCGCTTCGCTGATCCAAGTCGCAGGACAATCGCCATCGCTGCGAGAAAAAACGAGGGTGGAGCGGGCACCAACTCAACGCTCGGCGCATCGAACCCGATGCCATCGCCGCCAGCGGTAGGGGTAAAGCTGCGGTCGCCACCAAATGTTTGCAGCAGAGGATGATCGGGATCGAGGTCAACCAACAGGATGACGTTTCGGCCACCGGGATCGAGGGTCGGGATCTCGATACCTGATGAGTCGAGAATGGCGAACGTGAATTCGTCCTGACTGAGGTCGGCCTCGGAATGAAGCGAGAGATTCACCCGAAAACTGAGTTGTGTGCCAGCCGTGAACGACTGCGTGAACTCGTTGCGGAAGCTAGAGTCGATGATCTCCACTAGGGATGAAGACAACTCACCACTCGCCCCGCCTATCAAGGTGGGCGTCCCGAGCGGGGAGCCGCCGCCGAATGTGAAATTTCCGATCGAGACGACGTTGTTGGCGTCGGAGGTTCCGCTGCCGTCGTTGAACTGGAAGTCGATCGCAAAGGGTCCAGCCGGGTGGCTGATAAGGGACGTGGTATCCAGAGTTACGTCAAACAGCAAACCGGCGCTTGCCTTACTCGGGGCCAATGCGAAAAGTAGACAGGCGATTGCGCAGAGGACCAACCTGCGGGCGAGCGATTTGGGCTTCAACGTTATGTCGTGCTGGCTCATGGCTTGCCCTGTCCTGCGATGACTCGCGACGAGTAGGTGATACCGAGGTTGTAGGGATTGTTAAACTCAAGATAAATCGTGACCTTCGCGCCGACTTTCAGGATGCTACCAGCCAAAGCGAGATAGGGCCGACCCGCCGGCACAGTCGCCGTAAGCCCGGTCTTATTGACGAGCGTCGCGTTCCGGATGTTATCCAACACGAGAGAGAACGGGCCTTGGAGGTCGTAGAGGCCCGTGTTCGCGATTGTGACGGCCTGAAAATAGTGCTGGGTCGCATGGTCATATCGGAAACCGCCGCGTGACACAGAGAGACGCGAGGAAATGTCCTCGACCGGCGAGACGACAGCCATCGCGGATGAGAACGCTGACGTATCGCCGGCTGCGTCTGTCACGGTCGCTGAGACGTACTGGCCGGAAGAGACGGCCGTCGCCAGGTGGAACGTGAACAATCCTTGACCGCTCGAATTTATCGCGACTGAGACGTAGCCGAGGAATGTCTTCCCTTGGCCTTTCCCCGACGGATCAAGCGTCGGGTTGAGGAAGAGTTCGACCCGTGACGTGCTGCTGAAGGGCCCCGTCACCGTGCCGTTGACGGTCGTGCCCGCCAAGTTTGTCGAGACGGCCGATAGGAGGTGGGGCGGGCCTTGATTGTTGTTCGTGCCGGGATCGAGGTGGACGCTCAGCCCGCCGTTCCCGAAGATCAAATTGCCGAGGATTGAAACATAAACAGAATCTGGTAAATACGGAGTGTGAGAAAAAAGATGAACTCCGTCTCCATGATTGTTGGCAATGATGTTTGCCTGATTCGCCTCTGTCCCGCCGATCAGGGAATCCACCTGTTCAATCATCATGATCCCATCGGAACCGTTCGGAAGGACCAACGAGCCGGTGCGATCCGTCCCGATCGAATTTCCCTGAATGATGTTGCCGTAACTCACAAGGTCGTCATGGGGTCTTGATTTGATCCCATATCCGCCGTTTGCCGAGATGATATTTCCTGCTCCCTGCGCAGATCCACCGATGGTGGTGTAAGCCGATTCGAGGTCGATCCCATCTTCGGAATTGCCGAGAGCCTTCGTGCCCGTAGAATTGACCCCAATAAAGTTTCCCTGCACGAGGTCACCTCGCCTGCCGCTACCAGTGAGGTAGATTCCGATCTGAAAGCCGTCGATCACGTTGCCCGCCAATCGGGTCGTGCCCCCGATAGTGACACCTTGGTTCCTGTTTACAAGGATTCCGCTGAAGCCTTGGCCCAATACCACGGAGCCTGAAACGTCGGTACCAATCTTGTTGCCCTGGATGAGCCAATCATCGCATCCTCTATCCAACAGTATTCCGCTATTGATCACGTTTCCCGCACCAAGGACATCGCCGCCGATGGTATTCCCGGACGCAATATAGCCATAGATTCCTCCTCCTCCTGAAATCGCCTTGTCTCCCTGGGCCGTTGTCCCAATCATGTTATCTTGGATTAAATTCCCGGCCGAATGTTCGATGTCGATTCCGACTGCAATTACGTTCCCGGCACCACTCGAAGTCCCTCCGATGGTATTCCCCGACGACCCGAGGATTCTGAGTCCTTCCTGAGGACCGTCAAGGACATGGGTGCCGGTGATATCAGTCCCAATCTTATTTCCCACGACAAGGGATCCGAATTGGCCGGAGATTCGAAACTCGCCGCTGATGACGTTTCCCTCGCCGGGAAGAGTCCCACCGATGGTCGAAGAGAAACCCTCGACAGAGAGCCCACTTCTTACCCCCGGCAGGGCCACAGTTCCCGTCGGGTCGGTGCCTAAGAAATTGCCCTCGAACAGAGCGGTTCCTCCAAGACGAACCTCCTGAGCAAAAACATTCCCCGCTCCGGCGACACCGCCGATTGTGACATTCGCCGAGTTCATAACTGTGACGGATTCTTGATCTTCACCGAGTGGCCTCGTCCCCGTAACATCCGTATCAACCTTATTTCCAGCGACAAGACCGGTGCTATCTGCAGAAATGACGATACCCACATACGTCGCGACAATGAGATTCCCTGCCCCGACTGCTGTTCCTCCTACTGTGTTCCCGTAACTCAGTTCGAGATCGACTCCCCTTGCATTAGGAAGTGCCTTGGTACCCGTAAGGTCCGTCCCGATGAAATTGCCCTCTACGAGATTCGCGAACTGTCCATGTAAGTAGTTTTCTATGGAGCCAATACCTACTCCCGCACGTCCATTTCCCGAGAGGATATTCCGGTCAGAAGCAAGAACGCCTCCGATCGTATTCTCTGATCCGCCATGATCAACATGAATACCGTCAGTCCCATTTCCGCGAGCGACCGTTCCACTGATATCGGTTCCTATGTAATTACCGGTGATATAATTGCGATTTGCGGTCGGTCCGTCCACAGAGATCCCATTGCCGCTGAAGCGGTTAACGACGAGCCCTGATATCGTGGTGTCGGATGAGTTAACCGTCAGGCCATCGGCTCCGTTCCCCGCCGACTCCCCATTAATCTCGATTAGAGGCGATCCGACAAAGCCTGGTTGACTCCGACCGTCAATTGTTAACGGAACGGTAATATTTGGAAGGGGCGAGAGTGGGACAATCGTCTTAGGGCCAGAGCCGATCGAGAAATGGATCACGTCGGTAGACGAGTCGGCATTCGCATCGAGGATCGCCTGACGTAACGAGCCGGCTCCAGAATCCGCGACGGTGTTTACGGTGAGCGTCGATAGCAGACACCTCTCGTCAAGGAGTTCGACAAGGGGTCGCCAGGATGAACGTTTTCGTCTGATACGAACTCGTTGCCTAGAATCTCGTCGTGACATCACAATAATTCCTGCATGTGGTTAACTAGATAGACGCAATCACATTTGCTCGTGCACGCTTATAAGAGAAATGAGTGTCGAATTGGACACGCTTCTCATTAGCATGACTTGCCGTTTATACGAATCCAGCCCATCTCAGTCAACAAACCAAGCACCCATGATGATAAATTACATCATTTGTTTTAAATGACTTATTTATTGAGCCATTAAGTGTTAAGCTTTAATGACTTGTATCGAATTAGGCAATAAATCGCCGCACAATGCCAATTCGCAACGTTAGCGCCTTACGCCATCACGACTTAATCCATAAGGCGAGCATTGGCGCAGTTTAAGCCCCAGCATGGCTGAAGTATTTCGAGCCTATCTAAAAGCGTCAACGCCCGGAGCGGATGACCTCAGCGAGCTTGGCCCGCGTCGGGGTTTGCCAGAAGTGGGAGCCAGGGGAAGGGCGTGCCAGGCGACCGCGTGGTGATTTGGTGGGGACGACAGGGCCGAGTTGGGCAAAGCGGAAGAGGTCGCGCGGGTTGAGGACTGGGGCGGCGGCTTTCAGGACCACAACGGCACCAGCGACGTAGGCCGCCGCGTCTGATGACCCGGCGGAGACATCGCCGTCGGTGAAAAAAGCCCGCGAGTCGTCGACGAGTACCTCAGGCTTGACCCGTCGGTCGAGGGTCGGGCCGATTGACGAAGAGGGGTCTGAGTCGCCGACGGTCAGGACGAGAGGGTTGTCGGCGGGGGGATAAATTTCTCCCGCATTCGAGGCGTCGACGAATTCAAAAGCCTGCCGTGGGGCATCAGTGCCGGGAGGCTGATAAACGTCGCGGCTCGCCGTGACCAGGATGCGGATGCGGTCGGCGGAGGTGAACCCGCCGGACTTGGCGCGGACACGAATTCGGTAGCCGAAATCGGGATCGGAAGGCACGTCGAGACTGGCGGCGAGGTTGGTCAAGACGACCCGTTCGCGAGGGTTCCGCGTCTCATTGGGGCCGGGAGTACGCGAACCTGAGACCTGGACTTTTTCGCCCGATCCGATGCGTCGACCCGCGCCGTTTTCGACATAAAGGTCGAGGTCTTTCTCGGTCCCGGCGTCTTCGGTGTCGTGGTAATCGTTCCACGAGAGCGTGACCGTGATCGTGTTCTCGTCCACGCGGTTGCGGAACCGCAACGAGGCAACGTCGGTGCCGTCGCGGAGCCGGAGGTAGCCGTCGTTAAGGATGCGAACTGGGCCGTTATAGACCCGCAGCCCGTAGTTGCCGGCGGCATTGATCCAGAGGATATCGGCGGCCGTCGCGTCGGCGACGATCCGATCGATGGGGCCGTGGCCGTCGCCACTTCCTCCGCCTTCGAAGGAGCCCGAGAAGAGGATGACGTCGACCTTCTGCTCGATGGCGTAGCGAACCGCGCGGCGGAGCATGGTCGGGCCGTTGGCGTTGAGTAGGTAGAACTTCGGGCCTGTTGGGCGCGAACCGGTGACACCCCAGATGATCTGAGCCATGATCCGTCCGTGCCGGTTCGTGGGCTCGAAGCCTTTGCGGAACTCGGGATCTCCGAGGTCAAAGCGACGGACGAATGCCGGGTCGTAATGCTCAACGACCTCAGCACTCTTAGGGAGATAAGACCGGTCGGGTCCGACTCCCTCAAACCCATAATCGAGCACCGCGACTTTAATCGCATCGATGCCAGCGACATTCTCATACTCTGGTATCAGGCCGAGCCGATTCCTGACCTCTGCCTCGTTGGCCAGACGCGACGCGGAGACCCGGATACTGGTCGCTGACGCTGTCGAGGCGGGTTCCTTCGTCTGGGCGATCCCCACCGAGGAGCCCACCAGGAAGGCGATCATGCAGACCGCCACGCTCGGTCGCATCAGAGAACCTCCAAAGATGTCGATCCGCGTGCGGAGGAGGACGCAAAAAAAGAGCCTCCCGCCTGTCGGAGACGGGAGGGAGGGCTCAATCTGACGATCGTTAGGCGAGCTTACCAGCAGCGACGACCATAGCCGTAAGACCCATACGACGAGTAGTAGGCGACCGGGGAGTAGCCATAACCACCGCCATATCCCCCGTAACCGCCGCCGTAGCCACCGCCATATCCACCGTAACCACCGCCGTAGCCACCACCATATCCACCGTAGCCGCCGTAGCCGCCACCGAGGCCGTAACCAAGACCGAGCCCAAGGCCAAAGCCACTAGAGCCGTAACCGTAGCCTCGATATCCCAGGCCATAGCCGCCGTAGCCTCGACTATATCCATAGCCGCCATAGCCTCGGCCATAGCCGCCTCCCCCATAGCCACGTCCGAAGCCGCCATACCCGCCGAAACCGCGACCGAAGCCACCGTGACCGTAGCCGCCGAAGCCGTGCCCGCCGTGGAAACCGCCGCGAAATGCCTGGGCCGGCGCTTCAGCGTCGAGTTCGCTCTGCTTGGTGATCCCACGCGTATCCAGAGCCGCGAGCGCGTGCGATGGTTGTATGTGCGTCCTTTCCGACACGAGGGATGTGACCTTCGAGTCAGACTTGGCCCCATATTCGGCATCAAGCTCCCCCGCCGAGACGGAAGTCACGAGCAGAACAAGAGCCGAAAAACATCCTAAGGAGCGGATCATGATGTTCTCTCCGGAACGGATTCCCTTCACGACATCTTCCCTCTCCTTTATCATACGATTGAATTCGCCGATGAGTATCGTCCCCGACAAAAAATCTGCCCTCACAGTCCCGTTACACTCGATCCTACAGGCAAACAAACATGCAAATGGAAAGTCGGATAGTCCGTCAGCCGGTACGATGAGGAGAAGTGAGTCGTTTCTTTCCCTTTTTTACAA
>JANXSY010000293.1 GCA_025356435.1 Isosphaeraceae bacterium | reverse complement strand
TACGAAGCCCAGTTCGATCGCGAGTTCCGCGCCACGATCAATCAACTCATGAAACTGACCAAGACCGGCGACGATCTCGTCGAAGCGCCGAACGAACCCATCATCGAGGCCCCCGAACCGGCCCCGGCGCCGAACGAAGCCAAGCCTGAAGCCGTCGTGAAGCCGTCCGCTGCCGCCGCGCCGAACGAACCCAACACGGTTACATCGGTCGTGCCGATTCCGCAGCCTGAGCGCGACCGCGAGAGTCGGATCTGGCCGCTGGTCACGAGCGAGCCGGGGTCTGACGACCCCCGCTCACTCTGATCAAGTAGACAAACGTGGATGAATTCTGAAGAGGCCGTGATCGCGGTGCGCGCGGAGAGCGAACATCAGGCCACGGGACGCCTCATGGTTTGCCCTTGATGTCTTCATACCCTTCCGGAAGGGTCTTCAAATAGGGTCCGACGAGCTGATCCACGCTTGCCGGCGGCTTGCCATGCTCGCGGATGTAGAGGCGTTCGGCGAGGTGGATGAGGAGCGAGGCTCGGGTGGCTCGTTCGCGGGTTAGGGCCTTTTCCAGAGCACTCGTCGCGGGCAGGATCAGGCGGAGCAGTCGGGTCGATTCGGCCCAGCGGTTCAGTGCGTCCGGCGTGAGCCGACGAGCCATTGCTGGGGCGTCAGGAGACGGATCAAAGAAGATGCCGATGGGAAACTCTTTGCGACGTTTGGCTCTTTCGGCGGCCGCGAGGTCGGAGACGGCGAGCCAGTTGGCCCAGACGACCCGAAGCACCCGCCGGCTTCGCTCAGGCTCGCGGAGGGCGAACTTCCAGAAGTTCTCGATCGCTCGGTCGCGGAAATTCGCCGGGGTCTCGCGGACCTTGCCATTGATGACGGTCTCAACCTTCCAGGTCGTCAGGTCGGGCTGGTCGAGCAGCTTCGCGAACGCGAAGTATTCGGCCTCGAAATTCTGACGCAACGGCGGCGTCATCGCGTCGATCGCGAGCAAGTCGTCGAGGGCGCTCTGGAGGTCAACGATGCTCAGGTTCGGCTGGTCGGCCCATGAGCGGACGTTGTCAGACATCTGGGCATACATTGACATGCCGATCAATCGCTCGATGAATCCGCCGTGCATCCCGCAGTGCCGGCTGCATCGAAGTGCGGCCCGATAGAGCGACCAGGCTTCGTCGAGATCACCTTGAGCTTCCATCCTCAGCCCGGCCATCTGGACGAGTGGAAAGAACGCTCGCAGGTTTTGAACGACTTCGAGCGAGCCCGGCTCGCACGTCTGGTCGTTGGGCTGGATCAACAGAGCCTGATCCATCGACGTACCCGCCAGCCAGACCTTGAGCGCATCGAGGTTCGCGTTGGACCAGTCGCGGTCTATCTGCGAGACCTGTGCCCAGTTGAGGTAACGCCCACCTCGCGACGAGGCCCGCCCGCTCAGCTTGGCGACGGCGGCTCGATAGTAGGTGAAGGCGTTCTCGGCCTCGGGAATCGCCACCGTCCCTTGGGCCTGAACGTTGAACGGTTCGCCGATATCGGGGAGTCCGAGGAGTGTCGTCCCGCGCCAGATCAGGACCGCGACGACGACCGCAACGATGCCCACCGAGACCGCGATCGAGCAGGTCCGTCCGCGCCTCGGAACCGGGTCCATCGAGCCCGGATCGGTCCACTCTTCCGACTTCGGCAGGCTCATCGCGACGACTCCGATTCTTTTGGCACGTCTGAGTTTCGAGCAGACACCTCCGGCAGTGCCTTGAGGTACGGGCCGATGAATGCCGCTCGCGGCTGTTCGTCGCGGGCGAGTGCGAGCTTGACGTTCGCCCTGTCGCCGAAGGTCAAGGGCATCGCTTTAGGCTCGTCGCGACTGAACAGTGCATGCGCGTGGATAGAGCAGGTGCACGCGTTCGATTCGTCCGGCAACTCGACCCTGGCATCGTTCGCCACCTCGATCGGGTCACCTGTGTCGGACAGTCCCTGAAGCGTGGTCGCGTGAAAGAGGAGTCCGCCGGCGATCCTTCGGCCGAGTCGCGGTCGCGTGACTCTCCCCGAGACAGCAGTAGCCATCGCAGACCCCTGGCGGTTCGATTCTGGATCGAAGCCCAGGATATCCGGCCGACCAGGGCGAATCAAAGACAATTGTCAAATGTTCGAGAGGCGGTCGTTCTCAACGGCGGTCGAGCGGCGGGCCGAGGCATCGGCATACTTCGGACGCGGGGTGTTACGCCGACCGGCCAGGATCGATTGGATCAGTTTGAAATAGCGGTCAACGTGGGCGGTTTCGGACCACTCGCCCGTCCGTACGGCATACCCGCGATGGGCGAGGTCGTCGCGGAGGATGTCGTCGTGGACGATCCGCCGGAGGGCGAGCAGAAGCTCGGCATCGGTCTGATATCCGAGGCCGCCACCGCTGAGGACACCGGTCTCGTAGAGTGCCCCGCCGCCCTTGTGGACGACGACAGGGGTGCGGACGGCGAAGGCTTCGAGCACGACATAGCCGAACGTCTCGGGGAAGAGCGACGGGACGACAACGGCCCGCGCCCCGTGGAAGAGTCGGGCGAGGTCGTGACCGCCGAGCAGGCCCTCGAAGGTGACGTTCGGCAGGTCGGCGGCGAGCCGCTTCAACTCGGCCTCATACGGGCCGGTGCCGGCGATGCGGAGGTCAACCTCGGGGAGAAGCTTCATCATCGGGATCAGGCGATGGAAGCCCTTCATCTTGATGAGTCGGCCTGCCGCGGCGAGATAAGGTCGCGGAGAGGGCTTCGGTTCCTCGTCTTCGATGCCGTCGGTCCAGTCGTCGGGCAGGAAGTAGGGTAGGTGGACCATCGGGGCACCGATGCCGCGTTGCCGATGTTCTTCAAGCGTGTGCCGCGAGGGGAAGATCAGGGCGTCGAGTTCAAGAAGGCCGCGATCAATGGCTCCGGTATAGCGCCAGGCCTGGGGCGGTCGATGGCCGGCGATCATGCAGCGCAGGCATTCGGGGCCGTCGCAAGCCTTCTTGTCGTATTTCCAGAGCAGGTGCATTGGGCAGATGAGCCAGTGCTCATGTGCCGTCATCAGCCGGACCGCCGCGCGGCCCAGCTTGAGCACGCCGGGGCCGCCGACGAGCGAGATATTGTGGAAGTGGACGACATCGGTGTCGATCGCATCAAGGGCCTCGCGGAGCGGCTCGGCCTTGAAGAAGGGCTGGCCCGTGACCTGGGTCGCCAGCGGAGAGAGGATGCCGACACCCGATTCGAGGGGATGGACATGCAGGCCGGGTGGGGGCGTGTAGGGACGCAGGGGATGGTTGCCCCGGACGGAATTGAAGGCGTCAACACAGTGGAAGACGTGGACCTCGTGACCCCGACGGACCAACGCCCTTGAAAGGCGGTCGACGTACGCGGCATCACCCCCGAAGCTATGAGCCCCGAAGAACGTGGTGACCATGCAAACCTTCACCGGCGACCTCCTGTCGACCCGCGACCCCCACGATCGTCTCACGATCGAGCGGCCTTCTTTACCAGGATCGTTCGTTTTCGACCAGACGAGCTGTGAATTGTCTGGGGGCAGTCGGTCGACCAGGGTCCGCCACAGGGCCCCGATCAACCCCCTGGTATGTCGATTGCAACCAAAAACGGCCGCGAACTCCGCCCCCACAATGCCAGGACTTTCCTCGTGCCATCGACCGAGAATCTGCCCTCCTATGAGCCCATGATGGCCGCCTATCACAGCGCCTTCGCGGCCGAGTTGCGGGCGATGATCGACTGGCTACCGATCCGCGAGGGCGACCGCGTGCTCGAAATAGCCTGCGGAGACGGGGCTTATACGCCCTGGCTCGCCGCGAGGGTCGGACCGAAGGGAGCGGTCACGGCCGTCGATATCTCTCCGGCATATCTCCGCGTGGCTCGAGCGGCCTCGATTCGGTCCAATGTCGCCGCCAGGATCGGTCACGTCGCTGCGCCGATCGAAAGCCTCCCCCTGCCCCACGACACCTTCGACCTCGTCTGGTGTGCCCAGAGCCTCTACAGCCTTCCCGATCAGGCCGAGGCGATCCGTACCATGGCCGCCCATGCCCGGCCGGGGGGAACCGTGGCCGTGTTCGACAACGACACGCTCCATCAATTACTCTTGCCCTGGCCCGTCGACATCGAGCTTGCGGTCCGCCGGGCCGAATTCGAAGCGTTTTCAGAGGAGGGGAAAGACCCAAACACCTACTACGTCAGCCGCAACCTCATCGGGCTCTTCCACACGGCGGGCCTGACAACGATCCAATCCCGATCCTTCGCCACGACCCGACAGGCCCCACTCGGAGTATCCGAACGAGCGTTCCTCACCGCCTATTTTGACAACCTCAGCGACCGCGTGAAGGACCGGCTCGACCCGAAGACCCGCGATCAATGGATCGAATTGATCGATCCGAAGTCAAATCGGAACATGATTGATAGGGCGGATTTCAGTCTCACCTGCCTCGACCATGTCGTCATCGGGGTGAAGGCGAGTTAAACCCTCAGGCGTCAGACCCACCCTTTCCGTTTGCGGAGCCACCATTCGAGCGAGAGAAGGGCCGTGAAGATCAGAAAGAAGACCCAGTTATCCCAGATCCGCTTCTCGGTCAGGCTGACGCGATCCGTAGCGCTGGTGTCGAAACCGGCGAGTTGCTTTGACAAGCCTTCGGGAGAGACCGACTGACCACCGGTGATCTCGGCGATCTGGCGGAGCAAGGCGCGGTCGGCGGCCGGATTTTCCAGCTCTCGGTTGTCCTCATAGACGTTAAACCGTGCCGAAGCGCGACCTAACTCCTTGCCGCCCCGAGTGCCCGTGACCTCGACCCGGTACTCGCCCGCCTGGCCCTGCGCGGGGTAGAAACCCTTTGCTGAATCGCCCTGCGCGAAGAGTTGAACGCCCTCGGGCTTGGCGTCGGGGACATCGGTCCGGATCACGGTCGTGGTGTATTCGACGTCGGTGATCGGTTCTTTCTTGGGATTGACGGCCGAGGCGGTGAGATCGAGCTTCTCGCCTCGGGCGAGCCTCCGGCGGTCGAGCTTGAGCCGGATTTCGTTGTCACCCTGGTCTTCCTTGTGGGCCAGCCAGAGGATCGCTTGCCGCCAGAATCGGAGGAACGCCATGCGTCCTTCGTCGCCCCCTCGCCCCCAGATCCAGGTCTCTCCGCCAAAGGCGAGGGTCCGACCTTGACCCGTCTCCATCCCCACCAGCAAAGGCTCGCGACCGCCATCGCCAGCGACGGCGAGGGTAAAGGCAAGCGGCTTCGGCTGACCAAACCGGCTCGCGCCAGGGAGTGACGGCAGCGAGTCCCAGATCCGTCGCGAGTCTTCGGGCGTCGGGCCGAGTCGGAGCACGAAGTTCTGGAGGCCGAGCGGGTTGGGGACGAATTTGAGTCCGTCTTTCGGCTCGATGGACCCGTCGCCGGCATGGATGTCGACTGGCAGGATCGACGCGACCGGCGTGTTGGCCCAGCCGCCTTCCCCAAAGCTCGAACGGCCTCCGAGCATGATTAGCCCCGCCCCCTTTGAGACGGCCGTCGCGAGCATCGTCTGCTGCCTGACCGAGAGGAAGTTTGCGGGGATGCTCCCGAGGATGAAGACATCATAGTTATTCGGAGCGAACTCGGCGTCGCTCAGGCCATTGTCGCCGATCGCGGGCTGGCGGATGACCTTGAGGTCGACGTGAATTTCCTTGGCCGCGTCGAGGGCACGAGTGAGGTATTGCGGCTCCCAGGAGAAGTCGGTCCCGTGGAGATAGAGAACTTTCAGGCCCCCGCCAAGGACAGTCAGATAGGTCGTAAACTCGTTGTTCGACCGGACGAGTTCCCCTTCTTGCGGCTTGACCCGGAGCGTGACCCGCTTCTCGTTCGCGGTCTGCGGCAGGTATTTCAGGCCGGTGATCGGGATCACTTCGGCCCCGCTGGTCGCCTGGATTGTCGAGCGAGCGACGACTCCCTCCCCCTCGACAATCAACTCGACGTCGAGTGGCTTATTCGCATAACCTCTGACAGAGATCGTGCCGCGGATTTCGGGCTGATTCTTGACGAAGACGACCGGGCCAACCACGAGGTCTCTGACGGCGACGTCCTTCGAGCCCGTCCCGGCATTCTCATCTCCCACGCCGACGGTGACGACCGGGATCAGCTTCGCCTTGAGCTGCTGGGCTGCGACAAGGGGAGGCATCCCAGCGTTCGAGGCCCCGTCGGAGATCAAGACGATCATGGCGACGGTCGTGCCGGCCTGGCGTTTCACGGCCTCGATCATCATCGAACCGAGCGCGGTCTCTTTTCCTGTAGGGAGCTTTTTGTCGTCGAGCTTCTCTTCGTGGAGGTCGGAATCGAAGAGAATTTCCCTGACCTCAAGGTCTTTCGACCTATCGGCGACGGCCTTCTTGGCGTCCTCGAAAGCCTTCTTCGCGACCTGCCAGCGGGTCTGGCCGTTGACCTCGTCGCCGATGGTGAGACTCTCGCTCTGGTCGAGCATGAGGAGCATGACGGCGACCTGCTTCTTCTTCTCGGGCAGGTTGATCGAGGGACGCAGGGCGGCGACGAGGCAGAGCAGCACCGCCGCCAGCCGGAGCCCGAGTGCGAGCCATCGCCACCCGCCTGTCGTCCCCCGAAGGCGCTGGCGATAGGCCCAGATCGTCAGGAATATGACCACTGCCGCGAAGAGGGCGACGAGTGGCCAAGGCCCGATGGGGTGAAGTGTGATGCTCATTGGGGATTCCCCGTCGCACAACGCCTGTTCACGCGGGCACCCTCTCACGATGGAACTTGTTCGCCAGCAGGTTTTCGAGGGTCACGATGATCAGGATCAGGAACATCAGCCACGGGAAGATCTCGCGACCGATGTGTTGTCGTTCAATGATGCGATTGAGGCTACCAACGTCGTCGGCGAGGTAGACATTGTCTTTCGACCCAAAGATTGAGACGAGGTCTTTCTCCTCGATCGCGACCACAGTCGACTCCGCTTCGGACACGTTGACGCTGAAGCCCATGACAACCGCCGAGCCGTCGGGGGCCTTCCCCGTGACCTTCCACTGGCCCCTGGACTGGGGCGACGTGACGACGAGTTTATCCGAGTTCGCCCCGACGTTGGGGCTCTCGGTCTCTTCGGGCTTGGGGCCTTGCACGCTGTAGTTCGCGGATCGACGGGTCGGGTCGATCGAGAGGATGGCGTCTTCGCCCGCATCATAGTTGAGCCGTTCGCCCGCCGTACCTGAGAGATAGCCCACGGTATCGATCATGACGAGAAAGCTCGGTGAGCCGGGGAACTCGTTCCAGCCGATCGCGGCGTCGCCGTAGACACCTCGGGAAAGCGGGGTCGTCCATAAGAAGACATGACCGGTCTTTGACCCCTGGAACGTCCTTTCGAGGAGCGCGGGGGTGTTGTCGGTGAACGAGAGGATCGTCCGGCCGGCCTGGGGCGTCACGGTCCATGACCGATAGACCGGGGCCAGGGAGAACGCAGCTTCATATTCACGGGCATACTTGTTGAATAACGAATGATTCGCGTCGAGCCTGGCGAAGAAGGTGTTCGGCGGCTTGGCCTTGATCTCGCCGAGCTTGGCGGGGAGGAGTTGTGAGGCAACCGGGCCGTTGTAAGAATCAGCCGAGACGCGGTTCCCCAGACCGACGACCAGCCCGCCGCCATCGCGCACATAGTTGTTCAGCGCGCCCCAGTCGGCCTCGGAGAGTCGGGCGACATTGAGGAGAAAGATCGCGGCATAGTCTTTGAGGGTCGACTTGTTCTTGCGGGCGAACTCGTCGCCGAGCAGCCGTTCGACCTTGACGAGCTGCGCGGCCCCTTCCGGGAGGGTCGAGGCGTCAGGGTCGAGCATCTTTTGCACATAGAGGGCGTCGATCGGGCTATCGGTGACGAGCAAGACCCGCTGTGCAGGTTGAATCCGATAGGTGAAATAGCGTCGATCGTCGAACGGCATGAAGTCGCCCTCACCGCTCAGGCTCACTTCTCCCTGGTGCAGGCCGGGGCCGAGGGTACTCGGGGTGAGCAACGAGAGCACGACCTCGCCGTTCTCGGGGATCTCGATCTTCTTGTTATCTTTGAGGACGTTGTCAATCCGCAGCTCGACCACCCGCGAAGCCTTCGCACCCCACGACCGTACTCGGGTCTTGATCTCCATGCGCTCGCCCTGAGTTGCGACCGTCGAGGCAGGCTCGGCCGCGACGACGGCGACGTCCTTGACCTCTTTGGGCGTGAGGCGAAGGACGTAGCAATTCACCTTCTTGTCTTTGGCGGCATTCGCCTTGTTGATCGCCTCGGCGACCGTCGATGAGCCGGTATCCCAGGCCGATCGGGCGAGGTCAGTGAGGACATAAACGTCCCGCCGGGGCAGGCTGCTCGCCGCGACCGCGGCATACGCCTGGATCATCGAGGCGTTGAGCGGTCGGTTGGCATCCCGCAAGGTCATCGCCTCGACCTGCTTCAACGCCAGCGTCGGGGAGACCGGGGCGGGACGGGTCGGCTCGGCCGAGTTGATGACGAAGACCTCGCTGCGATCGGTCGCCTTCTTGAGGATGTCGGCCGCGCGGAGCTTCGCCTCCTTGAGACGGTCGTTGCCGCGTTCGGTGTATTCCATCGAGAGGCTGGTGTCGACGATGAGGGCGATCGCGGTATCGACCTCTTCGCCACCCAGCGAGGTCTCGGTGGTGATCGTCGGCCGCGCGAGCGCCAGAGCCATCAGCGCAAAGAGAGCCATGCGAGCGAGCAGGAGCAGCCAGTTCTTCACTTGCAGCCGCTTTTTCGACTGTTTCTGACGATCGCGGATCAGGCGAAGAGCGGGAAATATGACGTGCTTCGGGGTCTGCCGCATCAGCAGGTGCAGGATGAGCGGGACGGCCGCCATCGCCGCCCCGGCCGCCAGGCCCGCATGCAGCAGTGAGAGTTCCATGTCTAACGACTCGGGGTTCCGGTCCCCGCCCTTTTCGCAATGGAGGAAGTGAAGGTGTTAACGCTCAACCTCGGCCCTTGCGACTGTTGAGATAGCTCATGAGCGCCTTGTCAAACGGCTGGCCCGTGTGGACGGAGACGTAATCGATCCGCGCGTTCTGGCACTCTTTCTTATACGTTGCCTTGAACGAGTTCACCGCGTCGAGGTAGTCGGCCCTGATCGCGTCGGCGTCGACTTCGAGCTTCTCGTGAGTCTCGTTGTCTTCAAGTTCGAGCATCCCGTCGAACGGAAACATCGCCTCGGCTTCATCCAGAATATGAAAAACGATGATATCGTGGCCGGAGTGCCTCAGCCGGTGGAGTGCCTTGTAGATCGGCTCGGGGTCGGCAAGCAGGTCGCTGAAGATCATCACCAGGCTCTTATGCCGCAACATCCCGGCAAGCTGATGCAGGCTCTTGGCGATCTCCGTCTCCCCCTCGGGCTTCAGCTTGGCGAGGAGCGACAAGATATTCCCGAGCTGAGACCGCTTACTCTTCGGGGCGAGGCTCTGGCAGATCGCCCGGTCAAACGCGATGAGCCCGACCGGGTCTTGCTGATGGATCATCAAGTAGCCGAGCGCCGCGGCCAGACTGATGGCGTATTCAAACTTCGTCAACTGTTGCCGATAGGTGTACCCCATCGACCCCGAGAGGTCCATGACGAGATACCCGGTGAGGTTCGTCTCAGCCTGATATCGCTTCGTGTAGAACCGGTCAGTCTTGGCATAGACGTTCCAGTCGATGTCAGAGATATTATCGCCGGCGCTGTACTTGCGATGCTCAGAGAACTCGACCGAGAAGCCTTGAAACGGGCTGGCATGCAGGCCGGAGATGAACCCCTCGACGATGAACTTGGCGCGCAGGTCGAGCCGGGCGACCTGGCGGATCACTTCGGGCTGCAGATACTTTTCGGCGGGTGACGCCAAGAACGGCCTCGCTCGGGTTCGGGGTCAGAAGACGGCGGAGAGCGGGATGTTGAGCCCAGGGAGCAAGGGCGTCGAGTCGATCTCTGTATCCGCCAGGGCTTTCTCGGAAAAGCCGTCTGCGTTACGAGTACAATTGACAACAATTGTCGGTCGAACCTAGCTGGCGGGTAGTCTGTCGTGTCGACATCAAATGGGCCTCAAGTCCGTCGTCGATCTCACTTCTTATCATACTTGGGGATATCCGGCTCGCGGATCTCGTTGAGCAAACGTTTGATGAGGCTATCAGTCGTCTGGCCCTCGGCCTGGGCTTGAAAGTTTGTAGCGAGCCGGTGGCGAAGGACGGGGATGGCAACCTTGCGCACGTCGTCAAGCGAGACGCTGAATCGGCCGTCCATCGCGGCCATCGCTTTGGCCCCGAGGATCAGGTTCTGTCCGGCACGGGGACCCGCGCCGAAGTCGATCAGGTCTTTGACGAACTGCGGAGAGAGCGGGTCAGAGGGGCGGGTGGCGCGGACGAGCCGGGTCACATACTTGATCGCATAGTCGGAGATCGGGACCGACGTCACGAGCTTCTGAAGATTCACGATCGCCTTGGCCGAGAGCATCTTCTTGAGTTCGTTCGTCTCGCCCTTGGTCGTCGCCGAGAGGATCTTCTCTTCCTCTTCGATGCTCGGATAGCCTACACGGATATCAAACATGAATCGGTCGAGCTGGGCCTCAGGGAGAGGGTAGGTTCCTTCCTGTTCGATCGGATTCTGGGTGGCAATGACGAAGAATGGGTCGGGCAGGTGCAAGGTCTCCTGCCCGACCGTGACCTCGCGCTCTTGCATCGCCTGAAGGAGCGCGGCCTGGGTCTTCGGCGGCGTCCGATTGATTTCGTCGGCGAGAATGATGTTCGAGAAAATCGGGCCGGGGACGAACCGGAACGCACGACGACCCGCTTCGGGCTCTTCGAGGACGTTGGTCCCTGTAATGTCTGAAGGCATCAAGTCGGGGGTGAACTGAATCCGCTTGAAGCCGACGTCGAGGATGCGAGCGATCGAGCTGACCATCAGCGTCTTCGCCAGACCGGGGACGCCCACAAGGAGGACGTGCCCTCGCGTGAAGATGGCGGCCAGGATCTGCTCGATCACTTCACGCTGGCCGATGACGACCTTCGAAAGTTCGGTGGCAATCATGTCGCGGGAGTGGCGAAATTCATCGAGGAGCTGACTGATCCGGTCGCCGGCGTTGGACATGCGATTGAACGACCCCGCGCAAGGGAGAAAATCCCGTCCGGCCCCCCGCGCGCCCCTCGCCGCGAGGCACTGGCATCGTCCGCGCCCGATGGCTGCGGCCGGCTTCGCCCTTCAGGCCGCCGACGGTCTTGAACACGGGCCATTGTAGTAGCGTACCGCGTGCCACTTCAAGCAGGGCACGCCCCGGGATCGACATTCGTCAGTGACGCGTGCTCAATCCGCAGTCTTGATGGGGTCGCTCCCAAGCGTGCGTGGCTTTGTTGAGAAAAAGGTTAATCACCTGATCTTTGACGGATGGGTCGAATTTTTCCCGGTTTCATTGGTCTCTAGAGGGAATCTTCAGCTTCGACAATTCCTAATCATTTCGGAGTGGAGGTAGATTTCCCCCAATCGCCGGTGTATCCCTCCGAAGACTGAATAGCGTGAGACAAATGTAAGAAGTGGGCATCTCCCACCCACGGCGGCCAGGTTCGGGGATCTCCGTCCATTGCGTCATTGCCGACGGTTGCCATGTGTGGCCGACCGAGCGGAGGTTCGTGGTGCGCGCTTCGAGCGGGATCAAAATAGGCGAGAACACTGGAGCGGAAACGAAATCATGCGGTTTTCGATGACGGCACTTATCACTTTTGTCGTGTTGGCGTTCCTCGGATCGTCGGCTATTGCAGTCGGCGTCACGCGGATGGCACCGAGTCCGAGGGGAATACGGGTGCCTTGCGAGGTCGTGCATGTGGGCCTTAAAGGGACGTACTTCGAAGTCGGAAGTCGGCGGACGCGTTGGTTGGATACGCGGACGGGGTGCCTCGATTCGCTCAACTTAGATGAGAACGAGTCTCTCGACGACGCGAGTACATCGCCATGGCGCGACGAGTGGGACCACTTTCAGGTCGTTGGTCGATGGTCGGCCCGCCCGGGAAGCGGCCGGCAGGGGTGCGAGATGGGCCTGGCACGTTTCTCCTTCCCCGACGGTCGGCTGATAAATCTGGTCGAGACCGAAACCTTACCAGTCGGTCCTCCTTGCTGGCTCCCAGGCTCGCGGGCAAGGGTCGTCTTCGCAGCCGCGGACGGTCAGCTCTATCAATTCGCCTTCGAGGGTCCGTCCGACGCTCCCCGGAACGAAGTCAGCCCCGACGAACGCCCCCGTCCGCTCGAATGGAGGAGCCGTCCACCCGACTTGGAGGGGGGCTTTGTCTCGGACCCTTGTCTGCCTGCGAACAAGAGGTTTAACAACATCTTGTTCGTCTCGCACACCAAATTGGTTTCGAGCGGACGCCGGTCCCGATTCGCCAAGGGTCGAATCTGGTGGCTCAGGCTCAGCGACGACGGTCACGCGATCGAAGAGGGCGGCCCACTCTTTGACTCCTCGGACGGGTCGGTCGAGATGCGATTCCCGACCGTCGGCACCGACCAGGCAGGCGGGGCCGTACTGGCCTATCTCTGCAGGATTGAAGGAGGCCCGTGGCAGCTTCGGACCCATTCTTTGACGACTGACCCTGTTTCACGTGTTCCGCTCGTCGCCAACGACTCGGATGACTCGTATCAGGCCGCTTGTCGGCCCAGTTCGCCTGTATATTCCAGCAATGGCCGCGATATTTTTGTCCTCGAATCAAGACACGTACCTTCGTATGTCGTTCTCCGGATTCCGCTCCAGGTTCCGTCAAAGGCCGGGCGATTCCTCTCAGCAGCCCTCCTCAAATAGGGTAAGTGCCCCAAGGCCGCTCCGGCTCTCACCGCATTTGTGCCCGAGTTTGGGGCGTCTTGTGCATTATCTGTGCGACATCAGACTCTTGGGGAGGGTGACTTGGCCGAAGCTCTCCGCCGGAACTCGCGCAGACGGATCGACCTAACATGACCGCTGATTGCGAGAAACGACTCGCGTCGTTCGTGGGGCCGTCGCTCCATCGAGCCTTCCGACTAGCAATGAAAGCGTATTGGCCTTCAAGTTGCGTTGACTCTTTACGTCCGCTTCAGCTCGAGTCAATGAGCGAGCGCAGACGTCGTTGATCTTCAGGAACAGCGACCGTACAGATTTCACCCTCCCAAGAGCCCTCCCCATCCCCGGGTCTTCTCCCCGAATCCCGGCGCGTCTCTGTTGGATTGATCCTTGAAGTCTCGTTGAACGACACCGCCCGGCTGCTCATCAACGACCAAACATGGGTCATTCCCTCCACCGTCACGGGTGTGATTCCACTGATCGAATCGCGTTTTCAATCCTTAAGGCTCGGAGCGATCCGAGGTCTCTTTGGGGGATTTCGCGGTCCGTAATGTTCGTTCGATGCGCAAGGCCGGTGCCAACCGCGAGGGTTTGCCATGCGATTCTCCTTGACGTCGCTGATCCGCCTCATCTTGATCCTGGCGATGGGTTCGTCCGCTGCGGCGGTCGGGCTATCGCGGCTTGTCCCGACCAGGTTGGGATGGAGGATGACAAGCAAGAACAATCAAGTCAATATTCCGTTGAATCTAATACATTCAGACCTTCACGCGACACAATGGCTCGATACTTCGGCAGGAACATTGAGCTCTCTCGACTTGCCGACAGGAGAGTCCATCAGCTTCGCAAGTTGCTCCCCGTGGCAAGATGAGAAAGGCCGACGCCAGGTGATTGGGCTCTGGTCTCGTTTCGAGGACAAATCGGGAACCATGACCGATTTCGGAATCGCGCGATTCTCGTTTCCGGATGGAGAGAAGCTCGACATGGTCTCGTCCGACATCTTGCCGGTCAGCAAGCCGTGCTGGTATCCCGGCATGGGTGCTCGCGTCTTGTTCTCCGCCGGGGATGGACAGCTTTATCATTATGCGTTCGAGACCAGTCCTCTCTTCGCCAGTTCGGAGCGGCGTCTCCCGGACACCCAGCCGATCCCGATTCGTTGGCGCTGTGAGAAGCCCGGCGAAGACATCTTCATCGCCGAGCCTCAGTTCATTGCAGACCCTCGCTTGTGTCGCGTCCTCCTCGTGACGCTCCGTTATCGCGGGTCTAATGAACATCCAACACGTTTCGGTCCCATGCAGATCTGGTGGCTGCGTCTTGACGAGAATGGTCGCGAGATCGTGGATGCGGGCCGGCTACTCGATCCCGCCCTGTCGGGACAATGGGCGGATGTACGCTGCCCGTCGACCGGTCGAGATGCCTCGGGAGAGTTGATCCTCGCCTATCATCGCAAGGTCGGTCGCGAACCCTGGGGGGTGCAAGTTGCGACAATGCCCATCGACACGAAATCCGGGACACCCCTTACGGTGACAGCCAAGGGCCGACTGCTCGCGTCAAGGTGTCAGCCGATGCCGGCGGTCTTCTCCGAGGATGGTCGCTGGGTCGGGATCGTCGAACTCGTTGACGATAAGCACGCGACGGTCAAGCGGGTGCCTCTTGATAATCCCTCTCGGTTGCTCTCGTTCGCGAGGGACTCTTTTGGGACCGCTCGCTGACTT
The DNA here is from genome assembly GCA_025356435.1 of Isosphaeraceae bacterium. GTDB lineage: Bacteria > Planctomycetota > Planctomycetia > Isosphaerales > Isosphaeraceae > CAMFLR01. Next base: position 2,151 of record JANXSY010000293.1, on the reverse strand, counting down.
GTCGGCCCCGGATGCGGCGTGTCATACTACTCTTGCCGATGACATGCCGCATGCCGGCTCGATGAGCCAGGGCGATTCACGGAGGTAGTTCTATGTTCGGGATCGGGCGTCGGCCGGTGGTCGCGATCGTAATGTTCGCTCTCGGACTCTGCCTCGCCGAGCGGCCGGTGGGCGCGGCGGTGACCCGGGATGAGGTCGAACGCGCCATTCGCGAAGGCGTCCGCTACCTGAAGTCGAAACAGCGCATCGACGGCTCCTGGCCCGAGGGCGATGACGATGCCCGGACTGGTATGACGAGCCTCGCCACCCTCGCCCTTCTCACGGCGGGAGAGTCGCCCGATTCGCCGAGTATCTCCGGGGCGCTCAACTATCTTCGCCACTTCGATCCAAAAGGATTGAACAGCGTCTACTCGGTTTCGCTCCAGACGATGGTCTTGGCCGCCGCGAAGCCGAAGAACGACCTGATCCGGATCGCGGCGAACGTGGCATGGCTGGAGGAAGCCCAGCTCAAGCCCGGCGATCCCCCCTGGCCCGGGTCGTGGAGCTACAAGAACACCCGGACCCGACAGGGCGATAATTCCAACAGCCAGTATGCGCTCTTGGCGCTCAATGCGGCGGCCGAGGTCAACGTCCCGGTCAAGCCCGAGACGTGGACGCTTGCCCGTGCTTACTGGAAGGGGCAGCAGCACCGTGACGGAAGCTGGGCTTATAACCCCCTCAACGGGAATAACGACTCCACCGGCAGCATGACCTGCGCGGGACTCTCCAGCCTTATCATCACGGGTATGAAGCGGTTTCAGGGCCAGGAAACGATCCGTGATAATGTGATCAGTCGATGCGGCGAGGGGGCGGCCGACCCTGATGTCCAGCGAGCGGTCAACTGGTTGTCGCAGAACTTCCGGGTCGGCCAGAACATCGGTGTCGGTCTGCAATGGAAATTCTATTACCTCTACGGCCTCGAACGCGCTGGGCGTCTCTCAGGTGTTCGCTTCTTCGGCGCACACGATTGGTATCGCGAAGGGGCCGAAGAACTCGTCCACCAGCAGGACAAGTTTCAGGGCTTCTGGCGAGGAGGGATGGTCGAGTCTGAGCCGATGATCGCCACGAGCTTCGCCCTGCTCTTCCTGGCCAAAGGCCGCGCCCCGGTCCTGATCAATAAACTCCGTCATGGCCCCGGTCCCGACTGGAACAACGACGTCGACGACATTCGCAACCTCGTTAACCTCGCCTCGCGCGACTGGGATCACCTCCTGACCTGGCAGGTGGTTGACCCGTCGTCGGCCAGCCTCGAAGACATGCTCCAGGCACCAATCGCTTACATCAACGGGCACGAGGCCCCGACCTTCACCGCCGAGGGGAAGAAACGGCTTCGAGAGTTCGTCGACCAAGGAGGCTTCATCTTTGCCGAAGCCTGCTGCGGCCGTCGTGAGTTCGATCGCGGCTTCCGCGACTTGATGTCGGAAATATTCCCCGAGGGCGACTTTCAACTCCAACCGCTCGGCCCCGAACATGCGGTCTGGCGCGCCCACTGGCCGCTCACCCCTGACGTCCATCCGCTCTGGGGAATCGAGCATGGCTGTCGCACCGTGGTCATCTATTCGCCGGACGACCTCTCCTGTTACTGGAACCAGATGGAGAATCAGCCGGGACTGCCTCGGGTCGTGCTCTCGCAACGGATCGGTCAGAACGTGATCGACTACGCCACGGGGCGCGAGATCCCGGCCGATAAGCTCTCAACCCCCGAGGTCAAACAATTCAAGGGGGAGATCGCCAAGCGAGGTGCGCTCAGGATCGCCAAGCTCAAGCATGCCGGCGAGTGGAATATTGCCCCGCTCGCGATCCCGAATCTCACCACCACGCTCCGCGACAAGCTCAAGTTTGACGTGGTCATCAGCCAGAAAGACCTGGTCCCCAGCGATCCAGCCATCGCCAACTACCCCCTGATTTACATCCACGGGCGTGCCGCAGTCTCCTTCAACGACGAAGACAAGACAGCGCTCCGCAAGCATCTCGATCCCGGCAACGGCACCCTCTTCGCCGACGCCGCATGCGGCAGCACCTCGTTCGACGCCTCGTTCCGGAAGTTCGTCACCGAACTCCTGCCCAACAACCCGCTGGTCCCGATCCCGCGCACCGACGAGATCTATTCCA
>JANXSY010000097.1 GCA_025356435.1 Isosphaeraceae bacterium | reverse complement strand
GTCTCGTCGGCCGGGACGCAGCGGAGCAGAAGGTCTGCCTCGGCGACCTGTCGCCCGCGCTGGGCCTGCGACAACTCGGCGATCGCGTGGCGGGCGGGCTCTTCGCCGGCCGTGTCGATCAACTCGATCGCGAGGCCATCGCATTCGCAGAGGCCAATGAGATAGTCCCGCGTCGTGCCGGCGACCGGCGAGACGATGGCCTGCTCCTCGCCGAGCAGGGCGTTGAAGAGTTGCGACTTGCCCGCATTGGGTCGGCCGATCAAGACGACCCTCGGGCGTGTCTCGGCGCGGTCTCGGGATCGATGGCTAGCGATCAGGCCGTCGAGCTGGGCTGAGGCGTCGGCGAGGTCGTCGACCAGAGCCTGGCGGACGATCGGCGAGACGTCGGGCTCGTCGACGAAATCGAGGTTGGCTTCGAGTTCGACGAGCCGGTCAAGCAGCCGGTCTCGGAGCAGTCGGAGCGGTCCGGCAAGGCCCCCGGCGAGCTGTCTGAGTGCGGAATCGAGCTGGCCCGGCGTCGTCGCCTCGATAACGTGCAGGACGGCCTCGGACTGCGCGAGGTCAATCCGCCCCGAGAGGAAGGCGCGGAGGGTAAACTCCCCCCGCTCGGCCGGTCGGGCACCCCGCGCGAGGTAGAGCGCGACAAGGTGGCGGAGCAGGGGGGGCGAGCCGACGGTGTGAACCTCGGCGACCGGCTGGCCGGTGTACGAGCGAGGGCCGGGCCAGAGCACGAGCATGGCCGGCAGGCGGGACGATGGATTCGTGAGGGGGATGCGGCCGACGTAGCTCGTCGGCCGACTCGGGAGGGGGGTCGGGCTGTCTGCCTCGAAGCCTTCGAGGACAATCGAGAGGGCCAGCGGGCCGGAGAGCCGAACCAGGCCCCGGATGGCGGGGCCTGGATGGCTGGCGATCGCGACGATCGTCTCCGAGGGGTCAAGCACGGTGGGTGGCCCGGCTCAACGACGCTTGCCCGGGCGCGGCCGATTCCGGTTCCGCTCGGGTGGGGCGGGGTCTCGGCCAGTGGCCCCGGTGTTGCGGATCGTCCGCTCGTTGTTCGCCTGATCGAGCAGGTTCTCCAACTTCTTGGCCAGCCACCCGGTCGGCTTGGGCGGGGGGACAAGCTTGGCCGTCGACCCGTTGCCACTACCATCCCCGGTGAAAGCGGCGTCGATCGCGGCGGGCTTCTTCTTGGTGATCTTCGGCAGCAAGAGCCGTTCGCAGACCTGCCAGAGGCTGCTCGTGATGAAGTAGATGCCAAGGCCTGAAGGCACCTTGTAGAACATGAAAGCCATAAAGACCATCATGTATTTCATCATCTTCTGCTGCATCCGCGCTTCGTCGGTTATCGCCGGGGGCGCGAACAGCTTCGTCTGCACGAGCATCAGGCTGACGACCAGGAACGGGAGCAGGTTGAAATACCGTCCGACCACCGGGACGTCAGCCGGCAAGGTGAACAGCATGTCGGGAGCGGCAAGGTTCTTGATGTAGAGGAACCCCGAGTGCCGCAGCGCGACGCTGTTATTGAGCGCCTGCCACAGTCCGACGAAGATCGGCAGCTGGATCAAGGCCGGCAGGCAGCCTGCAGCGGGGTTGAAGCCGTGCTCTTTGTAGAGCGCGAACGTCTCCTTGGTCTGCCGCTCTTTGTCGTCCTTGTACTTCTCTTTGATCTCAGCGAGGTACGGCTGAAGGTCCTGCATCTTCTTCGAGATCATCGCCTGCTTGCGACCGATCGGGAACATGATGAGGCGGACGGTCATCGTCAGGAGGATGATCGAGATTCCGTAGTTGCCGTTCTTGAGGCCAACCAACTGGGCGACCGACTTCGTGAGCCCGTAGATCCGGTCGAGCATCGGCGCGATGACGTGCTGCGCGAGCGACGAGGCGAACGGGATGTTGAACCATTGATTCTTGCGATACGACGCCAGCTCTGTCGCCCCGTAGGGGGTCAGGGCGTCCGAGGTCTTTGGCCCGGCGAAGATCCTGAAGGTATGAGTGACCGGCCGGTTCGGGCCGACGTTGAGCGGGATCGAAGAGAACTGGACGCCCACGTCTGACTTCTGGGGAGCCTTCGAATCTTCCCGGGCCACGAAGGCGAGTGCCTCACGGTCCCACCGGGTCTCGGGAGTTGGCGTCGGCTCGGGTTCGAGGAAGACCGTGAAGTATTGGTTCTCAACACCCAGATACTTGATCGGCAGGGCCTGGAGCCGCTCGGGGTCGGCCTTGTTCTTCACCACGTCGGCGGATTGCCGGGTTACGAGTTCGGTCGCGCCCGCCTTGATCTGGCCGAAGAAGACGTCGCGGAAGTTGGCCGTGTAGGACTCGCCTTCGATGGGGATGCCGTGCGGGCCGAAGAGGCGGTAGGCGATCGTGGCGTCTTTATCGCCTTCGAAGGTCATATCGAACTCGAAGCCGTTTTGCCCCTTCCAGATCCGGAACCGCTTGGTGATCGTGAGGTTCGGCGATTCGATGGTCGTGCGGAAGGCGATCTCCTGGCCCTCGACCTGTCCTGACTTGTCGGCGAGAGTCTTCGAGATGGCCTTGACCGCGGGGCTGTCGGCCTTGTCGCGGACGACCTCCCAGCGGATCGTGTCGAGCGCGAACTCGCCGGTCGGGAAGGCTCCGTCTTCGACCGGTCGGCCGGTCGGCTGAACAGTGATCGCGAACGACTTGGGGGCCAGGCTCAAGCGGTCGTCGGTGATGAGCTGGAGCCGGGTCTTGCGGTCGGGAACGCCGTCGGGGGTCTCGCCGTCGAAGCGTGCGGAGAGGAGCTGGCTAACTCCTGCGCCGAGCTGGTCAAAGTGGACCTCAAGTTGATAGGCCGACGGGTCGGAGTTGTCCGACGCGCCGAGGACCAGCTCGGTGGGCTTGGCGAGCGTGGGCTCGGCCTTCGCCTTCACCACCTGAGTGGGGTTAATCGTCGCCGGGGCGGGCTTCGTCGGATCAGCCTTGACGACGGCCTTGGCCGGATCAGAGGCGACGACGGCGGGCTTGGCGGCGTTCACGGCGGGTTCGGCGGGGGCCGGCTTCGGGATCAGCCCGAGCCTGGCCATGATCATGTTGCTCCCCACCATGATCGTCATGGCGAGGACAAAGAACATCACCATCCGCTTCGGACTGCTCATCGTGGGGAAAACCTTCGCTTCGGAAGCGGGCGGGGCGGGCACTCAAGGAGTGCATGAGGCCCCGCGCCGTTGGGTATCTCGTTCACAAGGGGTGTTTCGTCGGCGGAGTCCCATTCTTCGGGACTCGGCGGGTCGGGCGGTGGAACGATTCCCGATCGGCGGGGAGGGGCTGTCGGGTTCGGAGAGGCCGGTGTCACCGACCCTGGCGGAGCCGATCGCCCAGGAAGGGCTCGAGCTCCGGGATGGCGTAGATCTTCTTGATCGTGGCCTCGTGGTCGTAGGGCAGGCGGCGGAAGGTCACTCGGACGGGGCCGGTCGAACCGTCGCTGCCGCTAATCGGGAGGACCGGCCCTTCCCTCGTGTCGTCCAGATTGTCGCTGGAAGCGGATGGCGAGGTCGAGGTAACGGCCGCGCTGTCAACGCCCTTGCCGTCTTCAAGGATGACGTAACAGGCACGCGGGTCGCCGTCGCGCGGCTGGCCGACTGAGCCGACGTTGATCATCACCTTGCCGTCGCCGAGGGTGTATTGGTGGTCGATCTCTTCGGGCGAGTAGAACTGATACCCCTCGGTGAAGACGCCCGGAACGTGCGTGTGGCCCTGGAAGCAATAGCGCTCGACCAGTTGGAAGAGGCGTTCCATCTTCCGGTGATTGTAGATGTCTTCGGGGAAGATATATTCGCTCAGCGGGTTCCGGGGCGAGCCGTGGACGAACAGGAACGGGTCGAGCTTATGCGTGCGGGGCAGCGTGCCAAGGAACTCCCAGCGCTTCTCGTTGTTCGCCCGGTCAGAGGGGCTTTCGAGCTGTTCGCGGGTCCAGAAGATGGCGCGTTCGGCCCCGACGTTGAACCCGTCAGGGTCAAACATCGCACCCTGGTCGTGGTTGCCGAGGAGCGACATCGCGGTGTGTTCCATCACGCGGTCGATGCACTCGCGCGGATTCGGCCCGTAGCCGATGATGTCACCGAGGCAGAAAATCTCTTCGATCCCCTGGGCCTTGATGTCGTCCAGGACAACCTCCAGGGCTTCGAGGTTGCCATGAATATCGCTGATCAAAGCACGGCGCACAGGGAGGAACCTCCGAGCCAAACATCAGGGAACTTCGCGGCTTCCGGCCTCTCGACGCGGTTCATCGATGGACGGGCACCCTCATCTTAAACTACCATAATTCTTGCCGAGTCGCGCGGTCAAGTGGTAACGCCAGTTCGAGAGTGCGGTTCATCGATGGAAGTGGCCGTTGGATCATGGGTTCGGTCGGGACCGACGGGACGGCTCGGCGCGGGCGGGGCAGTCCTGGCCCTCGACACCTCGACCGATCGGGCAGCTGTGGCCCTGGCAAGGAATGACGGCGAATGCCTCGTCGCCCCGTCAGACGGCTCGCGCAGGCACGGCCGTGGGCTCGTCGGCGTGATCCGTGACTTGCTCAATCGCGCCGGGCTTCATACGACCGATCTCGCCGCGATCGGTGTCGGGCTCGGCCCTGGTTCGTTCACCGGCTTGAGGATCGGCCTCACCGCCGCCAAGACCCTGGCCTACGCGATCGGTTGCCCGGTCTACGGATTCGACAGCCTCGAAGCGATCGCCCGCAACGCCCCCGACGAGGCCAAAGCCGTGGCCGCCGTTGGCGACGCCCAGCGGGGCGACCTCTTCGTTGCCGATTTCGCCCGCGACGACGCCGGACTGTTCCGCCGGACCTTGCCGACCCGCCTGGAACGGCTCGATAGCTGGCCGACGACCCTCGCCCCCGGCACCCTGATCTTGGGACCGCCGCTGGGCCGATCCGAGCCCGCCTGGCCGTCTACCGTCGTCCGCGACGATAGCCCCCTCGGCTATCCGGTCGGTGCCGTCCTGATTGAGTTGACAAGAGAGCGGATGGCTGCGGGTGACGCCCTCGACGCCTGGTTCCTCGAACCGAGCTACGTCCGCCGGAGCGCAGCGGAAGAGAAGGCCTGGCCGATGGCCGGTGAGCCGCGATGAGCACGCTCCCCCAGGATCGAACCAAGGCGACATACGGCCTCCAATGGAACCGGTTCCGCATCCTCCGGCCCGAAGAAGACCGCGTCACCTTCTTCAATCGCACGGGTCTGGAGCCCGATGACCTCGACCGCGCCATCGTGCTTGACGCTGGGTGCGGCATGGGCCGCTATCTCCGGGTCGCAGGCGGGGCGGGGGCCAGGGTGATCGGACTCGACCTCAGCGAGGCGACCCGCGCGGCCCGGTCGCTGACCTCTGATCTGAGCGACGTGCTGATCCTTCGGGGCGACCTGCTCCGCCCGCCGATCGCCCCTGGCTCGATCGACCATATCTATTCGATCGGTGTCCTCGACCACACCCCCGACCCGCGCGCGGCCTTCCTCGCGCTGGCGAGGCTACTCAAGCCGGGCGGTCGCGTTGCGATCTGGATCTATCGCAGGGAACGCCCGCTCCTGGAACGGATTATCAACGCGCACCGCGCGATCTCGACCCGGCTTCCGCTCGGATTGCTCCTGCCGCTCTGCCGCCTGATGGCCCCGATCGGGGGCTTGAAGCGCAGACTATTGCATAGCAAGAACCGAGCGGTCTCGCGGCTGGGGGTCGCCCTGAACGTCCTGACCATCGGCGTATCGATGCACCCCGACCCCGAGGTAAGGGTCTGCGATACGCTCGACTGGTACGCGCCCAAGTATATGTCCCGGCACACTTATGAGGAGGTGGCCGGGTGGTTCGCCGAGGCTGGCCTGATTGACGTGGTTGACCTCTCGAAGCGGCAGGTCTATTTCCACGAAGGACAGGGCAACGGGATCAACCTGGCGGGGCGTCGACCGCCGCTCGGTTGATCCCGCTCGATCAATCGATCAAGAACCGAGCCAGGGGGGCGTCTCGCCCGAGGCAGGCAGGCGGATGACGCTGACGCTGGTGATATCCGGGTGCGCCTCGACTTCCTTGAGGGCCTCTTCGGAGGGATAGGAGTCAAGGTTGACGACCCCGATCGCCTCGCCACCAGGCTGTTCGCGGCCGACGTTCATCTGGGCAATGTTCACGCCGTGGCGGCCGAACGTGGTGCCGATGAAGCCGATCAGGCCGGGCTTGTCGTAGTGCGTGAAGACGAGCAGCGTGCCGTCGAGGTGCGCGTCGAGCCGGTAGGGGCCGATCTGCACGAGGCGGAGGTATTGCTTGCCGAACAGGGTGCCCGAGGCGACGTAGGACTTCTTCTCGGTCACGACTTCCGCCAAGATCATCGTGCCGAAGTCGCCCGTGTCGGTCGATTTCTCCTCGACGAGCGTGATCCCGCGCTCTTTGAGCAGATGCTCGGCGTTGACCAGGTTCACCTGGCCTTGGAGGGCCGATTCCATCCACCCGGCCGCGAAGCTCGCGGTGATGAGGCGGGTGTTCTTGGTGGCGACCTCGCCGCGATAGCGAAGGGTGGCCTGGCGGACGGTGCCGCGATCCATCTGGGCGTGGAGCATGCCCAA
>JANXSY010000215.1 GCA_025356435.1 Isosphaeraceae bacterium | reverse complement strand
GGTACTGGCTGACGAATCGCTCGTCACGCCCGGCGCACTCGATGAATGCAACGGTATTGCTCGTCCCGTCGGTAATCTCGCTGATACGGGTCAGGCCGCCTTTAAGAAGGCCGTTGGCCGCCGCGTTCTTGTTCCGGTAGGGGACAATCGTCGTCGCACCAACTCCGCCGGTCGTCGGCTGGCCATTGATCACGTTGATATCGGTGTAAATCGAGGGAGCATAGTCGGTATAGCCATAGCCGGTTCCAGCAACCTTCTCGTAGGGAGAAGCGTTCGGATCAGCGGCGGCAGTGTCGCGTGAGCCGCCCGACCGAACCGCCGAGGGGCAGATGAAGATGTTGATGGCTGTCGCGGCCCCGGTGAAATTACCACCGGAGTTGTCGTTGTACTCGTATTGAAAATTTAAGGCGTTGTACTGCGTGCCCCCTTCCAGATAGCTCAGCAGGCGGGCATTGGCGCTGAAGCCGGTGTCAGGGAAACCGACTGAGGGGGGGCTTGTCGCGAGGTTAATCGCCTTGCCTGCCGGCGGAAACGCTCCGTTGGTACTTTCATAATTGTGCAATGCAAGACCGAGCTGCTTGAGATTGTTCGTGCATTGGGCCCGACGTGCCGCCTCGCGGGCTGCCTGTACGGCAGGCAACAACAGCGCGATGAGAACAGCGATGATGGCGATCACCACCAACAACTCGATGAGTGTGAAGCCGGACCGTCGTGAATTGATCTGATTCTGAGTCGTCATTGCTTCTCTTTCAAAAAAAAGGGGCGAGGGATCGGGCTCAATAGCCGCCGACTACTTCAACCGAAAGGGTTCCAGACTGGTGGGTTCTGCCTTAACCGAGGCGGTCAGGCCGGACGAGTCTTCGTCAAGATATCTCGCGGGAAACGGCAGCGTCTTTCCGGAAGACTTCCTCTCGCCGACGACTGAAGTCACGGACGGCTCGATCCGGATCTTGAACTCACCCGGCGGTGCCCCCTCTCCCGAGACGCCTGTCACCAGACTGAATGAGCCGTCTGGCTGGATCTTTGCTTCCGATGTTAAAGCCCCGTCTTTAGGGACGAAGTAGATATGTCCGTCCCCCAACGCCTTGCCGTTGGCCAGCAAGACCGCACCCTTGACGGGATAGACCGTGACCTTCTTGGGAGCTGTCGAGTCATCGCAACCCGACGCGATGACCAAGGCCGCAAGCCCGATCCAGAATGCACTGTGGCCCGTTGAAAACCTTGATTGACGCATAATTCTCCTCCCGAACGATGAACATCGTCAGTCAATCAACCAGCGTTGACTGCCAATGTCGATCACTATGGTCGGAATTATCGTCTTCGTCAAGAACATTTCTTTACAATGTCGTCCGACTTAGTAGGAATTGCGTAAAACATGAACTCACGTATCGGAATATGACAGCCTGCCTACAAGTCATTTAATCATTTATTTAGCTTCGACAACTCCCCTTCGAGAGCAACGGACGGAGCTTTTATTGCCTCTTGATGAACAATGGCGTAACATTTGGTGATCGACATGGAAAAGACTGGGTTTCAGGGACGGCTCATGCGAAATACATCGAACCTCAGGGTTGCGGCCGGCCTGACCCGCCGGGAATTGATCCAGGTCGGGTACACGGGACTGCTCGGTTTCGGACTCTCGTCTCTCTGGTCACAGACCGGATTCGCCGGGTCAAAAACCGCGAAGGCGAAGTCGGTCTTGTTGATTTTCCAGACGGGTGCCCCGAGTCAGATCGATACCTTCGACCCGAAGCCCTCTGCTCCCGAGGAAATCCGGGGCACGTTCGCAACGATCGCCACGAAGGCTCCCGGCGTCTCGATTTGCGAGCATCTGCCTGGACTAGCGGCTCGTGCCGACAAGTTCGCAATTGTCCGATCGATGACCCACGACCTGCCGAGCCACGAGCACGCAACCCATATGCTGTTAACAGGTATCGATAAGATGCCGACAGGCTCGACGCACATGGTCTCGCGTGCGGACTGGCCGTGCTATGCATCGGGACTCGACTTCCTCCGTCCAAGGCAAGACGGCGTTCCGAATGGCGTGATGTTGCCGACCTATCTCAACAATGGCTATGGCTTCTCCGGTCAGCATGCCGGCGTTCTGGGTCCGAAATTTGACCCTTGGCACATCAAACAAGACCCCAACGATCCGAAATTCCGCGTTGAGGAGTTCGCCCTGCCCCTCGGCCTGACCGCTGAAAAGCTTGATGATCGACGGTCGCTCCTGGCGGAAATCGACGGACAGGCCGAGTCGCTCAAGAAGTTGCAGGGAGAGGGATGGCGCGGACTCCAGGATAAAGCCTTCTCGCTCCTGACTTCGGGTCGGGTGAAACAGGCATTCAACCTCGATCGCGAAGACCCAAAGACCCGCGACCGCTATGGTCGTCATATGTTCGGCCAATCACTGCTACTCTCACGTCGGCTCATCGAGGCGGGCGTGCCGATCGTCCAGGCCAACATGGGACACATGAACCACTGGGATACGCATACCAAGAATTGTGAACAACTCAAAATGAATCTCCTTCCACCGCTCGATCAAGCTCTCTCAGCTCTGCTTGACGACCTCGATTCGCGTGGACTGCTCGCCGAAACTCTGGTCATCATGGTCGGTGAATTCGGCCGGACCCCGAGGATCGGTCAGGATAGCCAGGGCCTGCCACAGCACAAGAGCGGCCGCGACCACTGGTCCGGCGTCTTCTCTGCACTCTTTGCGGGAGGGGGTGTCTTAGGTGGCCAGGTGATCGGCCGCTCTGACAAGATCGGGGCCTATCCAGCCTCGCCGGGATTCTCTCCCTCCGATCTTGGGGCGACAATCTATAGCGCCTTGGGCGTCGATCCTGAGAGCAACGTGAGCGACCAATTGGGCCGTCCGCTCCAGCTCAATCGAGGCAGGTTGATTCGCGCCCTCTACTCGGCTGCGGATGTATAGGCGAGGGGAACAGATCGGTGTTCGGCATTTCCACGCAAGCGGTCGGTTTGAAATCAAGGCCGCCTGCCGGTAAGCTCATCAGTCGTCCATCCTGATGATTTCACCGCGAGACGCGTCCGGAGATTTTGATTGAGCCCATCCGTGTCTCTCTCGACAGCGCCGAAGGCCGAATATCAGAGGCGTCTCGATTCGCGGAGCCAGAGACTCGCCGGACAGAAGCGGAAAGAGGAACGGGTCGCCAACCTTCGCGTGTTGGTCTTTATCGTGGCGGTGGCGCTCGGATGGTTGTCATTCATCGGATCGATTTCCTGGATCTGGATGGGCGTGCCGGTCGCAAGCTTCGGCCTCTTGGTGATGGCTCACATAAAGATTCGACGCTCGATCCGACGGGCCGAGCGGTCGGTGAGTTTTTATCAGCGAGGAATCGATCGGGTCGAAGACCGATGGTCGGGCCAGGGCGAGAATGGCGCAAAGTTCGCCGACGAAGCACACCCTTTTGCCGCCGATTTGGACCTATTCGGCACAGGGTCTCTCTTTCAACGCATCAACACGTCTCGTACACTCGGCGGCGAGCTGACTCTGGCGCGTTGGCTCAAGGCACCGGAAATCGTGCCCGACTCGATCCGCGATCGGCAAGCCGCCGTCGCCGACCTTGCCGACCGACTTGACCTGCGTGAAGGGCTCGACCTCCTCGGTGACGACGTGCGAGTGGGACTCGACCCCGAGAGACTCACCGCTTGGGGAGAGTTGCCCGCAATTCTGCCCGATCCCCGAATTCGTTTCCTGGCGACCGGCCTCGGTGTGCTGGCCCTCGTTGGGCTCGTCGGTTGGATGTGGATTGGAACAGGACCGAGTCCGTTTTTCGTCATGGTCCTATGCGAACTCGGATTGTGGGCCTCGATCAAAGGGCGGTTGGCGCAAGTTCTCAAGCCCGTCGAGCAGCGATCCAGCGAGTTGTCCTTGCTCGCCGAGTTGCTCGGTCGTTTGGAGAGGGAAGACTTTTCGGCACAACCGCTTCAGACCCTTCGCAGAGGTCTGACGACCGGTAGCGAGCCTCCTTCGAGGCAGATTGCGCGAGTCTCCCGACTTGTGAGACGCATCGAGTCGAGTCGAAACCAGTTCGTGGCACCGTTCTCGGCTCTCCTGATGACGGGCACGCGGATGGCATTCGCAGTCGAAGCCTGGAGGCTCGCCATCGGGTCGGAGATCGCCGGTTGGCTGGAGACAGTCGGCACGGTTGAAGCCTTCGGCTCCCTCGGCACCTACGCTTCCGAGAATCCGGACGATCCCTACCCGGAAATTCTCGACGACGGTCTGTGCTTCGACGCCATCGCTCTCGGCCATCCGCTCATACCCGCAGATCGAAACGTCCGCAACGACCTCTTGCTTGGCGATGAACTTCGCGTGCTGGTGGTGAGCGGGTCGAACATGTCGGGAAAGAGCACGATGCTCCGCACGGTGGGGGTCAATGTCGTACTCGCCCAGCTCGGCGCACCCGTCCGGGCCGAGCGGCTCAGACTTACGCCGCTGCTGCTCGGGGCAACGCTTCGGGTGCAGGACTCTCTCCAGTCGGGAACGTCTCGATTCTATGCGGAACTCACTCGCCTGCGAGAGATCGTCGGGCTCGCGGGACGTTCCACCCCCCTGCTCTTCCTCCTCGACGAGATCTTCCACGGCACGAATTCGGCGGACCGGCGAGTTGGTGCCGAGCGTTTGGTGAAGGGCCTGATCGAAAAGGGAGCGATCGGGCTGGTAACGACCCACGACCTCGCCCTCGCGGCAATCGCCGAAGGCTTAGCCCCGCGCGCCGCGAACGTCCACTTCTCAGACCGCTTCGAAGACGGTTCGCTCGTCTTCGATTATGCGATGCACCCTGGAGTCGTCGATCACAGCAACGCATTAGCATTGATGAGGGCCGTGGGGCTCGATATCTGAGAGCGGTTGCCGGAATGGATTTAACGAATCCAATCAACAGAGGTTCCATCAATGGCCACGCGTCATTGAGATTAGACTGGGCGAAGACCAGTTCGGCTCCGTAACGATCCTGGATGTCGGCCGAATAAGACCACCGCCCGATCGAACGAAAGCTCGAAGACCGTAACGGCCTTAAGGCCAAACCGAGTTGGGACGGCTGCGCCGCGTTTCGGTCGACGCTAACCGAGCGTCACCACGAACGTCAGGCAAGAGGGCCGAAGGTGCCCTCGCCGGAGACAGTGTTACGAGTCTTGGTCCGGCGAGTGGTAGAGACGGCCGTCAGACGACAAATCGTATCGGACACGGCAAAGTGGCATCTACATCGCAGCTCACTGGATAGTAGACAGGCGATTATAGCTTCAGGATTAAGGGTTCCTTTTGAGGACGTCCATGATGAACGAGTCGATTATTGATGGCCGTTATGGACCTGCCACGTCGGAGATCCAATCGCTGATTGCTCTAGCCGATCGGGCCTCCGAAGCGTTCAACGTCTGCACACCGGCCACAGCGACTCCGGTTGAGGTGAATGCTCTAATTCAGTCCCACTTTGATCGACTCACGGCTGCGGATCTGAGCAATTTACCAAAAGTGACTGGAATCACATTTGTCATGGCCGATGCCGTCCTGGTGGCTGCGTTTGGGCAGGGGGCCGATCCGGAGACCGCCTGGGGGTTTGACTGGATCCCCTACCGCGAGGCAGTCCGGTCCCTTCGACGTCGCCTGAACAACGAGGCAAGCACCGATCCCGTGCGTCGTGGCCGTCTCATTCCACCGATCTGGCCGTTCGCCGGGAAACCGTCCGTCTATTCCGAACCACGCATCGCTCGCTTTTGCGATGCCCCTCCGCCAATCCCCTGGCTTCTGCTCTGCGGATTGGAAGAGGCTTTGACCCACGGGCTAATCTGGGCAGTCGCTCGTTCCGACCCGGAAGGCAATCCTTTCCGCTCATTGTTGAAGATCGGCGCCCTCGGTCTGGCACCCATGGGACTTCGACGCGAACGCTTTTTGATCTATGTGCCGGTAGCGGGCAGTGGCCTGAATAGCGCCGTAAAATTCGGAGAGTTGGCCTGACGTTCTTCGCCCCTACATCGCGTCCCATTTAAGTATAGCGGTAGCCACAGTGTCGGATGTGATTGCGACACTCGGATTCGGTGAACTCGTCGATCAGCCTCCCACACGCCGCCCAGACGGCGTCGACCGTTTGCTCGGCGGCCGACCGCAACAGCCACTTGAACTTGGAAAACACCGTCTCGATCGGATGGAGATCGGGGCTGTATGGCGGCAGGTAGAGCACTCGGGCCCCGACGGCTTCGATCGCCGTCTGGACTCCCGCGACCTTGTGAGCGGAGAGGTTGTCCATGACGACGATGTCACCGGGCTTGAGGGTTGGCAGCAGATGTTGTTCGACGTAGGCGAGGAAGATCGC
>JANXSY010000201.1 GCA_025356435.1 Isosphaeraceae bacterium | reverse complement strand
GCCGAACGAACCCAACACGGTTTTGTCGGTCGTGCCGATTCCGCAGCCCGAGCGCGACCGAGAGAGCCGGGTTTGGCCGCTGGTCACGAGCGAGCCGGGGTCTGATGACCCCCGCTCACTCTGATCAAATAGACAAACGTGGATGAATCCTGATGAGGCCGGGATCGCGGTGCGCGCGGGCCATTCTATCGACTTATCAGGAACTGAAGAGGAAGTGACAGATATCACCGTCTTGCATAACGTAATTCTTACCTTCGACCCTCAGTTTGCCCGCGCCTCGGATCTCTTTCTCGGACTTGTGGGTTTCGAGGTCGGCAAGGGTATAGACCTCAGCGCGGATGAAACCCCGCTCGAAATCGGTGTGGATCACGCCCGCTGCCTGGGGGGCAGTGGCACCGATCGGGATCGGCCAGGCCCGCACTTCCTTCTCGCCCGCCGTGAAGTAGCTATGCAGACCCAAGACCCGATAGGCTTCGCGGGCCAGGACGGTCAGGGCCGGTTCGGCGAGTCCCGACGATGCAAGCATCTCAGCGCGGTCGGCTTCGTCCAACTCGGCGATTTCCGACTCCAGCTTGGCACAGACCGGGATGACGGCCGCCCCAACCTTCGCCGCGAAATCTCGCACCTGCTGGACCAGCGGGCCTTTGCCTTCGAGGTCGTTCTCATCGACGTTTGCGACGTAGAGGACCGCCTTGGCCGTCATCAGGCCGAAGCTGGAGATCGCCTTGAGGCTGGCCTCGTCGAGCGTGAGCTTGCGGAGCGGCTCGTCTTTGGCCAGGTGATCGAGGCAGAGCTGGATGATTTCAAGGCGAAGCTTCGCCTCTTTGTCGCCACTCTTGGCCGTACGTTCGGCCTTCTTGCGGGCGTTGTCGAGGGTCTGGATGTCGGCCAACATCAGCTCGATCTCGATCGTCTCGATGTCGGAGACAGGGTCGACCTTGCCCGAGACGTGGACCACGTCATTGTCTTCGAAGCAGCGGACCACCTGAAGGATGGCGTCAACCTCGCGAATGTGGCTGAGGAACTTGTTCCCCAGGCCCTCGCCTTCGCTGGCCCCCTTGACGATCCCCGCGATATCGACCAGCGTAAGCGCGGTAGGAATGAGCTTTTTGGGGACGATATAGATGCTGATCCGACGCAGCCGATCGTCGGGGACGCTGACGATCCCCTCGTTGGGCTCGATCGTGCAGAACGGATAGTTCGCGGCCTGAGCCGACTTAGAACTGGTGAGGGCGTTGAAGAGGGTGCTCTTGCCGACGTTGGGCAAACCGACGATGCCAGCTTTCATGATGTCGCTATTACCTGACCGGGGAAGGAGATCGGAAAGGGCGTCGCCGCGCCGGCTTCATAAGCCCCTATCGTAACACCCCGCCGAGGGGCCTGTCTGCCCGGCCGATCAAACGACGCCTTGGAGCCGGAGCCTCGCCCAGTTCATCGCGTACTTGGCCGCCCGGCGCTGGATGACCCCCCGGGGCTGCTCGGGACCGAGTTCGAGCTTGCGAGAATCAACCGATTCGGCCGTTGCGATGCCGAGATAGACGAGGCCAACCGGCTTGGCCTGAGAACCCCCGCCCGGCCCTGCGATACCCGTGACCGAGATCCCAATTCCGGCATGGAACCGCTCTCGGACGCCTTGCGCCATGGCCTCGGCCACCTCAGGGCTGACGGCTCCATGAGCGGCGATGAGTTCGGCCGGAACGCCGAGAATGTCGATCTTGGCCTGGTTGGAGTAGCTCACAACTCCGCCAGGGAACGTCTCGCTTGACCCCGGAATCTCGGTGATCCAGTGGGCGATCAGGCCCCCCGTGCAGCTCTCAGCCACGGCGATTGTGGTGCCAGCCTTGGCCAGTTCGCGGAGCAGGGAGTGAACCACGTCATCGGTGCCCTCGCCGACAATCAAGGGGCCAAACCGTTCGTAGATCGCCTCGGCCGTCGGCTCGATCTGGGCGAGGGCCTCGGCCTCGGTCGCGCCCTCACCGATGATTCGGAAGGCGATCGTGGCCTCGGAGACGGTGATTCCGACCTCGGGCCGTCGTCCCCGGGCGGTAAGGTCAAGGGCCTGGGCCTCGACATCCGCCTCTCCCCGGCCGAAGAGGTTAATCTTGCGGTGAACGATCACCCGCCCGCCTGCTCCAAGGTCTCTGAGCCTGGGGACAACCTGTTCGTCGAACATCACCTTCATCTCGTTCGGCACGCCGGGCAGGCAGGCCACGCGAGATCGGCCGACGTTCATCCAGATGCCGGGAGCGGTCCCGCATGAGTTCGGCAGGGCGGCGGACCCGGTCGGCAAGAGGGCCTGGACGCGGTTCCGATCGGCCATCGAGCGGTTTCGGCGGGCGAACATGGCGGCGATTGCGGCGAGGGAGTCGGCGTGCTCGACCAGCGAGACGCCCGCCACGGCGGCGAGAGCTTCTCGCGTGAGGTCGTCCTGGGTTGGGCCTAGTCCGCCCGAGGTGATGACGAGGTCAGCGCGGTCGCAGGCGATCCGGATCGCGGCAATGTTCTCGGCGAGGTCGTCGCCGATCGACGTATGGTAATGAACCGAGATACCCAATGATCCGAGTGCCCGGCTGAGCCACTGGCTATTGGTGTCGAGCGCCTGGCCGCTCACGAGCTCACTGCCAACAGCCACGATTTCGGCGATCATCCGTCTCTCGCTCCTTCAGGACCGGCTGCGGGTGTGAAGAGCTATCTTACCCAACCGAGCGGGGTCGGGCGAACCCGTCGGCAGGAAATGGCGTTGACTTCACACTGGAACGCGGTGCGTGGCCCTTCCGCTCGGTCCCCCTCGTGTGTTCTGATAAATTGTCTCGACCCGCATCATCGCAGGTCGGGCCACGATGGGGTTCTACTCCCCGCGTTCCGTATTCCCAACTGTCGGGAGGCGAGCGTTCATGTCGTTGGCTGTGCTGGAACGACCCACCCTGGTGCTCAATCGGCACTGGATGCCTGTCAACATCGCGACCGTTGCCCGGTCATTGACGATGTTATGGAACGAGTCTGCGCTCGTCGTCGACCCCGATGACTATCGGCTCTACACCTGGCACGACTGGGCTCAGCTCGCCCCTCGCGAGGGGGAACCCGTCCTCCGCGCGGTGTCGTTCCGAATGAGGGTGCCCGAGGTCTTGACCCTGACCCGTCACGACCGGCCCCGGTCGAATTCCGTGACCTTTTGCCGCCGCAACGTCTTCAAACGCGACCACTCGACCTGCCAGTATTGCGGCGTCCAGCCTGGCAGCGAGGAGTTGACGATCGACCACATCGTCCCCCGGTCGACGGGAGGCCGGACGACCTGGGAAAATTGCGTGCTCGCCTGTGTCTCGTGCAATGCCCGCAAGGCCAATCGCACGCCCGATCAGGCCGGCATGAAGCTGCGTCGGCCGTCTTTTCGCCCTTCGTGGAAACCGCTCTACGACGCGTCGACCGTGCGGTTGACGAGCTGGTCACGCTTCCTGAGCGAGGCCTATTGGAGCGTCACGCTCGACGATTGAGCCGATTGCGGCGATACTGGGCCGTGTCGCGTCTTGGGACCGACGCGGCCCCGTCTTCTCGCTCGCGGAGTTAATGAGCCCTTGATGAGGTATCTGATCACCGGCGGCTCGGGATTCATCGGCAGTCACCTCTCGGAGCGTCTGCTCAATGAGGGACAGAGTGTCCTCGTGCTTGATGACCTCAGCACAGGCCGTTATGAGAATGTCGCCCAGCTCGAAGGCCGTACAGGGTTTGAACTCCGCGTCGGCAGCGTGACCGAGCCGAGGCTCGTCGAGGAGTGCGTCAAGGAGTGCCAGGCGGTCTTCCACCTC
Source organism: Isosphaeraceae bacterium (assembly GCA_025356435.1). Taxonomy (GTDB): domain Bacteria; phylum Planctomycetota; class Planctomycetia; order Isosphaerales; family Isosphaeraceae; genus CAMFLR01. Next base: position 10,166 of record JANXSY010000201.1, on the reverse strand, counting down.
GCGAGCGCGGTGGGTGTGCGGCTGGTCGTCGAGCAGCCGGTCAAGACGATCGAGACGATCGTCAACGGCACCGACGTCGTCCTTCGCGCCGCGGCACGCTATCGACGGCCGGTGCTTATCACTTCGACGAGCGAAGTCTACGGCAAGAGCGAGAAAATCCCCTTTGCCGAGGGGGACGACTGCGTGATGGGTCCGACCAACACACGCCGATGGGCCTATGCCTGCGCCAAGGCGCTTGACGAGTTCCTCGCCCTGGCACACTGGCATGAGTCTCGTCTGCCGGTCGTGATCGCGCGGCTGTTCAACACGGTTGGCCCTCGCCAGACCGGGCGGTATGGGATGGTGATCCCCCGATTCGTGGCTCAGGGTCTCGCGGGAGAACCGATCACGGTGTTCGGAGATGGCCGCCAGAGCCGCTGTTTTGCCCACGTCTCAGACATCGTCGGAGCCTTGATCGCCCTGATGGCCAACCCGAAGGCGCGTGGAGAGGTCTTCAACATCGGCAACGATGAAGAGGTCTCGATCATCGCCCTGGCCGAACGGGTCAAGACACTGACCGGGGGCAAGAGCTCGATCCGGATCGTGCCTTACAGCGAGGCATACACGGCCGGTTTCGAAGACATGGTCCGGCGCGTGCCCGATCTGACGAAGGTCCGTCGCCTGATCGGTTACTATCCGACGCGGAACCTCGACGAGATCCTCGCTGACGTCCTGGCTGATCAGGCGGTCGGGGCTGCGGGTTAGACCAGCGGATACCGGGCGTTGAGCATCTCGACGACGACCGTCGCCCCGTCATAGACGACGAGGTTGATCCCGCAATTCGCCTGGCGAATCTCGCGGGCGCGATCGATCGGGATGCCCATGAGGCCGGCGAGATAGGCGCGGTTGGTGACGTTATGGCTCACCACCGCGATCCGTTCGCCCGGATGCGCGGCGGCCAGAGCGGCGACGGCCGGGATCATCCGCCGCTGGGCGTCGAGGAATGATTCCCCGTCGGGATAGGGTACGGTCCCGGGGTTGTCGTGGAACGCCTTGTAGATCTCGGGGTCGGCGGCGAGGGCCTGATCCCACGTCAGACCTTCCCAACACCCCAGGCTGGCCTCGACGAGCTCAGGCACGATCCTCACGTCCAGTTCGTGCGACTGGGCAACCCGCTCCGCTGTCTGGCGGGCACGAAGCAGGGGCGAGGCATAGACGGCGGTCAGGGGGACATGACGCAACGCGATTGTGGCAAGGTCGGACTGACCGACCCCGATCTCGTCGAGTGGAGGGTCGAGGGAGCGGCCCTGAAGGCGATAGGGAATCTCGCGATTCAGGGCGGTCGCCCCGTGACGGAGCAGATAGACGTGAGTGGCGGTTGTCATCGAGAGCCCGCTGTGGTCATGCCGAGGGCTCGCTGGCCGGCGACAATCCGGGCCGCGACGCGGGTCGCCTCGATCAGGCTCGATGTCTCGGCCCGGCCTGTCCAGGCGATGTCGAATGCGGTGCCGTGGGCGACACTCGTCCGGACGATTGGCAGGCCGAGCGTGACGTTGACGGCACGCTCAAAGCCGACGGTCTTGAGGGCGACGTGCCCCTGGTCGTGATACATGGCGATCACGGCGTCGAATTCGCCGTTAAAGGCGCGGACGAAGAGGGTATCGGCAGCGATCGGCCCAACCACGTCGGCCCCCTCGGCACGGGCCTGCTCGATGGCGGGACCGATGATGGTCAACTCTTCGTCACCGAACAGGCCGTCTTCTCCGGCGTGAGGATTGAGCCCGGCAACAGCGATCCTGGGCGGACGGCCCCCCGTGAGCGGCGGCAGGGCCTCGTCGGCGAGCCGGATCTTGGCGGCGACCCGGTCGATGGTCAGGAGGTCAAAGACGTCGCGGAGGGCGACGTGGAGGGTCGCGTGCAAGACAGCTAGGCCCCACTCGCCACCGCCGGGATGGTCAAGATAGAGCATCATCGCGTGCTCGGCCGCGCCGCAGCGTTCGGCGAGGATCTCGGTGTGTCCGGGGTGGGCGATCCCTGCGGCTCGGAGAGAGCTTTTGTTCAAAGGGAGGGTCGTGATCGCGTCGATCCGTCCTGCCAGGGCGAGGTCGATTGCACAGATCAGGTAGTCGTAAGCGGCGCGGCCTGCTCGCTCACTGATCTGTCCCGGGCGGACGTCTTGAAGGTTGTCGCCTGTCGGGTCAAGGCAGGGGATGACGTGGCCCGTTGGCTCGGCGTGGGCGGGGTCGGAGATCGACTGGATCGTGGCGTCAGAGCCGACGTGGCGAAGCGCCTTCTCAAGGATTGCCCGGCTGCCGATGATGATCGGCCGAGCCAGGGAGCGCAAGGGAGACTCACCCCAGGCCCGCGCGATCACCTCGGGACCGACGCCAGCGACGTCGCCCATCGTCAAGGCCACCAGGGGACGGTCGTCGTTCAAGGGGGCTTCCTTTCGTCGGTCGATCAATGAGTCGCGATCCGTCGAGGGTCTTTGGTCAGTGGCACGCCGGGCTCGGCGGCAATGCCTCTCGCGTCGTCCTTCGCGGGCACGACTCGCGAACGCTCGCGATCGGGCGAGCAACCTGAGACGGTCACGATCAGGCCGAAAATCAAGGTCTTGATGTGCATGTAATTTCCCGAAGTTATTATTGAGACCGATTCGGGCGAAGTCGAGTAAGTTGTGGGAAACCTACCCAGAAAAGGCCGGCGTCGTTAAGATACACATCCCGCCACGGCTAACCCGCCGTTGGCGCACGTCAGGCCGGGCCAGGGGGGGCTGTCATGCTCAATAGTAAGCTCAAAGATTTCGTCACGTTGCGGATTTTGACCACTGTCAGTACTCCGGCCCAGTATATCGGCGGCGAACTGAACAGTGTCCGCAAGGATCATCGCGACTGCAAGGGTACGCTCTGCCTCGCCTTCCCCGACACGTACGCCCTTGGAATGAGCCATCACGGCCTCCAGGTGCTCTACAGCCTGATGAACGTCGAAGGCTGGTCGTGCGAGCGGTCGTTCACCCCCCTGCCCGACTTCGAAGCGGCGCTCCGCAGCCACGGATTGCCCCTGTATTCGCTCGAAACCTTCACTCCCCTCGCCGACTTCGACGTCCTCGGCTTCTCGCTCCAGTACGAAATCTGCTACACAAACGTCTTGACGATGATCGATCTTGGGGGACTCCCACTCAAGGCTGAGGATCGCGGGCCGGATGACACGCTGGTCATCGCCGGCGGGCCGGGTGCCCAGAACCCGGAACTGCTCGCCCCTTATGTCGACTTGTTCGTGATCGGTGACGGCGAGCCGAGCCTGCCGGTCGTCTGCTCGATGTGGAAAGAGATGCAGGGCGACCCGACCTTGAGCCGCGAGGATAAACTCGCGCGGATTGCCTCGGCAGTCTGCTGGGCGTATGTCCCCCGCTTCTATGAACTCAGCTATAACGACGACGGCACGATCGCCGAGATCACCCTCCTTCGCGACGACGTTCCCGCCTCGATCAAGCCCTGCACGATCACGTCGCTCGACGAGATCCCGCTGCCGACCTCGCCGATCGTCCCGTTCGTCGAGACGGCGCACGACCGGATCGCGATCGAGATCATGCGAGGCTGCCCATGGCAGTGCCGCTTCTGCCAGAGCACCGTCATCAAGCGACCGCTCCGATATCGCTCAGTCGAGACCATCGTCAACGCCGCGATGGCCAGTTATAAGAGCACCGGTTACGACGAAATCAGCCTCCTTTCGCTCTCGACCAGCGACTATCCCGACTTTGAAGCCCTCATCACCCGAATGAGCGAAGTCTTCACGCCACTCGGGGTCAAGATCTCGCTCCCGAGCCTGCGGATCACCGAGACCCTCAAGAAGATCCCGGCACTTCTCGCCGAAGGCCGACGAGGGGGCCTCACTCTCGCCCCCGAAGTCGCCCGCGACGACATGCGAGAGCAGATCCGCAAGCCAATCAACAACCAAGACCTCTACGACGGTGCGGCCGAGGCGTTCAAACGGGGCTGGAAGAAGGTCAAGCTCTACTTCATGTGCGGCCTTCCCGGCGAGCGACCGGCCGACCTTGATGGCATTATCGAGATGGCCGAGACGATCGCGAAGATCGGCAAGGACGTCACGGGACGCTTCGCCGATGTGACCGCCAGCGTCTCCAACTTCGTTCCCAAGCCACATACGCCCTATCAGTGGAACGGGATGCAAACGCGGGAATACTTCCACTGGGCGCACCGATACCTCCGGTCCAGGGTCAGGCTCCGATCGGTCACGGTCAAGTGCCATGACATCGAGAAGAGCCTGCTCGAAGGCATCCTCACGCGAGGCGATCGTCGGGTCGCCGCAGCGCTCGAAGAGGCCTGGAGACGTGGAGCCAGGCTCGACGCATGGACGGAATACTTCGACGCCAAGCGATGGTGGTCAACGTTTGAAGACCTCGGCATCGACGTCCCGTTCTATTCGGAACGGACAAGGCCTATCGAAGAAGTCCTGCCTTGGGACCATATCCACGTCAAGAAGGGACGTGAGTATCTCGCCAAGGAACAGAACCGCTCGCTGATCCAGCTCGAAGCAATGGCCGGGGCCGTTTAGATTTCCCAAAAATGAAGGCGGACGCGAATGTCGGGGCCTGATCCGTCGGCGGTCACCAACGGTTCGGTTCCGCGTCGAGTCTGCTGGCCGTGGGCTTTATTAGCAGTCGCGCTGGCCTGGACGGTCGTCGAACGAATCCCGCTCGTGCTCAACGGGGCGTCGCATCTCGACAGCGACCTCGCGGTCGACGGCCTGGCTCTGCTCGACGCGGTCCACGGCCACTGGCGATGGCATTTCCCTGGTACGCCCCATATCGGGTCTGCGCCCCTGGTTGCGCTGGCCCCCCTTGCGCTCGTGCGAGGGGTCACGCCAACGACGCTCGCGATCGGGGGCACGGTCATCGCCGGATCTGTCGTCGCGGCGACGTTCTTCCTTGCATGGCGGGCGTTTGGGCCGAGGGTCGCGTCGTGGTCGTTGGTCCCGCTGACCTTCGCGTCGTCTGGGACTCTCTGGCTTTCAGGATGGATCACGGGAGGTCATCTGCTCGCGGTCGTCTGGCATGCTCTCGCCTTCGCCGGCCTCTATTCGTGCCTGGATCGAGGTGGACGGCTCCGGGCCGCGCGACTTGGACTCTGGTGTGGTCTCGGTCTGTGGAACGACTCGATGTTCCTCGTCTCACTGGGTGGCCTCGTCGCCGCCGGGATCGCGGCGTGGATGCTCGCGGGACGATCCCGCACCGGGCTGCTCGCGGGGCTGATCTTTGCGGCCTCTTTTGGCGTGGGGATTGTCCCCAAGTTCATCGGGAATCATGTCGATCCCCACAACTCCTACCCCGACACGTTCAAGACGATTTGGACGGCTGAGGTGCTCTCGGGGCATGCGAAGATCCTCGGTTCGGACTGCCTGCCCCGACTCCTGGTCGGACATCGCTTGCCCGGTCTGGAAGCCGAACCCGGGGGGATCACGCTCGCGGGTCGGCCGAGGCCCGCGACGGCATCGACCGGGATAGTCGCTGTCCTCGTCGTCGGTCTTGGACTAGGCCTATTCGTCCTCGCCATTGTCGGACTCGGCTGGGATCGAGGACTCGACCAGAATCGGGCGCGATGGGCCGTGCGCTGGGGCCTGCTGCTCACGATGGCGGCGGTGCTCTCGGGGTTCCTCTTAAACCGGAATATCTACGACTCCGACAACCAGCGGTATCTCGTTTTGCTCCTCGTCCCCTGGGCGATTGGTTTCGGTCGTCTCATGGATGGGTTCTCGCGGAAGGGACAGGGCGGCGCGATGGCGGCAGGTCTCGTCGGTCTTGCCTTCGCCGTCCTCTTCACGCTCGATTCGGCTGCCTGGTATCGTCAACTCGGCTGGATCGACGAGGCGGGATGGCCGGTCAGTCGACCTCTCGACGACCCGATGCTCACCTGGCTCGACTCTCATCGCGAGGTCACGCATCTGTACGGAGACTACTGGGACGTGTATCGTCTTTCGATGCTCACCGGCGGGCGGGTTCGCGGCATCCCCTCGCCGCAGTATCCGAATCGGTTCCCGGAATGGTCGATCGGCCTGCCGGCGAAGGGTCGAATTGCCGTCCTGGCTCGGCCGACGCCCATCGGTGCCGAGAGTCGTCGGCAGGCACTCCGCGAAGGCGGCCGGACCGTCTATCAGGCGGCGGGCGGTGTGATCGTCGGTTGGCCATGACTCGAGCCAACGAGCAAGGGGGATCGAGGTGAATAGTCCGATCCCCTCCGCGACAAGACCGACTCAGGACTGGACGCCCGAGCGACGGCCCTGGGGATCGGCCGACTTCATCGCGCTGGCAGTGTGGACGCTCGCCATCGTCCTGTTCTTCCGTGACGCGGCACTGCTCCGCAAAGCGTTCTTCTACTTTGATGTCACGGAAATCAACTATCCCTATCGCGACTTCCTGGCCCGCGAGATCAAGCTCGGCCGGTTCTCGCGATGGATGCCCGGCCTCTACTGCGGCTTTCCGCTCTATAGCGAGAGCCAGGCCGGGTATTGGCATCCCCTCAAGTATCTTCTCTACCCGTGGCTCGCGACCTGGAAAGCCTTCAATCTCGATACGATACTTTCGGTCTGGCTCACCGGATTGGCGACCTATGGTTGGCTCCGCCGTCACGTCGGTCCGGCCGGGGCACTTACCGGCTGTGCGTTGTTCGGGCTGAGCGGATTCGTCTGGGCGCACCTGATCCATACGAGCATGACAAACGCCCTCATCAGCGTCCCGCTGACGCTCTGGGCGCTTGAAGTCGCATGGGACGGCGGCCGGTTACGTGGTCTCGGACTGGGGGCGCTCGCGCTGGCGTGTCAGGTGTTCGCGGGCCATTTGCAGGACACGATCCTTACGGTCGGGATCGTCGGCCTCTATACGCTCCACCGCGTGCTGACCGAGGGCACATGGGCCGGCCGGTTTCGCATGTTCGGCTTCGCCACTGTGATGGTCGTGCTGGGCATGATCGTCGCGGCCGTCCAGTGGATTCCCTCGAAGGAACTGCTCGACCGCTCTCCCCGCGCTGGGGGACTGACATGGGCCGAACTGACCTACGGGTCGTGGAGTCCTGAACTGCTCCCGACGCTGGTCGTGCGGGAAGCCTACGGTACGCGAGCCCGCGACACCGATTGGCCCGACGGCTACTATCCCTACCACGAGATGAACGCCTACATAGGTCTGATCGGGCTGACGTTGGCTGTCATCGGCGGCATGGTGTGTCGAGATCGATGGACCTCGTTCTGGATCGTCCTTGCGATGCTCGGCTCTCTGATGATGCTGGGACGGCATACGCTGATCTTTGACCACATGAACCTCGTCCCCGTCCTGGGAAGTTCACGCATCCCGGTCCGTTATCACCTCTGGGTCTCGCTCGCGGTCGCGGCGCTGGCGTCGGTGGGAGTTGATCGGCTCGCGCGGCCGGGGATCGTCCGGCTTCGCATCCCGTTCGCCTTCGCGGCGGTCCTGGTCGGGTTGTCGGCCATCATCATTCTTTGGGTGTACTCGCCCATCTGGTGGGGCCCTGCCCGATCGATGACGGCCCACCAGCAAGACCGGTCTCGCTGGCTCGGTTCGGGACTCGTTATTGGCTTGCTGCGGACCTCGATCTTATCCTCTGCGGCGCTATTTGCGATCACGCGAGCGGCACGGTCAGACAATCAGAGATTTCGCCGATTTTTCGCGTCGGCGTTGCCAGTCCTCGTCATCGCCGACCTTCTCGGCTCCCACATCGACGACGCCCCGACAATCGATCCCGCGTACTGGACCAGCCCGCCCGCCACGGTCGGCCGGCTCAAGGCAGACCCTCGGCTCCAACGTGTCCTGGGTCTAACCGAGCGGTCGTCTGGTGCGCCTGGGCATGCATCGACCAGGGTTGACTTCTTCGCGAACCGCGACGTGCTCGCGTGGAGTCTGCCGCCCGTATGGGGCCTCTCCTCCTCTCGCGGTGAAACCCCGATCTACGCGCGGAGGGTTCTCGAATACAGCGATCATGCCAGGCCGAACGCAGGTCGGTTCGATATCGAGGGTGTGTCCCACCTGCTCGCAGATCGGCCCCATCTTGGTCTCGACCCCAATCCGGAACGAGTCGGGACAGCTTATATCCACGTCAACAAGGGGGTTCTCCCCCGTGCCCGGCTGGCGGGTCAGCCTGCATATGCGGCGAGCGAAGCTGAGGCGATCGCCCTGATGGACCGCCTTGGTCCCGCGATCCGCGACTGCCTCGTCGTTGAAGATCCTGATCGTCCGCTCGCTGAGGGGGCGCAGGTCTCGGGAACCGTTCGTGTCGTTGTCGACGATCCCGAACGTCTGGAAATCGAGGCGGAGACGACCGGATCGGCCTATCTCTTTCTGGCGGACACGTTCGACCCCGGTTGGTCGGCCACTGTCGACGGCCAGCCCGTCCCGATCCGGCCCGCGTACGTCGCGTTCCGGGCGGTCTTCCTGAACGGAGGAAGCCATCGCGTTCTCTTCCGCTATACCCCGGCCGGCTTTCGGCTCGGGATGGGGTTGACCCTCGCGGGGCTGTTCGTCGTCATCGCCCTGCTCGCCTGGCCGAGGCCTGTCGCGAGCTTCACTTCTCCGCACGGCGCGCTCAACTGGCCGAGACGGTGGCCTTTCTACCTCGCCGTCGTCATCGTTGTTGTCGTCGTCATCTCGTCCGTCCGATTGGGGACCGGAGGCTCACTGTCGCTCCATCCCCGTTGGCAGAACGCTTTCCATCGATTTACCTGGGGAGATAAGTGATCGGAACAGACGCCGTTCACCGCCGTTTGATCAGCGTGATCTGGTTGCCGGCCGCATTGTGTCGGACCTCGTCTGTGAAGGTGCGGATTAGGAGCATCCCCCGCCCTCCGATCTTCAACAAGTCTTCCGGGTCGAAAGGCTTGTCCATGCTCGTGATGTCAAAACCCGGCCCGTCATCGCGAATCGTGATCTCGGCGCGGTCTCGGTTGACGTCCGACTCGACGCGGATTCGCCGCGAACAGAACGGTTCAAGCATCCTCCTCTGGTCGGCCAGGCGGTAAAAGACCCGCTCATCTTCCTGACGAAGGTCGGAACTGCACTCAAGGTTGCCGTGGAACAAGGCGTTCGCCAGCGATTCTTGCAGCGCGACCCCGATCCGCATCCTTGCCGTCTCATCTCCGATCCCGAAGGCTGCAAGCTCATCTTGAAGGCGGATGATCAGCGGGGCGAGGAGCAGCGGGTCGTTCTCGACTTCGAATCGGGAGACACGTTCGGTCTGGGAGGCGATCAGTTTGCGCCGTTTCGTACCTTCGTCGACCACGGCGAAGACCTGATTCAAGATCCTGACCAGATTCTTCGCCAGGCACTTCTTTGGGACATAATTTGCTGCGCCGGCCTTGAGGGCGTTCATGGCGACGATCTCGCTGCCATAGGCTGTCATGAGGATGACGGGGATGCCGGGGTAGCGTATTCGGATGTTCTCGACGAGTTCGAGTCCGTCCATCCCGGGCATCTGCAAGTCAGTCACCACGGCTGCGATCGCTGTCTCCGAGAGGATGTCGAGGGCGAGCCGGCTACTCTCCACCGCGATGACGTCTCGCCCCGTCCCCCGTGTAATGATCTGACGGGCGAGTAGGCGAGAAACCTCCGAGTCGTCGACGACGAGAATCGGCGACTCTTCACCCTCTGGCGAGTTGAGTTTCGACGAGTCCGATGCGGTCGATGAATGATCGCTAGCGACATGCATGGATTGGGGTCCAATCTGAATCCTGGGCATCTCCCGTCGGGATTGAAGATGACAACAGAGTCTTAGGTCGCGAAATCGAAATCGTCCGGGGCGGAAATTCGACATTTCACGCGTCGCGAAGCTCGGTACGGAATCTGCTCGTCTCAAGCATGTATCCGTCTTCCCGACCTCCTCGGAGCTGAACATGGCCGTCAAGTCTGCGAACGCTGAGACCACTCTGATCACCCGCGAAAACTTGATCGATCTCTTGAATGAAGATCTCTCGCGTGAATATCAGTCGATCATCGCCTACGTCGTCTATTCTCAGGTCATCAAGGGCGCGGCCTACATGAATATCGCCGAGGAACTCGAAACGCACGCTTCGGAAGAACTCGAACACGCGATCATCATCGCCAAGCAGATCGATTATCTAGGCGGCGTGCCTACCGTCACGCCTGCATCCGTGAAGGTCTCGACGAA
>JANXSY010000188.1 GCA_025356435.1 Isosphaeraceae bacterium | reverse complement strand
ACTTCTCGTTCCCCTATTCCGACGCGACGAACAACACGGCGTTGATGACGACCATTAACACGTTCATCTGTCCTTCAGACCTGCCCAACCCGATCCCCGCGCGGGGGGGCCAGACGAATTACATGGCCGACATGGGGAGCTGGATCGTCTGGCAGTCGGCCTCGGGTCCGAACGCTGGCCTGCCAGGCCCGAACGGCACGTTCTTTGGGAACAGCTCGACCCGATTCGCAGGAGTCACCGACGGTCTCTCGAACACCGTATTCTTCAGCGAGCGTGTGATGGCCGACGGCAGCAACGCCATCGTGACGCCCAAGAGCGACGTCTTCTTCTCGCCCGCCGCGCCGACGACTCTTGACGAGGCGGTCGCCGCCTGCAACGCGATCGACATCACTAATCTGTCCAACCAGTTCCCGCTGTTCATGGGAGCGCCCTGGATTAATGGCCAGCACATCTTCCAACACGTCAACACGCCGAACACTCGCTCGTGCGGCTTCTTCACCATCCTCCGCGCGTCGATGCCGGCCAGCAGTCGGCATTCCGGCGGCGTCAACACGCTGCTCGGCGACGGCTCGGTTCGGTTCATCAAAGACTCGGTCAATCTGACCGCCTGGCGAGCCTTGGGGACCATCTCGGGCGGCGAGGTGATCAGTGCCGACTCTTATTGATCGGAGCAATTTTATGTCTCCACGACACCTCCTCTCCCGAAATTCGGCCGCGATTGGAACCCTCCTCGCCGTCTTAACCCTCTTCCTGGGCTGCGAGAGCGACCGACGCGCCGCGCCCGTTGATCCGGCCCTCGCCCGCCAGGCACTCAAGACTGTGCTCGATCGCTGGAAGAACGGCGACAAGCCCGACGACCTCAAGTCGGCCTCCCCGTCGATCGTCGTCCAAGACTTCGACTGGATGGGTGGCCAGAAACTGGTCGCGTATGAGGTCGCGGGCGACGGCAAGGACGACGACGCGAACCTTCGCATCCCCGTCAGGCTGACCCTCAAGACCGCGAAGGGTCAGGACGTCAAGAAAAACGTCACCTACCTCGTCGGCACGAGCCCGGTCATCACGGTCTTCCGCGATTTTTGAGACCCCGCAGCGCGGTAACGCGACTTCGAGAACTGAACGATTGATACAATTTATCCCGAAGGCACTTATGTCATCTCTCTCTGATATTTCGACAAGTCGGATGCTCATGATCGCGCTCCTCCACGCCTCAACGCTCGCCGCCCACGCGGGAGAATTTGAGCGATTCGCCGTCCCGCTGACGAATGAACAGGCATGGGCTCGTCTCCCGGAGACCAAGCGGGGGGGCGGCCAGGCCCTGCCGTCTTGGGCGCGGATGCTGGCTGGGGAGGTGCCCCGGACCACCGCCGCGTTTCTGGAGCTTGACCTCGCCCAGCGGACCAGGAGCCCGGTCGAGCCTGGCCTCCGCGCCGCAATGCGATGGGTCGCCGCACACGCCAACCGTTGCGCATATGCCGAAGCCTATGCCAGAGCCGATGCCCGCCGCGCCGGGGTGGAAGACGCCAAGCTCGACGCCCTGGCCCGCGAGGGCTATCCCGGCTGGTCCGAGGCCGACCGCGCCGCGCTCGAATTTGCCCGCAAGATGACCCTCGATTCTGACGGAGTTACGGACGCCGAATTCGCCGCGCTCGTGAAGGGGTTCGGCGAGGGTCGCGCGGCGTCGATGGTGCTTCTGGTTGCCTACGCCAACTTCCAGGACCGCGTGCTCCTCTGCCTGGGCGCGTCGGTTGAGCCCAATGGGCCACTGCCGCCGGTCGACGTGGCGTTCGACCCTGCGTCGTTTAGTATCAAGACAACCCCGCCTCCCCTGTTCGCGAAGAGGGCGCTGTCGAAACCGGCTGGAAAAGACCTGGTCGAGGACGACCCGCATTGGGCCGAACTCTCCTACAACTCGCTCCAGGATCGGCTTGAAGCTCAGCGCCGCAAGCCGACGCGGCTTCGAATTCCCGACTGGGATGAAGTGGCCCGCAAGCTGCCACCGGGGCTGATGAAGGGGCCGAGCGACATCGTCTGGTATCGCATCTGCTTCGGGTATGCCCCCGAGCTGGCCGTGCCGTTCGAGACCTACATGCGTACGGCGGGGGCCGAGGCCGGGCCGAAGTGGGACCGGATCTTCGGCCAGGGCCTGTTCTGGGTCACGACCCGAGCGATCAAGTGCCCCTACTGCATGGGCCACTGTGAGATGAACTGGGAGGTCGCGGGCCTCACTAAGCCCGAGATCGCCGACCGCAGCCGCCTGCTTTCAGGCGACGACTGGTCGAGCTTCCCCCCGGCTGAGCAGCACGCCTACGCCTTCGCGCGTAAGCTCACCCAGCAGCCCTGGTCGGTCTCGACCGAAGAGATCGACCAACTCAATCGCGACTTCGGCCGTGACCGCGCGCTGCTTGTGATGCTCAACGCCAGCCGCTATCACTACATGACGCGGATCTCAAACGGCTTCCAACTCACACTTGAGAGGAAGAACGTGTTTTATGACTACTACGACACCAAGCCGCCAGCTCATATCGACACCGCCGTCTCCTTGCTGAGCGACGACGAGTGCTGGAAGCGGATGCCGAAGGCGACTGCGGGAACCGGCCAGCCCCTGCCGAATTGGGCCAAGGCCGTCGCGGTCCACCTGCCGAGGACCGCTGCCGCGATGCTCGAACTCGACCTCGCGCATCGGACCAGGAGCCCTCTCGACCCGGCCTTGCGTGCCAAGATGCGCTGGGCGATCGCCCGCGCCAATCGTTGTGCCTATACCGAAGCCTACGCCCTGGCCGACCTTGTGCGGGCCGGTGCCGACGGCTCGGCGATCAAGATGCTCGTCGGAGACCCCTCCGCCTGGCCCGAGACCGACCGCGATCCGCTCGAATTCGCCAGGCTGCACACCGTCTCCGCCTCGACGATCCCCGACGAACTCTTCGAACGGCTTCGCAAGCGATTCGGGGAGAAGAAGGTTGCGTCGATGGTCCTGCTCGGGGCCTACGGTAACTTCCAGGATCGGGTCGTGCTCGGCCTGAACCTCCCCGTCGAGCACGACGGCCCGCTCCCCCCGCTCGTCGTCAAATTTGCCCCCGAGGCCTTCCAGTCGACCCCGATCCTCCCCCCGCAGGCCGAATTGCCCCGGCTGCTCAAATCAGGGACGACCGTCGTCCCGCGCGACCCGGAATGGTCGGAACTCTCTTTCGACGACTTGCAGTCCCGCCTCGACCGTCAGCGCGATCGCCAGCCTCGCCTGCCGGTCCCGACCTGGGACGAGGTCAAGGGGAATCTCTCCCCAGCCGCCGCCGCGCGACCGACTCGCATCCGCTGGAACCTCGTCTGCTACGGTTATGCCCCCGAGCTTGCTACCCCCTGGGGCGTCTCGACCCGGACCATGTGGTCGGAATCGCCGGGCGATCGCGTCTTCGAAGAGAGCCTGTTCTGGGTCCAGACGCGGGGGATTCGCTGCAACTACTGCATGGGACACTGCGAGATGCTCCTCGAAGTGGCGGGCCTCGATAAAGCGGCCGTCGCCGAGCGGACCCGCCGACTCGCGGGCGACGACTGGTCGAGCTTCCCGCCGGCCGAGCAGAGGGCCTATGACTACGCCCGCAAGCTGACCAAGACCCCCTGGGGGCTCACGACGGCCGACTACAAGACCCTCGAAGCAGACCTCGGACCCGAACGTGCGATGGCTACCTTCTGGTGGCTCTGCCGAGGCCTCTATATGACCCGCGTCTCCGATGGGTTTCAGTTGCCCCTCGAACGCGAGAACGTCTTCGACGACTACGGCCATAAGGCCCCCGAACCGCCGAAGACCGCGCGATAAATCCTTTCTTTTCATCCCCAGAGAACGACCATGACGACGCGAATCTGCCTCTTCCTTGCCCCCTGCATGCTCCTGATCTCGGGACCGGTTCGCGGTCAGGAGACGAAGCCGGCGACACCCGACCCGTCGCTGTCGAAGGCCCTCGACGAGGCGTGGCCCGAACGCCCCGAGTGGCTGGATATGTACACGGATATCCTCCAGGGCAGTCAACTCGGCCCGAACGACGGCTGGTTCCGCCGCGCTCTCGCGCAGGTCGGGTTCGACTGGGCCTCGACCAAGACGCGATACGATCGAGACAACGACGGCAAGGTAACTCGCGGCGAATTCTCCGGCTCTGACGCCGATTTCGCCCGCCTCGACCGCGACCACGACAAGGCGCTGACGGAGGCCGATTTCGACTTCTCCGCGAACGCCCTGGCCCCCTCCCCCGGTGCCAGCCTCTTCTATCGGGTCGACCGCGACGGCAACGGCAAGGTCACTCGCGAGGAGCTTGATGCCTTCCTCAAGCAGAACGATAGCGGCGGCCTCGGCTATCTCTCGCTCTCTGACCTCCAGGAAGCCTTCCGGCCCCCGCCTTCGACTCTGTCAGCCCCGCGTCCGGGTGGCCCGTCGAAGGATGTCCTGGTCCGGGCACTGTTCCGCCAGGAACTCGGCTCGCTCCAGGCTGGGCCGAAGCTCGGCGAGAAGGCTCCTGACTTCACACTCAAGACCAACGACGGCAAGCGAGAGGTCACGCTCTCAAAGCTCGTCGGCCCGAAGCCGGTCGTGCTCGTCTTCGGCAACTTCACCTGCGGACCGTTCCGCAGCCAGGCGGGGAACGTCGAGAAGCTCTACAGCCTCTATAGAGATCGGGCGACCTTCGTCATGGTCTACGTCCGCGAGGCCCACCCGAAAGACGGCTGGCACATGGACAGCAACGACCGGGTCGGCGTCTCGCTCGCCCAGCCTCGCACCTATGACGAACGAGTCTCCGTCGCGCAGACCTGTGGGGCGAAGCTCGCGCTCAGTTTTCCGATGCTCGTCGACACGATCGACGACACCGTCGGCGGCCCCTATAGCGGGATGCCGAGCCGGCTCTACCTGATCGACGGCGCGGGCAAGGTCGCCTACAAGAGCGGCCGAGGCCCGTTCGGCTTCAAACCGGCTCAGCTCGAACAGTCGTTGATCCTGCTCCTGAATCAGAAGCCGGCCCCGACCAATTCGGCTCAAAAATGATCGGGGGGCTGGTCGTCACTCCTCTTGTCGCCCCTCGTAGGAGGCCCGGAGTGCCCTGACGCTCCGGGGAAAGAGGGCGTCCTGATCGAGCGTCCCCGAGGCTGAGAACGGGGCGGGAAGGTAGTCGGTCTCGCGGGTAAGGTGAGGGTGCGCGGCGACCTCGGCCTCGAGCGCGGGGGAGACCCAGAGGGTGTTGAGTTCGAGCGTGTTGGGGATCACGACGACGCGGGCCTCGCTCGCGTCGATCCTCCAGCAGGTCTCGATCGCGGCGAGGAAGACGTCGAGATCGGTCGCCAGTGTGATCGGGATTCTAGCCCGTTCGAGAAAGCAGGCGGTGAGGACGTTGATCCGGAACGGCACGGGGTCGAGCCTCTCGACGAGTCGCTCGGTCGTCAGGTCGGCGAACCCAACGCCGACGATGTTGCCGTGGCTCTCGTCCGATACATCAAGCACCGCGAGCCTTGTCACGACCGGCCGGGGCAGGTCGGGCATCGTCTCGATCATCAGGCGGCCATGCACGTTCGGGTCCATCCCGGCCCCCGAATAGTTCTTGCCCAGCTCGCCGACGATCAGCACGTCGATCTGGTCGAACGGCAGCCGGCCCATCAGGGCTCGGGCGCGGTCAAGGAGGCGAGGCTCGACGTCAAGGATCGTCTCAGGCTCGAGCGCGACGATCTCGGCGGCCAGGTCTTCGGCGTTCTCGATGATCGCCAGACCGAGGGCAAACTTCGTCTTCTCGATGAGAATCTTCCCGACCGCCGGCAAGACCTCTCGCATCCCCCGCAGCCCGAGTTTGTGGATCTGGATCGCGCCGTCGCGTTTGCCGAAGCCGATCACCATCATCTTGAGGATGCCCGACTCGAACGTCCCTACGAAGTCGGTGTGCGGCTTGACTCGGTTCAGGACGACGATGCCGTCAGCCTCGAAGGCGTTCTTGTCGAAATAGATCGGCAGGCCGATCGGGCTGGTGCCGACAACGACCGTGTCCATCTCGGTGCAGACCTCGACACCCATCGACTCGGCCGTCACGCCGTAGCCTGCGAGCAGCTCACGCTGGCCTTCGGCAGTCGCACCGCCGTGGCTCCCCATCGCGGCAACGACGAACGGCCGAAAACCCATGTCCTTGAGGGCATCGACGGCAGCCCGCGCGGCGACTTTAATGCAGGTGATCCCGCGCGAACCGACCCCGACCGCCACACGACCGCCGGCCGGAACGCGGTCCTGCAGGCGGCTCGCCAGGATCAGGCCCCGGACGGTTTCGGCGACGTCTTCGACTCGCGGCTGAGGGATCGACTGGCGGACGCGAGCAAGGGGCGGAACGGACATGGTCGCGACCTTTGGGGAGATGGCTACCGGCCGTAAATCATCGGCGGCACGCCTGGACCGAACGCGGGGGCATAGACCCCGACCGGCGGCAAGGGCACGCCCCGAGGCGCGGTGGGGAGGGCATAAGTGCCGTAATAAGGCGTCCGCCAGACACGGCTCGCGGGCGACCCGCCCGGCTTCCAGAGGCCGACGCCATACGGGCCGGGGAGATACGTCGCGGGCGGATAGCCGTAGGAATAGCCCGCGCCATAAGGCGAAGAGAAGGTCGTATACGTTTGGCGGAGGCCGTAGCTCGAATAGCCGTAGGTCGTGCCGTAAGAGCCTGGTGCCCCGTAATACGCTTGGACCCGATAGGGCGAGACCGGGCCACCCAGCATCACCTGGCCCTGGGCCGATCCGGATGAAGACCAGAGGGCCAGACCGATCACCAAGGCGGCAAAGGTGCGTCGCATCGGATGACTCCCTCCCGCGCTCGCGGGGATGCCGTTACGGACGTTGGGCCTCGACAGGTCGGCCTGTTCGCTCACGGTTTTGCCCATTCTAATCGCAGAGGCTGCGCCAAAACAGGGCCGCCCCGGCGGAGGACGTGCCTCGGCCGGGGCGGTGACGTGATCTGTCGGCACAATCGCTCAGATCATCATGGCCGGCTCATCAATGAGGAGGCCATATTTCTTCATCTTCTTGTAGAGGGTTGTCCGGTTGATATCGAGCACTCGTGCCGTCTCCTGGCGGTTCCAGTTCAGGGCCTGGAGGGCTTGGATGATAATCTGCTTCTCAGGCTCTTCGAGAGCTTCCTTCAGCGGACGAAGACCGATCGGAATGTGCGGTCGGTGCGAGACCGACCCGCCTCGGCCCGGCCTCGGTGGGCAGAATCCGAGCGAGAGATTGGTGGCCGTCACTCGGGGTTCCTGGCAGAGAGCCACGCCGCGCTGGATTACGCTCTCAAGCTCGCGGACATTGCCGGGCCAATCGTGCCGGCAGAGCATGTCGATCGCATCGCTGGTGAACCCCACAACCGACTTGGCGAACTCGGCCGCGAATCGGATCCGGAAATGGTCGGCGAGGGTCTGGACATCTCCGCCCCGGTCGCGGAGCGGGGGGAGGCGGAGGCAGACGACGCCGACGTGGTCATAGAGGTCGCGGCGGAACCGCCCCTGCTCGACCAGATTCGACAGACTCTCGCTCGAGGCGAGGATGATCCTGACGTCGGCCTGGGTCGGCTTGACCGAGCCGGGGGTGTTGTATTCGCCGTCCTCGAGCATATGGAGGAGTTGACGCTGGATGCCGGGCGAGAGCGCGGAGACCTCGTCGAGGAAGAGCGTTCCCCCCAAGGCGCGGGCGACCTTGCCGGGGCGATCCGGCATGCCGTTAGCTTCGACCTGGCCGAACAGCTCCCGTTCAAGATGCGCCTCGTCGAGCCCGCCGCAGACGACCTCAACGAACGGCCGATCGGCCCTGGAGCTGTTGTGGTGGATCGTCCTCGCCAGGAGAGACTTGCCCGTCCCCTCCTCGCCGACGATCACGACCGGGGTCCGCGTCTGGGCGGCAGCCATCGCGAGTTCGACCACTTGTCGCAACGCCTGCGTCTCGCCCAGCACTGCCAGCCCAGCCGGGACAGCGATGGGCTTGGGCGGCTGGCTCACCTCGGCGATCGGGCGATGGGAGTGACCATTCGACAACGGCGCGGACACCGAAATCGGCGCGGTTGTCCTCACCTCTTGCGACGCTTCAAGGGCTTGCATGACCGAGGCTCGAAGCTCGGTCGCGGGGGTGGGATAGCGGAGCACCGTCCCGCCCAGCTTGGTCGCCTCTCGGGCCCGGTCGCAGGTGAGATTGGGGAAAAGCAGCAGTATAGGCGTTTTAGCGTGCTTACGTCTCAAATACGAGAGCAGTTCGAGTGCATCGGGGTCGACGGGGTCGACGGCCGAGATCACCAGATGTATCCCACCCCGTTCGAGTCGGCGGACCGCCGCTCGGTCGTTTTGGGCATCCTCGATCGAATGGCCCAACGACTGGAGCATCGACGCCAGCAACGACTGCGTCGAGGGATCGGAGTTGACGATGAGAATGTTAGCTTGTTGGGTCATAGGATTCGACTCTCAGGAAAGCAACCCGCGTGATCAATCGTGCGCCGGTCTGTCATCCCTGAGTCGAAAGGGTCGATTATGACCCCTTTCCCTCGAACTTGGTCGGGGTGTCTTCCCCGCCCAGTCTGTCCGACCGTCCCGCACCCGGTGCAGCGTTTCGACCGGGAAAGTCTCGAATTCGCAACGCTGTCGTTTTCGATATACGTCGCCGTTGAGATCCCGTCAAAAGTTTCGATATTTGACCAAATCCCTTGACGATTCATGATTTGCGACCTGATCTGACCGCTCGACGCCTCATGCGCGAGGATGTGCGCTCTGATACGCATCGACCAATCTCTCCTGGGTCACATGGGTGTAAATCTGGGTCGTGGTCAGGCTTCGGTGTCCGAGTAGTTCCTGGACGCTCCGAAGGTCGGCCCCGCTATCGAGGAGGTGGGTGGCGAAGCTGTGCCGGAGGGTGTGCGGACTGGAGGAGGGGTCAAGTCCATGTCCGATCAAGTGTCCTTCAAGCAGACGGCCGACGCTCCGGGTCGTGAGCCTCGTCCCCCTCTGGTTGAGGAAGACGGCCCCCTCGCCTGCGATCACCGGCGGACGCGCCCCGATCCAGCGGCCAATCCACGCCATCGCCATCGGGCCGACTGGCGCGAGTCGCTCGCGACGCCCCTTGCCTCGGACCCTGATGAGGGCCTGTTCAGCGTCCAGGTCGTCAAGGTCGATCCCCACCAGCTCACTCACGCGGAGGCCGCCGCCGTAAAGGGTTTCAAACATCGCTCTGTCTCTGACGCCGAGGGACGTGTCGGTCGGGATCGCGTCGAGAAGACGGATCACGTCATCAATACTCAGGAACTTCGGCAATCGTTTCGGTTGTTTCGGATTGCGGAGCCCGCTCGCCGGGTCAGCCAGCACGACTCCCTGACGCCTCTGATAGCGGAAGAACGACCGCAAGCTGGCCAATCGCCTCGCCACCGTGCTCGCGGCATATCCCTTTGCGCCCAGCCAGACGGTATACGATCGAAGTCGGCGAGCATCGACGGCAGTAGGATCGGCTCCCTCGCCGATGGATTCTGTTAAATAGGCTTCGAATTGTAAGAGATCATCTTCGTATGAGCTAATAGTGTGCCGTGACGACTGACGTTCAATCCGAAGATGGTCGAGGAAGGCATTAATGGAAAGATGCATGCTGGATTTTCCTTCACTCAGGCACTGAGCAGACCGGTCATCGGTCGAGGATGGCTCGATCGGCCATCACGCAGTCAGCCCGCTCGACGGGCTCGCATCATTCGCCTTGCTTAAGATCGACGCAAACTTGGTCCAAACACGAGACCGGTTCGCGAGGCTGCGACGCCTCGTCTCTATTCATAACCCGCTGAATCGGAAGATTTGCTCTTCCTCTCAGCCATTCGACTCGTTACTATCGCTCTCGCGTCGTGGAGCAGCGGCTAGCTCGCCAGGCTCATAACCTGGAGGTCGTAGGTTCGATTCCTGCCGGCGCAAATGAAAAGTCTTGTCCTTCTCTCCCCGCCTGACATCTCCTCTTAAGTTAACTTTTTAAATACGCGGCCGTTGTCCAATTGGGACACGGCTCGTACAAAAAACCGATAATTTGTCGCACGCATGATGAACGATCGGATGAGAACCCGGCCAGACCGGGTGATCACTCCACGCGTCGGTTGTCCCATTGGGATACGTCCCGAGCCATAAACCGATAACTTTGACGCACCCATGAGGAACGATCGGATAGGAGCCCTGCCATGTCAGGCTCACTCTCCGCCCGTTCTTATCGTCGTTCTGCAACATCCCGACTTCATCCATAATCTCCGGAATCGAAAGAACTGCTCTTCCAATTGGTCTTTCGACTCGTTACTATTGCTTTCGCGTCGTGGAGCAGCGGCTAGCTCGCCAGGCTCATAACCTGGAGGTCGTAGGTTCGATTCCTGCCGGCGCAATTTGATAGATCTATTCGTGCCTTCCCGCCTGCCCTTTCATCTCACCTTCACTCTTGTCGACTCAGCCGTTGTCCAATTGGGACACGGCTCGAACCTCATATCGACAATTTCTCGTACGAATGATAACCGATCAGATGAAAACCCGGTCTGTCTGGGCTTTTTCTCTACGTGTTCAAATCCGCATTCGATATCAAAATCGGCGAGCAGTCGCTGAAGATTTGTAGACTCACCCTCCAAATAGGGCCCCAATCGGCTTGCCTCGGGTGATTGGCAGGGGACGATTGAGCGGGTCAAGAATCTCGGCGTCGGGATCGATACCGAGGGCGTGGAAGATCGTCGCGTTCAAGTCGGCGGGAGAGTATGGGTCGGCGGCCGGATAGGCGGTGTATCGATCGGCCTTGCCGACGAGCGTCCCGCCCTTCACCCCTCCGCCTGCGAGGACAACCGAGTAGCAGAACGGCCAGTGGTCGCGCCCCTGGGCGTCGGTCCCGGCGTTGGCGGTGACTTGACCGACCTTGGGGGCGCGGCCGAACTCGCCCATGACGACCACGAGCGTCGTTTCGAGCAGGCCCCGGTCGTCGAGGTCGGCGAGGAAGGCGCTCAGGCACTGGTCGAAGGGCGGCAGGAGTTTGTTCTTCTGCTTTGTGAAGCCGGCGTCGTGGGTATCCCAGTAATCGTCGGGCGCGTTGAGCAGGCCGCCCCAATAGACCGAGACGAACCTGACCCCAGCTTCGACGAGCCGGCGCGCCAACAAGAGCCGCTGCCCGTGGGTGTTTCGTCCATAGCGCTCGCGTACGGCAGCGGGCTCAGACCGGAGGTCGAACGCCTTCCGAGACCGGCCCGACGTCACGAGTCCATACGCTCGCTGCTGGAACCGGTCGAGCTTGCCGATCCGGGCAGAGTCCCCGAGGGTGCCGAGTTGGCGGTCGATCGTACCGAGCAGGGCACGCCGGCCTTCAAGCCGCTCGGTCGAGACCTCGTCGGGAAGCGCGATCTCTGAGACCGAGAAGTCGTCGGCGTTCGGGTCGGCGACGATCTTGAGCGGCTCGTACTGCGCCTTGAGAAACCCCGCGCCCGGGCCGGGCATCTGAAGGTAGTTGTCGCCGAACATTGACTCAGACAACTGGACGAATGGGGGCACGGCGGGCCGGTCGATGAGAAACTTCGCCGCGATCGCCCCCGCGCCGGGGAAGTCGGCCTCGGTGGCGGCGAGGCCCGCCTCGAAACGGGGCTTCTCTCCGAGGAGCGAGTGATAGGCCCCGGCGTTGTGGCTGGTCGACGTGTGGTTCATCGACCGGACGACCGCAAACTTGTCGGCCATCCCGGCGAGCAGAGGCATGTGTTCGCAGACAGTCATTCCCGGAACGTTCGTGTCGATCGGCAGGAACTCCCCCCTGATGCCTTCGGGGGCGTCGGGGCGCATGTCCCAGGTATCGAGCTGGCTCTGTCCACCCATCAGATAGAACAAGACGACCGACTTCGCCGTGCCCCGGCCGCCCCCCTTCTCTTCGGCACGCAAGAGCCTGGGCAACGAGAGACCAAGCGGCGCAGCGGCACCGATCTGGAGAGCGACCCGGCGGCTGATCTTGTCACAAAGCCGCGCGGGCTGACCGAAGAAATGCAACATACGGCGCAATCTCCGACGCCATTGGGCCGCCGTCCTGGGTCGAGTGACCTCGCGACGACCGGAACGAAAAGGAGGCGAGAGAACCCTTCCGACGTCAACTGTAGGTCCGTCAGTCCGAATTGACTAGGCCACTCGTCGTGGCGACGGTACGGTTCTCTCCACCCCTTACGAATGGGAAGAGGTCCGTGACCCGCTCAGGCCGACGAACCTCCGAGTCAACCCGTCGACGCGACCAGGTCTCGTGGGATTGACCGAACCGACCCGCGTGATAGGCTACCGACACCGACTCTCGATCCCGGGCCACCAGGGCGACCGAAGATGACGCATCGGCTTGATGATGAGACCCTGACCCATCGCCTGATCCTCCCTCGCGACGCGAACCACTACGGCACCCTCTATGCGGGCGGCCTGCTCTCGCTCGCCCTTGAGGCTGCCTATAGCACTGCCTATCGGGCCATCGGCGCGTCGTCGAATCTTGTCCTCAAACGGGTCCTTGACGTTCGCTGTTTCGAGCCGGTGAAGGTCGGTCAAGTGATCGAAATCCGGGGCCGGGAAGTCCACCGGGCGCGGGCGATGGTGGTGATCGGTCTCCACGGCTCTCCCCTCCCCGGCCGTCTCAAACCCTGGATGGACGGCCTGATGCAGTTCGTCCAGGTCGACGATGTGGGCCATCCGATCCCGATCGAAGACGATCTCCCCGAGCCGCCCCTGGTCGCCTCCCCCCCCTGGGGACCGCTCCGCGACCGAGCCCTCCGCCTCCTCGCCGTCCGAAGCGGGCGGAAGTGATAAGAGAGTCGAAAAAAGCGCGGCCAGGGCGTCGGCCGGGTTGGACGATCCCCATGGGTATCGTGACCGCTCCATGAGACCGTGTCAGACACCCAACCATCACAAATCGATCGACTTACCCATTTTCTTGTTAGAGGCCGACCTGTCCCCGTGGGAATTTCACCCCGGGCCTCTTTGTTCCTGCCGAAAAAACCTGTATCCGCACGCCCGCCTCCATGCAGTAATAGGAGCAGACACATCGTCGGAGGAGGGTCTCGTGAAATGGCGAGCGGGCAATTCGCAGTGGTCTACCGCCAGATTGGTCGGCTTTTTCAATCGGGCAGCGTGACGGGGCTGAGCGAGGGGCAACTCCTCGACCGCTTCGTCGCACGGCGCGACGACGATGCCTTCGAGGCGATCGTCGCCCGCCACGGCCCGATGGTCCTCGGCGTCTGCCGCGCCGTGCTGCATGATCCCCACGATGTCGAGGATGCTTTCCAGGCCACGTTTCTGGTCCTGGTTAAAAAAGCCGACGCCCTCCGCGATCGCGACCTCCTGGGCAACTGGCTGTACGGGGTTGCGCATCGCGTGGCTCGGCGTGCTCGAAACGACGCGGCGAGGAGGCGCGTTCGCGAATCGAGCGGTCCCAAACCGGCCGACCGTTCGCGTGACGACTCGGACGTTCTCGACGTTCGCCCGATGATCCACGAAGAGGTCAACCGCCTACCCGAGTCCTATCGCGTGGCGGTCGTCCTTTGCTATCTCGAAGGCCGGACCCACGAAGAGGCGGCGCGAGAGCTTGGCTGGCCGATCGGGACGGTCAAAGGCCGTCTCGCCCGGGCCAAAGATCTGTTACGCGACCGCCTGGCTCGTCGAGGGCTCGCTGTTCCCGCCGGGGCACTGGTCGTCTCGCTCGCGAGGGAGGGGCAAGCGGTGGTCGGCCCGACCCTCTTGCATGCCACAACCACCGCCGCGACCTCGGTCGTCACCGCCTCGGCGCTGGCGGTTTCGCCTCATGTGCTCGCTCTCGTCCAAGGAGTTTTGCAAGTCATGTCGACCGCCAAGCTCAAGCTCGCCGCGATCCTTGTCGTCGCCGGATTCCTCTCGGCGTCGGGCGTCTCGGCCTATCAAGAAGGCTTACCGGCGTCCAACCCGGGCGGGCCGGCCGTGGTCAAGACCGACGTCGCGAAGGCGACGGTTGCTCCTGCGGAGTCGAGCCAGGCCGAAGCCCGGCTCAAGCTCGCCGAGGAGGCCTATGCGATCATCCGGGACAGTAGGAGGAGTGGCGGCATGGGGGAGCCAGACCTGAAATGGCCCCAGCGTCTCAAGGCAGCCAAGGCCGAATTTGAGGAGGAAAAGAAGAAGGCAGAAGGCCCCGCCTACGTCTATAACACGGCGGTTCGCGACCTGGCCAAGGCCCGCGAGATAGAGACCCGACTCTTGCTTTTGAAACAAGCCAACAGCGACAAAGTCGGGAGCGTACAACCACCCGAGCTGCCGTTGGACCTCCTCGACGCCCAATACCGCCGGATCGAGGCCGAAGAGCGCCTTGCCCGCCTGAACAAAGCTCCCCGAGAGCCCCAGGC
>JANXSY010000115.1 GCA_025356435.1 Isosphaeraceae bacterium | reverse complement strand
CGGCTTGGTTTCATCGAAGGTATCCACTTCGACGAGATCCCGGACCCGGCGCATGGCCGTCTCAAGGTTCTCAAAGCGCACGACTTCCACTCGATCTTCGTCCGCGAGTTGGAAGCAGGGACGGCACTTCCGGTCTATGCGTATCGCGACTTGCGTGACGTCGCGTTCTCGTTCATGCACAAGGCCGCGCTCACTTTTGACGAGCTGATCGAGCAGAAGTTCCTCGAAAAGGTGCTGGCCAACGATGCCTCCTGGCGGTCGTGCCCTAACCTCTTCTGCCAGCGTTATGAAGACGTCGTCGCGGACCCGGCTAGAGCCGTCTCCGAGTTGTCGGTTTGCCTTGGGCTCGACCTTCCCGCTGTCGAGATCGCGCGACTGGCCGACGACTACTCCTGGCAGGCAAACCTCCGTCGGACTCACGAAGTCAAACGCAAAGCCGAGGCGGCGGGCCTCGACCTCGGTGACCCGGCTCACGCCTTCGAGCACGACCCGCACACGCTCCTTCACTGGAACCACCTCCGCGAGGGGAAACGCGAGACCTGGCGTGAGCTGGCATCGCCCGAACAGCGGACGATCCTCGGCGACCTCTGCGGCGACTGGCTGATCGCGAACGGCTACGAAACCGATCGAGCTTGGGTGAACGCCGAGCCTCGCCCCGGTGTCACACTCCGCGTCGACACGGGACAGGCAGAGGCCGGCCCCTCACGCTGGTTTAGCCGGGGCTGGCCGAAGCTCACGCGGCGATTGAGCCGCCCTTCGCGATGATAAGACGTCGATGACTGAGGGGCCGACAGTGGACAATACCGCCAGGTCGGTCGCGATCGGGCGTCGCTTCATCCTCGCGGCGGCCGTCCTCTGGAGCCTGAGCGGGGTCGTGACGAAGCACCTGGCGCTTGATCCGGGTTCGATCGCGTTTTACCGCAGCCTCTTCGCTGGGCTCTCGCTGATCGTGGTCGTCAGGCCGAGCCGCTGGGTGTTCCGGCCGGTGATGGGTCCGCTCTGCCTCACCTTCGGGGCAATGATCGGCCTCTACATCGCGGCGGTGAAGGCGACGACGGCCGCTAACGCGATCTTCCTCCAGTGCTCGGCAACCTTCTGGGTCGTGCCTCTCGGGCTTATCTTTCTCAAAGAACGGCCTGACCGTCGCTCGATGATCGGGATCGGCCTGGCGACAGTCGGGATTATCGCGATCGTCGGCTTCGGTCACCATGGTGGGGCAGACGAGACGCGAGGGGTCGCGCTCGGGCTGGCGAGCGGCTTCGCGTTCGCGGTCGTGATGATCGCGGTGCGCGGACTCCGCGACCTCGACCCGCTCTGGCTCAGCGCGGTGAGCAACCTTGGCGGGTCGCTCGCGCTCGGTGCCTGGATCGTCGGGACGGGCGGCACGATCGCCGTGCCGACTCCCACGCAGGGAGCGATCCTGGTGGCCTTCGGGATCGTCCAGATGGCAATCCCTTACGCCCTCTTCGCCCGAGGCCTCCGCGACGTCGGCACCGCCGAAGCGAGCCTGCTCGGCCTGCTCGAACCGGTGCTCAACCCGATCTGGGTCGCCCTGTTCTTTGGAGAAGTCCCACAGGAGCTGACCTTGGTCGGTGGGACGTTCCTTCTCCTCGGCGTCGCCGCGCGTTACTGGCCCCGCGTGGCAACGACTTCCGGTTGAGATTCACTGCGCGGCCGTCGCCTCAACGGGGATCAAGTCGAACGGCCTCTGCTTGAGGTCGGGCAGCGTGTTGTCGTGGACGAGCGCCGCGACATTGCCCGCGAAGAAGTCGGCGTCGTCGGCCACATCAAGGTTGAAAACTGGCTGGACCTTCTCCGGAGCGATCGATGTCACCTTGGCGACGCCTCCGAGGGTGCGGATCGCGTCGCCGACTTTCAGGTCGCGTGCCATCACCCAGCCCTGGCCGGCCTTCCAGAAGCGATGAGACGGGCTGGTGACGATCGCCGCGTCGTCGAACGAGACCTTGAACGTGGGGCTTGGCGGGTTGTGGTGGGCCATCACGACAGGTCGAAACGCGAGAGCGCCCTTCCGTGTGTCCTGGCTTAGCACGAGGTCGCCGATTTTTAGCTCGTCGATCGGGCGCGGCCCCGAAATCGTCCTGACGAGCGTCCCCTTGGCAAAGCAGCTATGGCGAAAGACTCGCATCTCTGTCTGATTGCTCGTGACGATCGGCACCGGTCGGAACTGGTCGGTCAAGGGGACGTCCTCGACGACCGTCGGCACGGTCTTGGGGGACGAGAGATTATACTTGAATCCGAGTTGATCGACGAACCACGTCCGCCAAGGCTTCGGTTCGAGGGGGAGGTCCTCGCCCGTCGCGGCCTTGAGGACGCCGCCGACTCGCTCGTTATTCTCGGCGATCCGTCGGTTTTGCTCGTCTAGGATAGCTACGTCACTTTTGAGTTGATCCGCAGCAGACCGAGCGACGCGCTGGGCCTCGCTCATAATTTGGCCGACCGGGACGCGAGTCTGCCGATCTTGCTCGGTTTCTATACGATAGACTCCGGCTTGCCCCTCCAGGAC
Organism: Isosphaeraceae bacterium; assembly: GCA_025356435.1. Classification (GTDB taxonomy): domain Bacteria; phylum Planctomycetota; class Planctomycetia; order Isosphaerales; family Isosphaeraceae; genus CAMFLR01. Next base: position 291 of record JANXSY010000115.1, on the reverse strand, counting down.
CAATCTTGCAGGGAACGCCTGTCCTTGAACATTTTGAACCTGGGAAATCGGATCAAAACCGAGGACGATCGTTTCGAGCCCGGTGACATCGCTCGGTGCTCCCTTCGGAAGCTGGGAACGGAGTCGATCCGCCGCGTGTCTGTTCGCCTGTTCGCTGCCCATCATCGGGTTGGCCATCCCTAATGGATTTCCCGCGGTCACCGCACTCATCCTGTTCCAGGACGAGTTCGGGTTATACGAGGGCAAGTTTTGATATTCGTGATGAACCAGGATCAGCACCAACTCGCGGCG
>JANXSY010000108.1 GCA_025356435.1 Isosphaeraceae bacterium | reverse complement strand
TGCTATAACAAGCGTTGCTGTAGCAGGAACTGTAGCAAGCTTGGGCCACCGGAGTGTAGCACTCAACGGCGACCGGTGCACTGTAGCAGGCGCTGCTGTAGCAAGACGAATAGCAGGCCGGCGCGTAGGTCGGGGCGCAGTTCTTGTGATGACAGCCCATACCGCTGAGGGCCATCAACATCACGATCGTTCCCTGCATGGCGAATCTCCACCTGGTGTCAATCAAAGCGTGACGTCAACGCGAGTTCAAATCGACCGGCATGAATCGTCTCATGTCGGTGGAAGAAAGGCCCGATCCTTCGCACTTCGACGAGGAGTCGGCCAATCGACCGAGTCCAATCGATCGCTAAACTTCGTGCATTTAACCTAGACTCTATTATATGAATCAGGTTGAAGCAAGGAATTTGTCAAGATGGGAAGAAAAGGACGGTCTAGGAAATCTGGATGACTTGTTCGGCTCGTATCATCATCGGTCTTGTCCAACTCTTCTAGCCTGAGGTCGGGACAAGCACTACGATGATATCGAGGGTCGGTCATCGACCCCGTTCCTATCGCTTGGGGGCAACGATGACGGTCAGCAAATCTGATACCGAGACGGGATCTAGGGGGTTTCGGCTGACCTGGCCGACGTGGGCAAAGGTAGCGATAACGCTGGCTCTCCTGGTTCATGCGGGTGCGATCTGGTCGGCGACTTGGGGTAGCGGCATTGCTTCGCCGCTCGAAAGGCGAGCCCGCGAACGCTTCCAGTGGTATTACGGTCTGATCGATCAGGGGTATACTTATCGCTACTATTCCGAGCCTCCGCCGACCCCGATCATCAAGGCTGTGATTCACTTCAAGGACGACCATACCGAGGATGTCAGGCTCCCTGACCGGCGAACGCGGCCCCGGATGCTCTACCAGCGCGAGTTGGCCCTGGCGAACTGGCTGGTCGATGACACCGAGCGGGCACGTCGGGAGGGCGGAAACGCTAATTTGAGTCGTTGGGCGCAATCCTATGCGCGACATCTGGGCAAAACGCATCCCGGTGCCGTCTCCGTGACACTTTGGGTTGAGATGCACCTGATCCCGAACCCGGAACAGGTCCGTCGCCAGCTCGCCGAAACCGGGAAGACCCCCGACCTCGACGACCCGAATCAGTTCTATTCCGTGCCCGAGCGGATCGGAGACTTCACGTGCGACGCCTCGTGATCGGACCGTATCTCTACCTCGCCGAACTTGCGAAGGCCGTGCGGACAGGCTGGAATCGGTTCTTCTTCACGCCGGCCGACCCGACGCCCCTGGGGATGATCCGCGTCTTGAGCGGCGGGTTGGCCCTCTGGAGCCTGCTGGTCTACGGGCTTGACCTCCACGCCTATCTCGGTTCAGAAGGCTGGGCAAATCCCGAGTTCGTCCGGGCCTTCATGAATGAAGAGAACCCGACCGCCTGGTCGCTCTGGCTCCTCGTGCCCGACTCGATGCTCCGACCGGTCTGGGTGGGATGCATTGCGGTGCTCACTCTCTTCACCCTCGGCCTCTGGAGCCGGGTGACAGCGGTGCTCGCCTGGGCAATCTTCGTCTCGACGGTACGGCGGACGCCGGTGAGCGTCTACGGTTTCGACCAGATCGTCTCGACATGGCTGTTCTATCTCGCCGTCACGGGGGCCAGTGGTCAGGCCGTTTCCCTTGACCGGTATCTGGCCCGAGTCAAGCGGAACCGGGCCGAGGTGGCGCGGCGGGGGAAGTCGGGAATCTGGTCGGCCCCTTCGGGCGTACCCGACCCGTCGATCTCGGCCAACCTCGGACTCCGGCTCATCCAGTGCCACTTGCTCATCATCTATGGGATGGCCGCCCTCGGTAAATTCCAGGGGACGAGTTGGTGGACGGGGGACGCCTTCTGGGGGATCGTCGCGGCGGGGGAGTTTCGCCTCTTCGACCTGACCTGGCTCGCGGACTATCCGCTCCTGATCAACGTCTTCACCCACGTCGGCCTGGCGCTGGAACTGTCCTATCCGGTCTTGATCTGGGTTCGACCAATCCGCCCGCTGATGCTGACGGCGATCGTCGCCATGCATGTCGGGATCGGCCTGACGCTCGGCCTGACGGAGTTCAGTCTGGCGATGGTCGCGGGCAACTTCGCCTTCGTATCCGGTCCCTGGTTACGCAGCCTCGTTGCCGGAAAGGAACCCGGAAAGAGCGCAGGCCGAGTGCTTTACGACGGCGCTTGCCCGCGATGCCGGGCCTCAATGGCGTTTATCACCGCAGGCGACCCTGACTGCCTGATCGAGCCGGTCGACCTCACGGCGGTCGACGTGGCGAAGGTGCATCCGTCGCTCACGAAGGAAGCGTGCATGAAGTCGATGCACCTCGTCCGGGCCAACGGCAAGATCGAAGTCGGTTACGACGCGGTCATGACCGTCCTCGCCTGGACGCCGCTCTTCTGGCCCCTCTCGACGGTCCGGTATGTGCCAGGGGTATCCTCTGTAGGACGGCGGGTTTACAATCGAATTGCGACCTCCAGGCCCCGCGACGTCGTCTGTAATGACGAGGTCTGTGGCCTGCACCCGTCGACCGAGACTGCGTCAGCACGGAGCCAACGATGAGCAGCGACGCCTTCGACAACGGCAACGAGACCGTCAACGGCCTTCCCCGTCTGTTCGTCTTCGAGCCGGGCTGGCGAATCTCGCGTAAAGCAGGTTCCGATCGCGAGTTCTGTTATGTCATGGCCCCCGGCAAAGACTACTACCACCGCCTGATGGATGGCGAGATCTACCTCGCGAAGGCCGACGAGAAGCTCTGCCTCCCCTGCGCCGCCCGCCGAGGACTGCTCTCCTACGACCCCAAGACCCTCCGCGAGCCGATCGGCGGGGTGAATCTCGCGATCGAAGACCTCTCGGACGGCTTCGATGTCGTCATCCGCGAATCGGACGACGTGCCGGAGTGATCGGCGTCCTATCTCCGATTTCAGCGGTTGGCGCTATTGGTAGAGTCAGCCTTCGTCGTCGAGAGTCCCGTTCCTCGACCTCGGTCATGAAAAACGGAAGAGATGACACGCAGCCCACCGCCAGCGTTATGTGCGTCAACATCCGCACCGTCGGATGTCGCCTCCGCTACTGCGACAAGTCAGGCATCTGGAACTGCCGGTCCGAACAGGGCGGCCACCGCCGACAGCACTCGCGAGAACGAGGCGGGTGAGAGCCTACCAACGGACCGCACGATTAGGCCCGAGTTCGCGGTGAACAGCTTGCCCGGCCGAGCGAAGCTCGTTACCCGCAGTCCACCTGACGAGAAGTCTCCCTCGCCCAGCGGCAACGCCAACGGGTCGCCATAGGGGTTACTCATCACCTGACACCGTACCCAATCGCCCCGTCCGGCGGCGGCCAAGCAGACCGCCTGACGCAGTTTCGACTGCGAGAGGTCTGAGAAGGGGAACGGGACCAGGACTAGTTCGCCGGCTGAAGGTACGACCACGCCGCGTCTTCCTCCGGTCTCGCCCAGTCCTCAAGCAGGGTCGGCTCGGCCAGCAAGGTCGCCTCGTCCGGCAAGACGGCCAACTCGTCCAGCACCGTGACTAACGCAGGCCGAGGGGCGTCGACCGTCACCTCGCCGAGAAGACGGACTCGACCGCTCGCATCAATGACCGCTTCAACCGTCTGGATCATGGACTGCCTCCATATTTAGCTTACCACTCGTTGAGATCGTCCAGCAATAACGCTCAGCGGACCCCACCATTTGGCGGAGGCACGTCAGCCAAGCCTCGTCATCGATATCTTGACCATTTCGATCCAAGATCGTGTTCGCGTCCATCCCTTTCGTCAGTTCGCTTTGGTAAAGTGATGTCGACGGCATCCGCCGGTCTTTTGTCACCCATTCCAACTCATCTTGACCAACATAGTCGAAAAATGGATGATTCCCTGATCTTGCTCGCAAGGGATGGCCGATGAGCGTGTCGTCGAAGTGTTATTACGCGATGCGGGCCGTCTATGCGTTGGCAGAGCACAACAGCCCCGAGCCGTTGAAGATCTCTCAGATTGCCGAACGGGAGATGATCCCGATCCGGTTCCTTGAGGTGATCTTGAACCAGCTCAAGGGGGGCGGATTCGTCAGGAGCAAGCGCGGGGCCGAGGGGGGTTACTTCCTGGCGATGCCCGCCGAAGAGTTGACTGTTGGGGCGGTGATGCGGTTCGTCGACGGTCCGATTGCGATGGTCGATTGCGTGAGCCAGTCACGCCACAAGGAGTGCGAGTTTCACGGTGAGTGTCATTTCTTCGGATTCTGGTGCCGGGTCCGGCAGGCCATGTCCGACGTCGTCGACAAGACGACGTTTGCTGACCTCATGCGCGAGTCCCAGGAGCGGAAGAAAGGCTACGTCGGCGACTGGTCGATCTAGGATCGCGACGCCGTTGGTCGCGCTCGCACTCACGCTGGTGGTGGGTTGCTCGCCGAAGGGTCAGATCGATCGGCCCGACGTTCTGACGCTTGGGTGCTACTCGGTCGTCCGCGAGGCCATCCATGAGGGGCTGATCCCCGCCTTCGCCGCTCGGTGGAGGGCAAAGACCGGGCGTGAGGTCCGTTTCGAGGAGTCCTACAACGGCTCGGGGGCGCAGTCGCGGGCCATCGCGGCGGGGTTTGATGCCGACCTCGCGATCCTTTCGCTCGAAGACGACGTCACTCCGCTGGTCAAGGCTGGGTTGGTCGCTGAGACCTGGAACCGAGGGCCGCACGGGGGGCTCGTCACCCGGAGCCTTGTGGTGATTGGAGTCAGGCCGGGAAACCCGAAGGGGATCAAAGACTGGTCCGACCTCGAAGGGGCGGGAGTCGGCGTTCTCTATCCCGACCCGAAGACCTCCGGCGGTGCCCGATGGAACATCAACGCGATCTACGGCGCGGGGCTGCTCGGCGACGGCTCCCATCCGGCCGACCCGAAGGCCGCGAAAGACCTGCTGACCAAGGTGCAGGCAAATGTCATCAACATGGACTCATCGGGACGTCAGAGCCTCGGCACGTTCGAGCGCGGCACCGGCGACGCCGTTGTGACCTATGAAAATGAGCTGAGGCTCCGCGTGGGACGCGGGGGAGACGCCGGCCTCGAATCGGTCAAGCCGCCGCGGACCCTCTTGATCGAAGGGCCGGCCGCGCTCGTGGAGACCTCGGTCGACCGGCACGGCAACCGCCCACTGGCGCAAGACTTTCTCGACTTCATGCGCGAACCTGAGGGCCAGGCGATCCTCGGCACATATGGCTTCCGACCGCTTTCCGAGCCCCTGCCGCAAGGCACGTTCACGATGAAAGAGCTCGGCGGCTGGCCGAAGATCAAGGCTGAGGTCTACGGGCCGAAGGGGGTCTGGACCTCGATCTTTACCGACCGAGCGAAGGTCGCCTCCGCCAAGAAAGAGGGGCGATGATGGCCCGAGTCAAGGCTAGCCCGTCGAGCCTGCTGCTCCGGGGAGCGACGCTCTCCTATCTGGGCGTGATGGTCGCCCTGCCTCTGGTGGCCCTCACCTACGAGTCAGCGCTGCCGGGGCCGAAGGCGTTCATCGAGAAGCTGACCGACCCGTTCGCCTGGCACGCGCTCAAGCTCACTTTCCTGACCGCTTTCTCGATGGTGGCGATCAATGCCATCACCGGAACCGCGACGGCCTGGGTGCTCGTCCGCTATGAATTCCCCGGAAAGGGGATCATGAATGCCCTTGTTGACCTGCCCTTCGCGGTGCCAACGGTCGTCACCGGCCTGATGCTCGTCGCGCTCTACGGGCCGTCAAGCACACTCGGGGCGATCCTCGGGCGCAACGGCCTGGCGGTGATCTACCAGACACCCGGGATCGTGCTTGCGCTCCTCTTCGTCTCCTATCCATTCGTGGTCCGAAGCGTGATGCCTGTGCTCCAGGAGATGGACCGGGCCGAGGAAGAGGCCGCGATGACCCTCGGGGCAACGCCCTGGACGATCTTCCGCCGGATCACGTTCCCGACCCTGTGGCCCGCCATCCTCACCGGGACCGCGATGGCCTTCAGCCGGGCCTTGGGCGAGTTCGGCAGCGTCGTGATGGTCGCGGGCAACCGGCCGCTCGAGACGAAGACCGGCCCCATGTATGTCTTCGGAGAGATCGAGAGCGGTAACCGCCACGGCGCGATGGTCGTCTCGGCCGTGCTGCTCGCGGTCTCGCTCGCCATCCTCGTCGGCCTCAACCTCCTCCAACGGCGGCCGGAGAAGCGATCGTGAGCGACTCGACCTACCGAGGAGCCAAGGCCACGGCCCTGAATCCGAGTCTGAAGTGGCTCCTGATCGGGGCCGTCTGGCTCTGGTTCGCCATTCTGATTCTCGGCCCCGCGCTGGCTCTGGCGGGCACTGCGGTCAAGGGCGGATTGTTGCCGTTCTGGAACGCGGTCACTTCGGCCGACGCGAGACGATCCTTCGGCTTGACCCTCTGGGTGACGTTGGTCGCCACCGTCCTTAACACCCTCTTCGGGCTCGGCTTCGCTATCGTCCTCGTCCGCCAGAAGTTCTGGGGCCGTACACTCGTCGACGGCGTGGTCGACCTGCCGTTCGCTGTCTCGCCGATCGTTGCCGGCCTGATGCTGGTGCTCGTCTACGGACCTAAAGGCTGGATTGGCCGATGGCTTGAAGCGGGAGGGTTCCGGGTCGTCTACTCCTGGCCGAGCCTCGTCCTGGCGACGACGTTCGTGACCGTCCCCTTCGTCGTCCGCGAGATCGTCCCCGTCCTCCGCGAGTTCGGCATCGATCAGGAAGAAGTCTCGCGGACCCTTGGCGCGGGGCGGTGGCGGACCTTCTTCCGGGTCACGCTCCCCTCGATCCGCTGGGGCCTGGCCTACGGCGTCACGCTCACGGTCGCGAGGTCGCTCGGCGAGTTTGGTGCCTTGCTCGTGGTCTCAGGGAACATTCTTGGACGCACCCAGACCGCCACCCTGTTCATTCATGACGGCATCGAGAGCTTTCATCCCGAATCGGCCTACGCCGCGAGCGTCGTGCTGGCCGGGATTTCGATCATCTTGCTGATGGGCATGGAGACGCTCCGTCGACGGGTGGCGGCCCGAGAAGAAGCGGTCGCGGAATGAACTCGCTCGACACCAAAACACGTCCTATTATTTGGACTTCTTTGCTAAAACCGGGGTGATTTGTGGCGATCGCCGTCAAAAACCTGTCGAAGCGGTTCGGGTCGTTCCAGGCGGTCGACGGGGTCTCGTTCGAGGTCCCGGCAGGGGAACTCGTCGCGCTTTTGGGGCCGTCGGGGTCGGGCAAGAGCACGATCCTCCGAATCATCGCCGGCCTCGAATCGGCTGACTCGGGCGAGGTCGAGCTGACGGGCGAAGATGCCACGAACCTGCCCGTCCAGCATCGCGGGGTCGGGTTCGTCTTTCAGCATTATGCCTTGTTTCGACACATGTCAATTCGACAAAACATCGCTTTCGGTCTCGAAGTCCAGAAGCTGGCCAAGGTCGAGATCACGCGGCGGGTCGACGAGTTACTTGGGCTCGTCCAGCTCAGCGGGTTTGCCGAACGCTATCCGTCGCAGCTCTCGGGCGGGCAGCGGCAGCGGGTAGCGTTGGCGAGGGCGCTGGCCCCGAGGCCGAAGGTCTTGCTGCTCGACGAGCCGTTCGGAGCGCTCGATTCAAAGGTCCGCGAAGAGCTTCGCACCTGGCTTCGCAAGCTGCACGATGAGGTGCATGTGACGAGTCTGTTTGTCACGCACGACCAGCAGGAGGCGTTCGAGGTCTGCGACCAGCTTGTCGTGCTCAACCACGGCAAGGTCGAGCAGATGGGGCCGCCGCAGACCCTCTACGAGCATCCCTCGACGCCGTTCGTCACCGAGTTCCTCGGGTCGGTGAACGTCTTGAAGGTCGAGACCGTCATGAGCATGGAGCGGGGCGGCCACCCCGAGCCGTCGCTCACCTTGCCCGGCCGGTCGGGGCCTTCGCACGTCTACGTCAGGCCGCACGACCTGGAGATCACCCGAGCGATCAACGGCCGACCCGCGTGGCCGTCTCGTATCCGGAAACTCACCCGCCTCGGGGGGCTTGTCCGTCTCGAAATGGCGCTCGATGACGGCACGAACCTGCTCGTCCAGCTCACCCGCGAGCGCTGCCTTGAGCTGGCGCTGGAGGAGGGGGAGATGGTCTTCGTCACCCCGAAGGATATGAAAGTCTTCCACGAGCCGACCGCTTTCGTCGAAGATTACATGATCTGATCCGACCCGGAGGACGCCCGCCGATGTCCGCCACTCTCGCTCTCTGGGCCGATGGCTCCTGGTCGACGATGTTCCACGTCGGTCCCCCGATCCTGGAAAAAATCCTCCGGCCGATCCTCGTCTATGCCTTCCTGATCCTTCTGTTGCGGATCTTCGGCAAACGGGAACTGGCCCAGCTCAACCCGTTCGACCTCGTCGTGTTGCTCTGCCTCTCGAACACGGTCCAGAACACCATCATCGGCGACGACAACTCGGTCACGGGCGGACTGGTCGGGGCGGTGTCGCTCTGCGCCATCAACTATGTCGTGATCCGGTTCCTCTTCCGCCACCGACGGCTCGACCAGATCATCGCGGGTCGACCGACAACGCTCGTCAAAGACGGCGTGATGCAGAGACGCGCGATGGCCAGCGAACTGATCACCCGCGCCGAGCTGCTCTCGATCGCGCACCGCCAGGGGTTCTCCTCGCTCGAAGAGATCAAGACCTGCGTCCTCGAACCCGGCGGCATCTTCGTCATCAACGGCATGCAGCCCCGCGAAATCGTCCGCCACCACAGCGAACTCGTCGAGAAGATCGACCGCCTCTCCCGCCAGGTTGAGGAACTATCGAAGCGGCTGGGACACGATCCCGACCCGCCCACCCCGTAGGTCTGGCGGCGTTGGGTTCGTTCGGCATTGATGTCCCTCGTCGCCCCCTTGGTTGACTCGAAAAGGCATCAACACGAACGAGATTGGGTTCGCTCGGCGCAACTGAAAAATTCGCGGACTGGGTCTGAACTCAATACCGTTGCAGTCGATCGAGACCCTTGTCCGAGTTGTCAAACAGCACCACTCTGATCATCGCTTCTCCTCCGAAGACCGTCCCGGAAATCCGACGCTTAACCGAAGACGAACGACTCCGATCCCGATCCAACAATCAATCGCCACTGCCTTTCGTCGATGACTGGCGGGGGATAAGCTGTGTGCTATTCGCCGGTCAAACACGAATCCAGCCGGTCGGCGAGTCCGAGGCGAGAACTCCTTCGTATGATGAATGCCGACTTGCTGAGCCCGGTCTCGTGAACCCTCCTGACGACCTCTGGCGGATCGGGTTCGATGACGATCAACCAAACGTCGTCCTCGGTCCGGTCGAAGTCTCTGCGCAGACATGCTGGCACTGCGGCAGGCCGGTCGAAGCGTCGCGAATGGCTTGCCCCTCGTGCGGGGCGAGGTTGGTCTCGGAGGCCGACGTCGTCCGCGAAGATCGAGGGGATGGGCCGGTTGACGTGGCCTCGTCGATCTCGACAATGTTGTATGTCTACATTGGCTTGCTGTGCTTGTCGGTCGCGGTCGGTTGGATGAACGGCTTCGGCCTGATCGAGAAAGGGCCTCCCGGTCCGGAGACAGACGGCCGACAGCTCATGATCATGCTGATCCTTGAAGCGGTCGGCGCGTGCGTTGTCTTCGCGGGCATCGCCTGGTCGTCGCGACCGCCCGCACTGAGCCCGATCTCGCTCGGTCGGAAAGTGCTGGTCTGGCTCGCTGCGATCCCGCTGCTCGCGGCGTTGATGGCGATGAATTTCGCCTATATGCACGTCCTCAAGACGGGCCTGGGCCTGCCCGACGCCACCATCGAGATGGCGCAGCGACCCGAGATGTTTTTTGGGGTGCTGCTGGCGTATTGCATCCAGCCCGCGATCGTTGAGGAGTTCTTCTTCCGCTATCTGGCACTCGGTCATCTCAAGACGATCGTTGGCACCTCTGGGGCGGTGCTCGTCTCGGGGGTGATGTTTGGCCTGGCGCATATCGGCAACCCGCTCGCGATCCCGTATCTGATCGTTCTGGGCCTCGTCCTCGGCATCATCCGCGTGGCGGGCCGGAGCATGTTGATCCCGATCGTCCTCCACTTCGCCCACAACGCGATCGTCGTCTGGTTAGAACCCTTGATTTGAACGACTTCCATGTCATCCTGCCGAGGCCCGCTTTTCCTCTAATTTTAGGATGCGTCGACGATGACCTCAGACATGCGTCCCCTCTTCGATGATGAGAGCATCCACTACATCGACGACCAAGAGATACCGGGCGCGCGGCCGAGGTATATCTGGACCCGGCTCTTTTACTCTCTGGTCGGGGCCGCCGCGATCCTCACCTCGCTCACGCAGCTCGACCAGGTTCCTCGCATGGTCCATGTCGAGGTTGCCCGGATGGTCGAGAAGGAATTCGGGGCCGACGCCGATGAGCGAGTCGACATGGCGAAGCTTCAGGCGGTGAAAGAACAGCTCGTCCGGGTGACGACGGTGCTGCTCAAGGTCTCGGCGGGGATCGGGATGGGCTTTGTGGTGCTGGCGATTCTGATGGGAGCCTTCCCCCTCGTGACGAACCTGCTCGGGCTGATCCTCTACATCGCCATCTCGGCGCTCTTCCTGCTGCAATTGGCCTCGAACCACGCCGAGTTCAATCCGGCGATCGTCATCGGACTGGGCATCCGGGTGCTGATTGTGATCGGCCTGGTCCGTTCGGTCGCCGCTGCGATCCGTCGCCAGCAGGCGGAGGCCAGGGTCCGTCTCATTTCGTCGTGAGCCGCAACCCACGACGAATGTCGAAGTAAGGGGTTTGCCAGAGGCACGGCGGTCGTTGTAAGATGAGTCGTCATGAGCGACGACACTACGGGCGGCATCACACTCGGTTCACTCCAGCGACGGATCAAGGCCCTCTATGGCCAGAAGGATGCGGCACGCGGTGACGCGGTCACGTTCCTCTGGCTGACTGAGGAGTTTGGTGAGCTGGCGACCGCGCTGCGGTCAGGCACTCACGAAGAACTCGCGCTGGAGATGGCCGACGTGCTGGCGTGGCTCGCGACCCTGGCCAACATCCGAGGCGTCGACCTCGACGCTGCCGTCCGCGCCAAGTATGGCGACGGTTGTCCCGGCTGCTCGGCGACACCCTGTGTTTGCGACCCGGCCGAGAAGCCCTGATCCGATCGAACGCCCCGCTCCTCGAAATCCGCCGGAATCACGGCTCACGCGAGACTTCCTCATGCGTCTTCGACGATCCTGGCGGCTTGCGATCCTCCCGATGTTGCTCCTTGCCACGCGGGCAGGCCTGGCCGCGCCGGCGCTGAAGCCGATCGAGGTCGATAACATCCGGGTCGGCTTCGATGAGAAGTTCAAGGTCGGCACCTGGACGCCGATCTGGGTCCAGGCGCATGTGCCCGGGGTCGAGCCGTTCGACGGCGTCATGGAAGTTATCACCGACGACGAGTCAGGGACGCCGACGACGTTCAGCGTGATCGCGAGGGTCGGGGCTGGCGAGTCAACGCGGCTGATCGCCTACACCCGGCCCGGATCGACGATGGGGAATATCACGCTCCGATTCATCGACAAGGACGGCAAGCGCAAGGCGTCATTTAACCTCGAAACGCTCCGGCCGAACAAGTTGCCGGGCCTGATCTTCTCCGACGACATCGCGATCCTCGCTCTGGGCAAGACTCAGGGGATCGAGATGCTCCCGACCCTGCCTGGGCTCAACGGCGGGCGGAACCCCTCGAACAGGCAGAACACGAGCGCGGCAAGCGTGGTTGAGGTGCTCAGGCTGCAGGGACTTGACGCGGGAATGCTCCCCGGCCGGACCCTCGGATATGACGCCCTCGATGCCATCGTCGTCGACACGAATGACAAGGAGTTGATGTCGGTCCTTGGCTCGACGCGGGGCGAGACGATCAAGGAGTGGGTCGGGCAGGGGGGACACCTCGTCGTCGCGGTCGGGTCGAACTGGCAGGCGGTAAGGGATAGCGCGATCGGCTCGATCTTGCCCGCGACGCCCGCCGGCCTGACCACGATCACCGACCTGCGCACCATTGAGGCGTTCGCGGGCGCGACGAACCCGCTCGTGCCCGAGACCGGCTCGGGAAAGAGCACGCTGAGCATTGCCAAACTGGAGGGGGCCGAGACGCGCGGAGGGAAAATTCTCTGCACCACGTCCAGCTCGCCGATCGTCGTCCGGGGTCCCTACGGCTTCGGCCGGGTGACGGTTGTCGCGCTCGACGTCGACCTGCAACCGTTCGCGAACTGGGCCGATCGCGGCCTCTTCTGGGTCAAGGCGCTCGACCTTCGCCCGACCTCGGCCTCGACTTCCGGCAACGCGAACCGCGCCCGGCTCATCCAGATCGGCGTGGGAGACCTCTCGACCAAGCTCCGCGAGGCGCTCGAACAATTTCAAGGCGTCAAGCTCGTCCCCTTTGGCTGGGTCGCCTTCTTCATCTTCCTCTACATTCTGCTTATCGGTCCGGGAGACTACTTCTTCCTGCGTAAAGTTCTCAAGCGCATGGAACTGACCTGGATCACCTTTCCAGCGATCGTGCTGATCGTCAGCGGAGTTGCATACTGGGCCGCCTATCGGATCAAGGGGACCGAGCTTCGGGTCAATCAGGTCGACATCGTCGACGTCGACCTCGCGTCCAAGACGGTGCGAGGCGCGTCGTTCGTCGGCATGTTCAGCCCGCAGAATCGCGACTACGAGGTCGCGATCTTGCCCAGGCCGCTGCACGGGGGCGACGCCAAGGCATCCCCCGCCGAGACGCGGATCAGTTGGTTCAGCGCTCCCGAGCAGGTGCTCCGCGGGATGAACGGCAGCGGCCGAGGCGTCTCGTTCGGGTCGAACGGCTACAGCTATGCCCCGGTCGGGCTGTCCTCGCGACTTCAGGGTGTCCGCGTGCCGATCTGGAGCACCAAGGCGTTCACCGCCCGATGGTTCGCCCGCGCCGACGGTGATCCGATCGTCGAGTCAGACCTTACCCCCAACGGGATCGACCGGCTCAACGGCACGATCACCAACCGACTCGACGTGCCGCTCAAAGACGCCGTGCTGGCGTTCAACACGCAGGTTTACTACAACCTCGGCACGATCGCACCCGGGGCGACGGTCCGTGTCGAGCTAACGCAAGATCGCAAGCTCTCGGGCCATCTCCGCGACCTCCAACTCTCTTACTACGACCCGAACGCCCCCTATCGCAGCGGCGTCACCAACATCGATCGGTACAAACTCTCGCAGGCGATCCTCTTCCACGACAGCGACACCTCGGGCACTAACGTCCTCCCCAGCCGCCCGCTCCACGACCTCGACCTTACCGGCCAGCTCCAGCTCGACCGACCAATGCTCGTGGCCGAGATCGACCGACCAATGACCGATCTCGACCTCGGCTCGACCCCAAGCGCTCCGAAGGTCGAGCGAACCACCGTCCTCCGCGTCATCCTGCCGCTGGTCATCCCCCCGTCTCCGAAACCGGGAGCGAGATAACAGAATGCGTCAAGCCCGCGGGTCGGCCTTCGACCATTTCTTCGACAACCTCTCGGCCGGAGACCCGACGGCGATTGCTATCGCCATCGGTTTCGGGCTGCTCGTGTGCTTCGCGGCCGGGGTCGCGATCTATGACCGCAGGCAGCGGGCGAAGGACGGAAAGAAGAGACGCGAGAATTGAGGAGACTTCAATATATCTGATCCCCTCGACTCTTGCGGGGGAGGGCTTGGGTGGGGAATAAGTGTGGCCAACTCGTTCGCACGGCAACTGCGGAAGAACCTAACCGATGCCGAGCGGCGATTATGGTCGAACCTACGTGTTGGCCAACTCGATGGTGCCAGATTCCGCCGTCAAGCACCGATCGGACGATACATCGTTGATTTTATCAGCTTTGACCGGCAATGGATTGTTGAGCTTGATGGTCGCCAACATGCTGTGCGAACTGAAGAAGATTCGGAGCGGACAGGATGGTTGAATTCGCGTGGATTTCGAGTCCTGAGATTTTGGAACAACCACGTCTTCGAAGAGCTTGAGTCGGTGCTTGAGACAATCTGGCTGGCGGTGCGGGATAACCCCCCACCCTAACCCTTCCCCGCAAGGGGGGAGGGGATCAGATCGGATTCATCCGCTACATTCCTCTATTCTTATTATCTACCGTCCCCGCGAGCCTCTTCCCATGATCGAGACCCACGACCTCACGAAGATGTACGGCGAACTCTACGCCCTCAACCGACTGAACTTGACCCTTGATAAGGGAGACGTCTACGGGTTCATCGGGCCGAACGGGGCGGGCAAGACGACGACGATGCGCATCCTCGCCACCCTGCTCAACCCGACCTGGGGCGAGGCGACCGTCTGCGGCTATTCGATCTACACCGGCGCGAAGGACATCCGTCGCGCGATCGGATATATGCCCGACTTCTTCGGCGTCTATGATGACATGAAAGTCATCGAGTATCTCGAATTCTTCGCCGCCGCTTATCGGATCAAGGGTCCTGCGCGGAAGAAGATTTGCGAAGAGGTGCTTGAACTCGTCGACCTCACCTACAAGCGCGATGCGCTTGTCACCAGCCTCTCGCGCGGGATGACACAGCGGCTCGGCCTGGCCCGCGTGCTGCTGCACGACCCGCAAGTTCTCTTGCTCGACGAGCCCGCATCAGGGCTCGACCCGAGGGCACGCATCGAGATTCGCGCCCTGCTCAAAGAGCTGCGTTCGATGGGCAAGACGATCCTCGTTTCGAGCCACATCCTTCCCGAACTCGCCGATATCTGCAACAAGATCGGCATCATCGAGCAGGGCGTCTTGCACGTCAACGGATCGGTGAGCGACGTCATGAAGCAGGTGCGCACCGAGATCGTGCTCAACATCTCCGTTTCC
>JANXSY010000056.1 GCA_025356435.1 Isosphaeraceae bacterium | reverse complement strand
AGGTCGTTAATTGAATAGAAATTGATTTTAATAATATATAAACCAGTGCAAATTAATGGTTGTCGGTGTAGTAGCAATATTATCGAAAAAGCTCCCGGGGTCGGGAAAAAATCGAGTTGTCGTCGCATAGGGTGACGGCATCGTCATTATTAAGCAAAAGATCGCCTTCTTTCCGTGAGCCGTTGGCCAACTTCGCAAAAAGACGCAATCAATCAATGGTAAATATATGTGTATATTTTTTATTTGCCTGCGAGAGTGACGCAAGGAAGGTTCGCAAGAACAGTGAACGAACTTCGTCAGCAGTTCGGCGTGGCTGTTGACGCCGAAACGGCGGTAGAGATCGCTCACGAATTGATGGACGGCCGCACGGTTCAGGTCGAGGTAGTGAGCGATTTGTCTCTCGCTGTTGCTAGGACGCGGTGGAGCCTGAGTCGGAGATCGTTTCGATTGGCTTGCTGAGTCGAGCCGAGGGCGGGATAATCTGGTCGATCCACATTCCTTATCTAGACCGCCATAACTTCCCAGCTTCTCAACGAAAAACACCAGTCTCCGGCTGACGTGTCCGATAGAACTCGGAGGGTGATCTCGTCGTTCGCGGCGATTATCTCCTGGGGTGTGTGAGCGTGTGAACACGAACCGATCGGAGCGGATCGAGTGCGGAAGGATTCGCCCAACCTGATGGTAAGACCCGACGATCCCTCGACCGAGGGACGGCCGGATTCGTTGCGCTTACGCGTGGCGAAGTTCGCGCCGGTCCTGGTCTGGGGGCTGGTGTTCGGCACCAGCGCGGCGGTCGCTTCGCTATCTTGGTGGCTAGTCCCTCCTTATCTGTTGCTGATGGGCGTATTGTTGTTCGAGCCCGCCGGTCGGCGCGTCAACGCGACCAACCC
This sequence comes from Isosphaeraceae bacterium, assembly GCA_025356435.1. Classification (GTDB taxonomy): domain Bacteria; phylum Planctomycetota; class Planctomycetia; order Isosphaerales; family Isosphaeraceae; genus CAMFLR01. The sequence continues at coordinate 2,577 of JANXSY010000056.1, read as the reverse complement.
GGCTGGGCCGGTGTCGGTGTCTTCAGAGGCTCACGCCTCGGTCGATACGTCCGACCCGGTCGTTAACGCGGGTTCGAACGCCCTCGACTCCTCGGCCGGGGTCCACGCCCCGGCCACCGCCGCGACGGCCACCAAGGTGCGTCGCGCGACGAAGAGTCGGAGCAAGAAGTCTCGTCTGGTCGTTGAGCCGGCCCCCGCGGCCTGGGTCCAGGTCGCGCCCGGCAAGTTCGTCAGGGTCGAGCCCGGCAGCCCTCTTGCCGGAATCGATGCCTACGCACCACCGCCTCGCCTTGATGAGCCCGAACGGCCCCAGGCCGATTCCGGGCCCCACGATCACCCGCCGGAGGACGCGATTGAGTACGCACAACCTGATTCCACCTCGCCCGCCGACCCCCTCCTCGGCGAGCCTCGCAGCCTTGACCCGTCGCAAAGCGATCCCACAGAAGACTCCCACAACGCCGATTCTCTCCAGACCTTCGGAGTTTCAGACAGCCTCGAAGATCGCACCCTTACTGATGTCGCCGACGTGTCCCGCCCCGCCGATGAGGCCGAAGCCGCCGAAGCCGAGGGCGACCTGCCCGACGTCTCGCTGTCCGAGCCCTTCGACGCGCCCGAGGACCACGGCCATATTACCGAGGAGTACGGCGCATCCGATCACGAGCCTGAGTCAGCCGAGGCCGAAGTCTTCCAGGGCGACGAGCCCGAAGAGACGATGGCAGAGGCCGACGAGGAACTCGCCGACGATGCCGAGGCTGAAGACGACGAAGACGAAAGGGATGACAGCATTCGCGAGGAGCCCGAACGGGGAACGTTCGCGACTGGGTCCGGTGCCTTCCGCCGGATGGTTGGGCCGGTGCCGGACCTCGGGCCTATCGTCCCGCCCTCGCGGTGGAACGTCCGCTCGAACCGCGCCGACCGCCTGCCGACCGGCTTCCGCCGTCGCTCACCGCGCGGTGTTGGCCGCCAACGGCATCTGCTCCGAGCCTTCCCACCCCGATCGCCTCCGGGACGTGGCGTGGTCCAATCGTGATTCGCGACGGCGGGCGGGATGTGCTCCGGGAACGGAGTATGTCCCGTCCGTCGTCGCTTTTCTGGGGCGGGCGGGTGCTCGTCGCAGTCCCTCCGATCGGGTATATCTGGAGAAGCGATCGAGCCTCATCGACACACCAAGCCCAGCGAGCATTGCATGAAGGCCGCTTTGACCCTGACAGTTGCCGTGGCGTTGGTGCTCGCGGGGGTGACGTGGGCAGGAGCCCAGGCCCCGGGCGATGTACCGCCTAGCACGCCGAAGACCGCTCCGAAGCCGTTTTCGCTCTTCCCGACGGGGTATGCTGACCATCAAACCTTGACGGTCAGGCTGAATCGCCTCGCGGCCGAGCATCCCAAGGCGGTGCAGGTGCGGTCGCTGGCAAAGACGCGAGAAGGTCGAGACGTCTGGCTCGCCACGATCGGCCGTCCCGAGTCCAAGGGCAAACCGGCAGTGCTGATCGTGGCCAATCTGGAAGCCGATCACGTCGTCGGGTCGCAAGTTGCACTCGGGCTGATCGAGCGGATCGCCGCGGCCGACGGCAACGATCCGGCCGTCACGAAGCTGCTCGACGCGCGGATGATCTTCGTCGTCCCCCGGCTCAATCCCGATGGGGCCGAGCGGGTGCTTAAGGGGTCGCCACGCACCGAGTTCCGGGCCAATCTGACACCGATCGACCGCGACCGCGATGGCAAGAAAAACGAGGACGGGCCGAACGACCTCGATAACGACGGCCTTGCCCTCACAATGCGAGTGAAAGACGCCAAGGCGGCGCTGATCCCCGACGAGAAGGACCCGCGCATCCTCCGCAAGGCTGACCCCGCGAAGGGGGAAAAGGCGATCTATTCGGAAATGTCGGAAGGGATCGACGACGACGGCGACGGCCAGATCAACGAAGACCCTCCCAGCGGCGTGAACCTCAACCGCAACTGGCCGCACGGCTGGACCGAATACAACCCCGAGACCGGCACCAGCCCGGCGAGCGAGCCCGAGGTTAACGCCTTAATTCGGTTCGCCTATGAACATGCCGAGATCGGTGCCGTCTGGGCCTTCGGCCTCAACGACAACCTTCGCGTCGAGGCGAAGGGCCTGGCCCCGGCCGACGTGCCCTATTTCGCCGAGTTGACTCGCCAATTCAACAAAGTCGTGGCCACCAAAGACGAGCCCGCCAAGAAGGCAGAGGCTCCGAAAGCTGAGGTGCCGAAGGCCGAAGTCCCGGCCCCTGGACCACAGACCAAGGGGCAGGGGAGAGGCCAAGGCCGAGGCCCGCAAGGGGGGACGGCTCCCGTCGTCGCCCCGCCCGCCTCTCCGCCGACGGCCGGTAACGACGCCACGACCGACGGGGCCTTGAGCGAGTGGGCCTATCACCAGTTCGGCGTCATCGGCCTGGGTTCGCGGCTCTGGGCCAGCCCCGAGGGGGCCACCGGCGAGGGCGAAGCACGCTGGCTCGACTGGAATGATAAGGTGATGAGCGGACGAGCGTTCGTACCGTTTCACTCGATCAATCATCCGACGCTCGGCCAGGTCGAGGTCGGCGGCTGGAAGCCGGG
>JANXSY010000284.1 GCA_025356435.1 Isosphaeraceae bacterium | reverse complement strand
CCGGCGAGTGCAACCGCCGTCTGAAGTCGGACACGGGCATCGCTGTCGTCGGCCAGCGCGGTCAGGTCCGAGGCATGGACCAGCGGAGTTCGGCCTGCGAGGATGACCGCCTGCTCGCGGGCGTGGGGATCATCAGATCGGAGAGCGTCACGGAGTGTCTCCGCATCGATCCCACCGATCCCGTCGAGGGTCCAAAGAGCATGAACACGTGCAAGTGGGTTGGCCGAAGTCTTCGCGAGGGTTCGGAGCAGGGCAATGGCGGACTTGTCCTTACGCTCGACGAGCAGCCGCTGTGCGGTGTCGCGGGTCCACCCGTTCGGAGCGGCGAGCATCGCGACGAGCCCAGCAACATCGGCTTTGCCAGGGAGTTTGGTCGCGGTCGATCGAGGCGAACCCTTGGGGGCAATACGCCAGATCCGGCCCCGATCGTGGCCATCGCGGAAGTCGACAGAGTTTCGCAGGGCTTCAGGGACGAAGGCGGGATGCTCGACCCAGGCGCGGCAGAAGTCGGCGACGTAGAACGCTCCATCAGGCCCCGACGCCAGGTTGACCGGGCGGAACCAGGGGTGAGTCGAAGCCAGGAACTCGCTCCCAGCCTCAACCCTCCGGGCTGTGAAGGTTGGGCCGATCGGGGTGAGCTTGCGGCGATGGACGACGCTGGTGAGCGGCTCGCAGATAAAGGCGTCGCCGAGATTCGTGGGGCCGAGAAGGTTGCCACGGTTGATCATCGGGCCGCACGTGGCGTTGAAGAACGAGACCGTCTCGCCGTTGAATCGCTTCTGGGTCGGCGCCAGCGAATAGATCCGACCGCCATCGGACGCATCAAGGATGTCGGCAACGCCGGGGATACCGCCGGGGCGATCTTCTAAGACAACATGACGGATCGGCACCGTGTTCCATGAGGGGAAGCGGTCGCCCCAGTTATCGCGGGGGAGGCCGAACTGACTGAAGCCGGCGATTGGCTCAAATTCGCCCGTCTCTGGGCGAAGTCTAAGGTCATTCCGCGTGATGGCCACAGCGCGATCGGCTGGATCTTCTGGACGCCGGATCGCCCCGCCGCTTCGACCGTTGGCCAGGTAAACCCAGTTGTCTCGGCCCCACGTCGGGCTGTTGACGCGAAGCTGCTGATTCCCTTCGCCGAAGCCGGTCAGCACAACGCGCCGGAGATCGGCTCGACCGTCGCCGTCGGTGTCTTTGAGGAAGAGGAGGTCGGGGGCGGCAGTCACGAGCACGCCGCCGTTCCAGGGAAGCACCCCGTTGGGAAAGGGTAACCCCTCTGCGAACAGGGTGGCGTGCTCATAGCGACCGTCGCCGTCGCGGTCTTCGAGGATGCGGATCCGACCGCCTGTGGGGGCGGTGGGATAGTCGGTCATCTCGGCGACATACAAGCGACCAAACTCGTCCCAGGCGATCGCCACTGGGCTGACGACCTCGGGCTCAGCGGCGACCAACTCGATCGCGAGCGACGGGTCGGCCAGCCGGAACGCAGCCCGTTCCTCATCGACCGTGGGAGGTCGCTGGGCGTGGGCCTTTGTGGAGATCACGGCGATCAGCAGAAGAACGAGAGTGCGTCGCATGGAGAGTTTCCGTAAGGCGTTCAGCGGGCCGGTTGGGGTTCGCCGTGGATGTCAACAAGAAGGCCGACCGCCGCGTCAACAATCGCCTCGCCTGAGCCCCGTTCGAGGAAGCTGTGCAGCCCCGTCCAGACCTGATAGCCGCCTTTGTCGAACGAGACCTTGTCAGGGACATAGCCTACATAATCGTTCGCAAGCTCGAACACGTAAGTATATCGGTAAGGCGATCGCAGCTTGATCTCACGCCCGAGCGTGGTGAAGAATTCGCCAGGCACGCCGACGAGCGCTACATCGCCAATGACGATCGCCTGGACCCAGGTCTTACGCTCGTCACCCTGTTGGGAAGCGAGTCGCTTGCGCATGTCGCGAAAGATCTCGATGGTCTTCTCGTGATAGGGGGCGGGCTGGCGTTTGGTGCAATACGAGACGACTGCGGCGTCATCTTTAGCCTCATCGAAGTGTCGGACGTGGAGCGAGATTTCCTTGCGGCGACCGACGACTTTAGAGACGGGTCGCTCAGTGGCCTTGTCCAGAGTGTCTGAGACCGCAGCCTTGATCCGCACCAGGGCTTCTGTGGCTTTGAGATCGAGGTTATGGGTCGAACCCGAAGCCCCTTCAAAGAACAGGAACGTGCCTCCGCGTTCTTTTTCCAGCTCCTGGGCGGCGAGTCCGTAGAAGCTTGGCGAACGGACCGCGCCGTTGACGGTGCCGATCGTGTGAGTCGAGTGATTGAAGAGAACGGCCTCGGGCTTGCCGTCCTTGCGGTCGAAGGCAAGTACCGGCAGGTCGGTGTCAAATGGGCCGGTGGGGCGAACAGCATCGGCCATTGAGCCGACCCAGTAGATCGTCCCATCCGCGAGCAGGAGGCGGCTGTTCCTGCCGACCGAAGCCTCCTCGCCGAGCCTGAATCGTAAATTCACTGGAGTAAGCCGGGCATTTGCCGCGATCGCAGCCTCGACGGCCTGGTCACCTACATGCCGTGTGAACGCTTCTTCACGTTCGTAACCGTGAATGGTGCAGGTCGTCGGAGCGTGGTGAGTGTGGGTGGCGTTGATCAGGACGGCGTCGAAGGGGACGCCAATCTTTTCGGCGATCCGTCGCGCAGTGAGGTCGAGGATATCGCGTTCGATCATCAGGACATCGCACGCGACGAGGCAAGCCTTGCTACCGTCGGGGCCGACAATCACCACGGCGGACGGTGACATCGAAGTTCGCAATCCGATCCGGTACGCAACGATGGATGAAGCCGGCGTCGGCGGGCCTTATCTGACCATCA
>JANXSY010000279.1 GCA_025356435.1 Isosphaeraceae bacterium | reverse complement strand
GCCAAGCCGGGCACCGAAGTGCTATACGACGAATCCCTCGACAAGAACGTGGATGCGGTGGACGGTGGCGGTAGTGCCGGGGTTGACAGTATCAACCCGGCCAAGCTGCCGATTGACCCGGCCACCCCGCCCGAACGGCTGGCCTTGATCCTCGCCGATGCAGGGGTTTCCGTCGTCCTTCTCGACCGGAACTCTCCTGTCGAGATGGCTGACGGTGCGACGATCGTCATCGAACTAGGAGTTGATGGTGATTCGGCGGGGCCTGCTCCGCAACCGGCCTCGCCGACGTCTCCAGATGACGTTGCTTATGTCATCTATACGTCGGGAAGCACGGGGACACCGAAAGGAGTCCTCATCTCCCATAAGAGCCTCACAGCCGCCTATCTGGCATGGGAGCGGGCCTACGACCTTCCCTCTTTGCCTGGGCCGCACCTCCAGGCGGCTGGGCTCGCCTTCGACGTATTCACGGGTGATTGGACCCGCGCCCTCTGTTCGGGCGGCACACTCGTTCTCTGTCCTCGTGAGACGCTTGTGGAGCCCGAGGCGCTCTTCACGCTCATGGTGAGCGAACGGGTGGCGTTCGCGGAATTCGTGCCAGCTGTCGTTGACCGCCTCATCGGCTGGCTGATTGGGGTCGGGCGTTCGCTCGACTTCATGAGTCTGATCGTGGTCGGGTCCGACATGTGGCGCGTTGGCTCGTATCGTAGACTTCAATCACTCGTCGGTCCCAAGACCCGTGTGATTAACTCCTACGGGCTGACCGAGACGACGATCGATAGCACTTTCTTTGAAGGCCGTCTCGACGGACTCACCGACGACCGCCCGGTCCCGATTGGCCGGCCCCTCGACGGCACGAGGGTCTACGTGCTCGACCGCAACCTCCAGCCGGCCCCCCCCGGCGTGCCCGGCGAACTGTTCGTCGGCGGCGATGGGGTATCCCTCGGTTACCTCAACCGCCCTGCCCTCACGGCTGAACGATTCATTCCGGACCCGTTTGGCGCGTCTGGCGGTCGGCTCTATCGCACCGGCGACCTCGGACGATGGGGCGGCGACGGGACGCTGGAACTTCTGGGACGAGCCGATCAACAGGTCAAGATTCGCGGCGTTCGGATCGAGTTAGGAGAGGTCGAAGCAGCATTGCTGAGACATCCATCCGTTCGCGATGCGGCCGTGCTCGTGACGGCAGAGGCGATTGGGGGAAGGTCGTTACTCGGCTATGTCGTCGTTGAGGGGTCGTCCGCGCCCGTTCCTTCGGAACTTCGGAGGTGGCTGACCCGGTTGCTGCCGGAGGCGATGATCCCCGTCACAATCCAGATACTGGACGCCATGCCGCTGTCGACCAACGGCAAGGTCGATCGTAAGGCCCTCACCGCTCTCGAATCCCCCGCCGCGCCGCGGGAGGCGTACATCGAGCCGAGAAATCCGCTGGAATCGACGCTGGCGCGGATCGCCAGGGAGGTCCTCGACGTCGAACGGATCGGGGTCTATGACAATTTCTTGGAACTGGGCCTCGACTCGATCCTCATCATCCAGATCGCCTCTCGGGCGCGGCGAGAGGGCCTACGTCTCGACCCCGGCCTCTTCTTCCGCCATCAGACGATTGCGGAGTTGGCGGCCGAGATCGCTTCGGTCGATCGGTATCCACAGCCGACGATTCCGTCGTCGGATGAAAGCTTCGACGTGAGCGAGCGGGAGGCCATGAGGCTTGCCCTCAGCGACTCGCAGGCAATTGAGGACGCCTATCCGCTCACGCCGGTGCAAGAGGGAATGCTCTTCCACTCGCTCGCGGAGCCGGAGGCCGGGGCGTATATCGAGCAGTTTACCTGTCAGCTTCGCGGCACGCTTAACTTCGACGCCTTCGCCTCCGCCTGGCGACGAGTGATCCATCGCCATCCAACGCTGCGGACCGCGATCCAATGGCACGAATCTGACCGGCCCATTCAAGTGGTCTATCGCGAAATCTGCCCGCCGATCATCTGGGAGGATTGGCGAGACGGCGAAAACCTGGTCCGTCGTCTCTCGGACTACCTGCTTGCCGACCGGAAACTCGGCTTCGTCCCTTCACTCGCGCCGATGCTCCGGGTGGCACTGTTTGAGGTAGCAATTGACGAACATGTAATGGTCTGGTCAAGTCATCACCTCATTGTCGATGGTTGGAGTTTTCCGATCCTCCTCAGTGATCTGTTCGCTCTCTATGAGGCCGAGGCCCGGGGAGTGGACATTGAGCTCACACCGAGCCGCCCGTTCCGACATTACGTCGAGTGGCAGCGTCGGCGTGACCTCGCGGAGGACGAGACTTACTGGCGTCGGACCCTCATCGGCTTTTCCGCGCCAACGCCACTGGGCTTCGACACCGTCACGGCCGAAAGAGGCGTCGACACGCTCCCATTCCATGAGATTGACGTCTTGATTGATGAGCAGACGACCGCGTCGTTACGCGCGATCGCGCGGTCAGGTCAGCTCACGTTGGCGTCGCTGATTGAAGGGGCCTGGGCCTTGCTGCTGTCTCGTTACAGCGGAAAAGGCGACGTCGTCTTCGGCGTGACAGTCTCGGGACGGCCTGCTGACATTGAGGGGATCGAGTCGATGGCCGGGGTGTTCATCAATACCCTCCCACTCCGTGTCGAGGTCGACGAGGAAGCTTTATTAATTCCCTGGCTTCGTTCGATCCAGGCAGGACTCGTGGCGATGCGGTCCCACGAGTCGAGCCCTCTGGTGAAAGTCCACGAGTGGAGCGAGGTACCGCGAGGTCGTTCGCTGTTCGACAGTATTGTGATCGTGCAAAACACGCCGAACGGCTCCGACCTCGCCTCGGCGGACCGTCTTCTTGAGATCGAAGACATTCGCATCTTCGATCAGACAAACTATCCAATCACCGTGACGGCGATCCCCGGGTCCACCTTGGGTGTGAGGATGAGTTACGACTCCAGGCGATTCGAGGCCTCGGCGGTTCGGCGAGCCCTCGTTCATTACCGGCGTCTGCTCGAAGAAATCGCTAAGGAACCCCATCGAAGGCTTGCGGATATCTCCATGCTCTCTGGTTCCGAACACGGGCCGTCGATCGATGGTGCTCCATGGTCGAACCCAGAACCTGTTGAAGTTCCGATCGCCGTTGAAATCGATGGCCTCACAGACGACGAACTTGACGCTTACATCGCGGACATTCGCAGGTCGATAGGGGAGACAGGTCGATGAATCAACCATTGGAGGTGACTTCGGCACTTTCCGCCGAGGAGAAACGGACTTTACTCACGCGGCTGCTCTCGGAGAAGAATTCGGCTCGGCTCTCGTCGAGGAGTGCACATCGCGCAATCGAAGAGCAGGCGGCCAAGACGCCCGAGTCGATCGCGGTCGTCTTCGGTGATGATCGCCTGACTTACCGCGAAATAAATGGGCGAGCCAACCGACTCGCGCATCGACTCCGCGTGCTCGGCGTCGGGCCGGAGGTGCTTGTCGGTATCTGCCTCGAACGATCCCCCAAGATGCTGATCGGCCTACTGGCCGTGCTTAAGGCTGGCGGGGCTTATGTCCCGGTCGATCCGGCCTATCCGCCGGACCGGATCAGCATGATGCTCGAAGATGCGCGAGTGAAAGTGTTGATTACAGAGCAGTCCCTGCGAGAATCACTGCCCGCCGGGGATGCCGAGGTACTTTGTATCGACTCGAATGGGGAAGAGTTCGTTGGCCTGTCTGACGCTGACCCGGTCGGAGTGACGACGTCGGAGAATATCGCATATATCATCTACACCTCGGGATCAACCGGCCGACCCAAAGGGGTCCAGATCCCGCACGGTGCGCTAACGAATTTCTTGACGTCAATGAAGAGCCTTCTGGGGATCGCCGAGGGCGACTCTCTGCTGGCCGTGACGACTCTCTCATTTGACATCGCCGTCCTCGAACTGCTCCTGCCCCTGACAGTCGGCGCTCGGATCGAACTCCTGACACGCGACATCGCGGCTGACGGAGCGAGGCTCGCCGAGCGGCTCAACCGGGGCGACGTGACCTTCCTGCAGGCGACCCCCGCGACCTGGCGTCTCCTCCTCGAAGGAGGCTGGCAAGGGACGCCCTCCCTGACCATGCTCTGCGGGGGCGAGGCACTCCCTCGCTCGCTGGCGGATCGGCTCGTCGGCAAGGGCAAGGCCCTCTGGAACCTCTACGGGCCGACCGAGACGACGATCTGGTCTTCGCTCGCTCCGGTCGAGCCCGGCGAAGGCTCGGTGCCGATCGGTCGGCCGATCGCGAATACTCAGCTTTATGTACTGGACGCCAGGATGAGGCCGGTGCCTGTCGGCGTCACCGGTGAGCTTTACATCGGCGGCCAGGGCGTCGCGCGGGGCTATTATTGCAGGCCCACCATGACGGCCGAACGTTTCCTGCCCGACCCCTTCGGCAAGTCGTCCGGGGGCCGGGTCTACCGGACGGGAGACCTGGCGCGGTGGCGGGCCGACGGCATGCTCGAATGCCTGGGGAGGGCCGACCATCAGGTCAAGATTCGCGGGTTCCGCGTCGAACTCGGCGAGATCGAAGCCGCGCTGACACGCCACCCGGCGATCCTCGAAGCCGTGGTCATCGCCCGCGAGGACTCGACAGGTGAGAAAGCCCTGGTCGCCTATTACGCCCCGAGGACCGGAATGCCGGCCGCCGTCAACGAACTGCGGGCCTGGCTCCTTGCGGCCTTGCCCGAATATATGATCCCCTCGTTCTTCGTCACGCTCGACGCCTTGCCGCTCACCCCCAACGGCAAGGTCGACCGCAACGCCCTGCCCGATCCCGACCAGAACAGGCCCGATTCCGCCGCGCCTTACGTCCCCCCCCGAGGCCCGATCGAAGACGCGCTCGTCGAGACCTGGAAAGAACTCCTCGCCATCGATCGTATCGGGGTCCACGATAATTTCTTCGAACTGGGCGGCCATTCCCTGTTCGCGACGCAGTTGCTTGCCCGCGTCCGCGACACCTTCGCAGTCGAGCCGACCCTCCGCGATTTTCTCGAACGCCCGACCGTGGCCGGCCTCGCCCAACTCGTCGATCGCGAGATGGCGGCTGGCACCGGCCTTCTCGCGCCACCGATCGTTCGCGTGAGCCGTGACGGCCGACTCCCGGCCTCGTTCGCCCAGCAACGGCTCTGGTTCCTCGACCAGTTGGAGCCGGGGAGCGCCTCCTACAACATCCCAACAGCTGTCAGGCTTGAGGGAGAACTCGACGTTCCCTCGCTAGAACGCGCGTTGAACGAAGTCGTCCGTCGGCATGAAGTTCTCCGAACCTCATTCGCCTCGGAGGACGGTGTGCCGTATCAGGTCATCGCTCCAGATTTCGAGCTTTCACTCCTCCCGATCGACCTCACCGCGTCGCCCGCCTCGGAGCGGGAGGCCGAATCCTGCCGGCTGATCGAGGCCGAGGCCCGTCGACCGTTCGACCTGGCTGTCGGGCCGATGATCCGCGCGGAGTTGATCCGGCTGTCAAATTCGGATCATATTCTCATTGTGACGATGCACCACATCGCTTCGGACGGGTGGTCGATGGGTGTGCTCATTCAAGAAACCGCCGAGCTTTACGAGGCGTTCCGTTCCGGTCAACCGTCGCCGCTTCCCGAGCCGCAATTGCAGTATGCCGACTATGCGGTCTGGCAGCGAGATTGGCTCCAAGGCGACGTGCTGCAATCGCAGCTCGATTACTGGCACTCGCAACTCGCTGGGACTTCACTCCTCGAACTGCCGACCGACCGACCCCGGCTACCTGCGATGTCTCAAAGAGGTGCCGAGCGGTCAATTATTGTACCGAAGGCAGTGCTGTCCGCGATAAAGACGCTTGGGAGAAAGGGAGGTTCGACGCTCTTCATGACGCTCCTCTCGGCATTTCAGGTTCTCCTCCATCGCTATTCGGGTCAGACCGATATCGTGGTCGGTTCGCCGATCGCCGGGAGAACACGATCTGAACTGGAAGGGCTGATTGGTTTCTTCGTTAATACGCTCGTCCTGCGAGGAGACCTTTCGGGCGATCCCACCTTCCGCGAACTGCTGAGAATGGTGCGCCGGGTAGCCCTCGGAGCCTTCGCCCATCAAGACCTACCTTTCGAGAAGCTCGTAGGCGTTTTGCATCCCGGACGCGACGCGAGCCGGACCCCGATCTTCCAGGTCATGTTCGTCCTCCAGAACGCACCCTTGCCGATCCCGAACTCGCCCGATCTAAAACTCTCCCCCGTCGAGGCGATCAGCGGGACGGCCAAATTTGACCTCACGCTCAATGCAAGCGAGACCGAGCAGGGGCTGAAGGTGACGATCGAGTACAGTACCGACCTCTTCGAAGAGGCCACGATCGACCGCATGTTGGGGCATTTCCAGACCCTCCTTGAAGGGATCGTCGCCAACCCAGACCAGTCGATTGGTACGTTGCCGATGCTGTCAGAAGAAGAGCGCCGTCGGCTGCTCAGCCAGTGGGACGAGCCCGGGTCGGACGACCTTTCGAACCTCTCCGACGAAGAACTGGATTCGATGCTCATGGACCTCTCCTCAGAGGAGGGCGTTTCCGTTGAGTAACGGTGCCGCAAAGGGGGGAGTCGGTCGCCTTTCCCAAGGTCGGCCTGTCCAACGAGAACCCCGGAATGCAGGTCAGGTGTCCTCGGGCGTCGGCTGCTTGCACCGCCTGTTCGAGGTTCAAGCCGCGCGATGCCCCGAGTCGATCGCGTTGACCCTTGAGCAAACCCATCTGACTTACGGCGAACTGAACGACCGTGCCGACCGACTGGCCCGCACGCTTGGTGCATTGGGCATCGGCCCCGAGGTCTTGGTCGGCCTCTTCGTCGAGCGGTCGGTGGAGATGATCGTCGGAATTCTCGCCATCCTCAAGGCAGGGGGTGCCTACGTTCCTCTCGATCCGGCCTACCCCATCGAGCGGCTTAGACTGATTCTCGAAGATGCGAAGATGCCGGTCATTCTGACCCAGAAATCCCTCATCGAGCAACTGCCTGAGCACGATTCGTTCCTGCTCCTGATCGACGACCTGCCGGAGATTGACTCGAGGGCCGAATCACATTCTCTTGCTCAGGTTGCTCGGCCGAGTCATCTGGCCTACGTCATCTACACCTCGGGATCGACCGGCCGCCCCAAAGGCGTGGCCGTGACGCATGCCAACGTGGCTAGGCTTTTCTCCGCCACCCGCACTTGGTTCGAGTTCGGCGAGTCGGACGTATGGACCCTCTTCCACTCGTTTGCCTTCGACTTCTCGGTCTGGGAGATCTG